>JBNLDE010000102.1:0-22793 GCA_050304175.1 Zhengella sp. | reverse complement strand
GCTGTTGAAGTTCCATTATCCAACCACCTGGAACCATTTCCTTCCGGATCATTCCCTCACCTTCCGCGTGACGCCGATCAGCGCGACCGAAACCGAGGTGACGACCACCTGGCTCGTGCACAAGGACGCCGTCGAAGGTGTCGACTACGATCTCAAGCGCCTCACCGAGGTCTGGATCGCGACCAATGACGAGGATCGCGAGATCGTCGAGGCCAACCAGCAGGGCATTTTCTCCCCGGCCTACACGCCCGGCCCCTATTCGCCGGACGTCGAAAGCGGTGTGGTGCAGTTCGTCGACTGGTATGCCGACCGGCTTCAGCAGGCGGTGGTGCCGTTCAGAGAGGCCGCGGAGTAACCAAATGAGCCAGTTCAAGAAACTCAGTTTCTGGACCGATGCCGAGCCGCTGGAGTGCGTGACCCGCAATCCGGAAGCGCCGAATGTGGTGACGTTCAGCTTTCAAAGCCCGTCAGGTGCGCTGTTCAACCACGATCCGGGGCAGTTCATCACGCTGGAGCTTCCCGTTCCCGGCGGGCCGCTCCATCGGACCTACACGATCTCGTCGTCACCTTCGCGGCCGACCGCGCTGACGCTCACGGTCAAGGCGCAGGATACATCGATCGGAACGCGATGGATGTTCGACAACCTGCATCCCGGCATGCGTTTGCGGGCTATCGGGCCGGCGGGCAAGTTTTCGCTCGTCAATCACCCGGCCGAGAAGTACCTGATGATCTCGGCCGGTTCCGGCATCACGCCGATGGTGGCGATGACCACCTGGATGTACGATTCCGGGCGACAGCCGGATATCGTCTTCATCAATTGCGCCCGCCGCCCCTCCGAGATCATCCTGCGCGACCGGATGGAACTGATGGCCACGCGCATTTCCGGCCTCGACCTGAAATGGGTGGTCGAGGAGGCCGATCCGTACCGGCCGTGGACCGGCTACAAAGGATTCTTCAACCAGATCATGCTGGGTCTGATGGCGCAGGACTATCTCGAGCGCGAGGTGTTCTGCTGCGGGCCCGAACCCTTCATGCAAGCGGTACGCGACGCGCTTGAAGGCCTCGGCTACGACATGAGCCGCTATCATCAGGAAAGTTTCGGTGGCACCCCCGCGGCGGCCGAAGCCGTGCCCGAGGACGTGTTCCCCGATTCGGAAAGCGAAGCCGAGATCGAATTCGCCCTGTCGGGCGTGTCGGCCAAATGCGCCGAGACTGACACGATCCTGGCAGCCGCGCGATCCGCGGGCCTCGCCATCCCCTCGGGCTGCTCGATGGGCATTTGCGGTACCTGCAAGGTGCGCAAGACGGGCGGCGAAGTTCACATGGTGCACAATGGCGGCATCACTGATGACGACATCGACGAGGGTTACATCCTCGCCTGTTGTTCCAAGCCGCTGGGCCGAGTGACCGTGGAGTTGTAGCTGGCGGGGCCTCGGGCAACCGGGGCGCCGGGAAAATGACCCGGGGGGAGGGCATCGCGTCCCTGCGTTGCCGATCACCCTGGAACCAGCTCCCGACACCTGTCTGGACTTCGCGCGGCTACGGTTGCGAATAGCCGTGGCGCGCGAAGAACCGGTCGAGCTCTCTCTGCTCGGGTGACTGGCCCGTGAAAATCTCCACATATTCGGGAATGCGTTTCATGCGCACGGAGAGGTCTTCCATCGTCTGCATCGAGATGTAGCCGATCTGGACCATGTAGATCGTTCGCGCGCGGACGTCGGCGCGCCGCTCGCTCTGGCCGAAGCGGACAATCATCCGGGTCAGAGCGTCGAGACGCTGCTTGTCGGCCTCCTGGACCTCGGCGAGGATCTCGGGCGACTGGATGGCCCAGCTCCTGATCGCGAATTCGAATTTCGCATCAAAAAGCTCGGTATCGAACCAGCAGTCGAAGACGTTCAGCATCGCCTCGGCGATGGTCTCCGCATAGGCCTGCGACCGCTTGACCAGATTGCCCGTGTTCCGCTCGCGCCAGCGCGACAGCAGGGCATCGAGCAATTCCTCGCGATCCTTGAAGAACCAGTAGAAGCTCGTCCGCGAAAGTCCGAGCCTCTTCGCCAGCGGCAATATCTTCACCGCGTCGATGCCGGAATCCAGCAGGACATCGTAGGCCGCCCCGAGCCAAAGGTCCGGGGAGCCGCGCCATCCGCCTTCATTCGAGGAGTGCTCCATGACCGGTTCACTATCAAAAATGTACAATATCGTCAATCGTAGGAGCATCAATGAACATATAATTGACGTTGGTGTACATTTCTGGCAAGTTTTTCCAAACGTCACTCGCGGAGCCAGGCCGATGTCCAAAGATCCCCTCCTTCAGCCTTTTCAACTCAAGCACCTCACATTGCGCAACCGCATCATCATGACGTCGCATGAGCCGGCCTATCCGCAGGACGGGATGCCGAAGGATCGCTACCGCGCCTATCACGTGGAGCGCGCCAGGGGCGGCGTGGCGATGACGATGACCGCCGGCTCCGCCGCCGTCTCGAAGGACAGCCCGCCGGTGTTCAACAATATCCTCGTCTACAAAGACGAAGTGGTGCCGTGGATGAAGGACCTGACCGATGCGGTGCACGAGCAGGGTGCCGCGATCATGATCCAGCTGACCCATCTTGGTCGCAGGACCCGCTGGGACAAGGAATACTGGCTTCCGGTCGTGTCGCCATCCCACAACCGCGAGGCGGCGCACCGGGCCTTCCCCAAGAAGATGGAAGACTGGGACATCGCCCGGATCATCAAGGATTACGCCGACGCGGCCGAACGCATGAAAGCCGGGGGCATGGACGGCATCGAACTGGAGGCGTACGGCCACCTGATGGACCAGTTCTGGTCGCCGTTGACGAACGAGCTCGACGGCCCCTACGGCGGCTCGCTCGACAATCGCCTGCGCTTCGCCTTCGATGTGCTGAGGGAAATCCGCAAGCGCGTCGGCCCCGACTTCATTGTCGGCATCCGCTATTCCGGCGACGAAATGCTGGAGGGCGGCCTGGAAAAGGAGGACGGCCTGGAAATCTCGCGCCGTCTGAAGGACAGCGGCATGATCGACTTCCTGAATGTCGTGCGCGGGCATATCGATACCGATGCCGGCCTGACCGATGTCATCCCGATCCAGGGCATGCCCAACTCGCCGCATCTCGACTTTGCCGGCGAAATCCGCGCGGCGACTAATTTCCCGACCTTCCATGCCTCGAAAATCCCGGACGTGGCGACGGCGCGCCACGCCATCGCCACGGGCAAGGTCGACCTGGTCGGCATGACGCGCGCCCACATGACCGACCCGTACATCGTGCAGAAGATCATCGAGAAGCGCGAAGACGATATCCGTCCCTGCGTGGGTGCGAACTACTGCCTCGACCGCATCTATCAGGGCGGCGCGGCCTACTGCATCCACAATCCGGCGACGGGGCGTGAACTCACCATGCCGCACAAGATCGCGAAGGCCGAAACCCGCAAGAAGGTGGTTGTCGTCGGCGCGGGCCCGGCAGGCATGGAAGCCGCGCGCGTCGCGAGTGAAAGGGGACACGAGGTCGTGGTCTTCGAAGCAGCCGACAAGGCCGGCGGCCAGATCCGCCTAACCGCGCAAAGCGAGCGCCGCCGCGAGATGATCAGCATCATCGACTGGCGCTTGGCCCAGTGCGAGAACTCCGGCGTCGCGTTCCGTTTCGCCACCTGGGCAGAAGCGGACACCGTGCGCGCCGAAAACCCCGATGTGGTGATCGTCGCCACGGGCGGCCTGCCGCATACCGAGGTGCTGAAGCAGGGCAATGAACTGGTCGTTTCATCCTGGGATATCATCTCGGGCGATGTGGCGCCGGGGACGAATGTGCTGGTCTATGACGACGCAGGCGACCATGCCGGGCTGCAGGCGGCCGAAATTCTCGCCAGTGCCGGAGCGACGGTCGAAATCATGACGCCGGACCGTTCCTTCGCGCCCGAGGTCATGGCGATGAACCTCGTGCCCTACATGCGTTCGATGCAGAAGAAGGATGTGACCTTCACCGTCACCTACCGCCTTGAGGCGGTGGAAAAAGACGGCAACGAGCTGGTCGCCCATATCGGTAGCGACTACGGCAGCGTCGCGAAACAGCGCCGCTTCAACCAGGTGGTGATCAACCACGGCACGCGTCCGCTGGATGATATCTATTTCGAGCTCAAACCGCTGTCCACGAATCTGGGCGAGATGTCGAACGACCAGTTGGCTGCCGGCGTTCCGCAGTCGGTCGCCAGCAACCCCGAAGGCGACTTCCAGCTGTTCCGGATCGGCGACGCGGTTTCCGCGCGCAACACCCACGCGGCAATCTATGACGCGCTCCGCCTGATGAAGGACATCTGACACCGGCGAACGCCACGCTTGTCGACGCGCATATCGGCGGGGGCGAGACTGCGGTCGTGCCCTGACACGGTGCGTGGTCGGTGCACACCACCGGTCCGGGCCGAAACCATTGAAAGCCAACGCGGCGAGGTCGTGTTGGCCTTTCATGCGCCCGATAGGGGAAACCGGATATTTTCTAAAAAACCATCAGGACGCGCCGACCGGTTCGATCCGCGCCGGCCGATTTCATGCACGCGCTCGGCAGCCGCAGCCGGTCGCGACCGCGCGTGCCGTTACCGCCTCTCCCAAATTTAAGGATCGTGATTATCGATTTCTTTAGAGAGTCGGGCACACAATTTGGACGAAAAACACGAAAACCCACGGAATGTGCCCGTTGTCGAGCACATCTCCGCGGCTTTAGACGCCGGAGTGGATCATGACGATGTTGCGCAAGCCCCACATCCTGACTTCAGCCTTTTCTAATATTAGAAAGTTAGCAAAAGATGAATCAGGCAACTATGCGATCATTTTCTCGCTGTGCCTGACTTCACTTCTCATGGCCGGCGGCGGCGCGCTGGACTACTCCAATTCGTTCCGCCTCAAGAGCGAACTGAAAGATGCGCTCGATGCTGCCGTGCTGGGAGCAATCGCCCAGAAGTCGGACGAGAACGAACAGATCGAACTCGCCAAGAAGATATTCGCGGCCAATACCGAAGCTTTCGGCGGCAATATCGACGATGTCACCTTTTCCCATGGCAGTGACGGCGAACTGATCGGCACAGTGGAGGGGCACGCGCCGACCGAACTCCTGAAGCTGGCGCGCATCGACACGCTCAGCCTCGACGTCAGCTCGGCGGCGATCGTGGGGCCGCAATCCGGCGAACCGCTGTGCATCATGGCGATGCATCCGACGCGCAAGCATACGCTGGAGCTCAAGGGATCGGTGTCGGTCTATGGGCCCGATTGCCATATCTACGGGAATTCGAACGATTATGACGACGTCGTCGACCCGCACACGCCGGAAAATTTCATGACCGGTGCGTCGGTCCAGGCCGTGGGATACGGACACCATTACATTCAGAACGTAACGCCGCCGCTGCAGCGCGTGCGCGAGCCGATCCCCGATCCGTATCTGTCGATGTCGTTGCCCAAGCCCGGCATATGCGACTTCTACAATACGCAGCTGAAAGGCGGATCGCATACACTCGATCCGGGTACCTATTGCGGCGGGCTCGAGGTGGAGAAGAGCGCCGACGTGACCCTCAATCCGGGTCTCTACGTCATCATCGGCGGCAAGTTCGTGGTCGATGAATCGAATGTCCAAGGCGACGGCGTCACCATCATGCTCGGCGACTCGAAGGCCGAGATGGAACTCCAGGATGCGACGCTGCGCCTGGTCGCACCGGTTTCCGGGAAGTACGAAAGCTTCGTCATGATGGGTGTGCGCGAGGAAACGGAGCACACGATCGAGAATTCAACGGCCGATCTGTACGGCATCATCTACCTGCCGAACGGCGCGTTCGAGTGGGACAATGACGGGACACCCAACATCACTGCGGAATGGGCCGCCTGGATCACCGACGGATTTTCGTGGACGGGCACGGGAACCATCAATTTCCCCTACAAGACCAAAGGCGCCAAGGTTCCCCATCCCAGCACGCTCAATGTCATCCCGCGGCCCAACATCAAGGACGTCGTGCGGCTGATCTATTGATCCCGGCCCGCCGGCGGCAACGCGCATCGGCCATACCGCAAGCCGGTTGTCGCGGCCCGGTCTAAGCTGATAAAGACGGCTTCAACGCAACGCCGGGAAGCCGTTCATGAGTTTAAGATCGATTGTTATCGCCGGGACTGGCCAGGCCGGGTTTCAGGCCGCAAGCAGCCTGCGCTCCGAAGGTTATGACGGCGAAATCGTGATGATCGGCGATGAGCCGGGGCTGCCCTACCAGCGGCCGCCTCTGTCGAAAACCTACATCAAGGAAGGGCGCGCCGAGCGGCTGCTCCTACGCCCGGAAAGCTTCTACGAAACCAACCGGATCACACTGCTGGCGAACAGGCGGGTCGAGACGATCGACCGGCGCGCCCGCGCCGTGGAACTCGATGGCGGCGACCGGCTCGGCTATGACCATCTGATCCTGGCGACCGGTGCGCGCAACCGCCGGCTGCCGATCGAGGGCGCCGACCTGCGCGGGGTCGTGGAATTGAGGACCATGGCGCATGCCGACGAGATCCGCGACCTGATCGCGTCGTCGCAATCGGTGATCATCATCGGCGCCGGGTTCATCGGGCTCGAATTTGCGGCGATGGCGCGCGGCCTCGACGCCGAGGTCACGGTGCTGGAAGCGGCACCGCGGGCGATGGCGCGGGTGGTTTCGGCGCCGGTGTCGGAGCATTTCGCGCAGTATCACGCAGTTACCGGTGTGACGATCCATTTCGGCGCGTCTGCCGTGCGCATCCGCGACGACGGGAGCGGATCCGCCTCCGGTGTCGAACTGGGCGACGGTACCGTGATCGCCGGCGATCTCGTTCTGGTGTCGGTTGGCGTTGCCGCCAATGACGACCTGGCCCGCGTGGCCGGGCTCGCCACCGATGTCGGCATCACGGTCGACGAAAGCCTGCTGACCGACGATCCGGCTATTTCGGCGATTGGCGATTGCGCCTCGTTCATCCATCCGCTGGCGGGCAGTCGCGGCCGTATCGAGTCGGTTCAGAACGCGACCGACCAGGGCAAGGCAGTCGCGGCACGGCTGGCCGGCAAGGGTGCGGCGCCCTACGCCGCCTTTCCCTGGTTCTGGAGCGACCAAGGCGAGCGCAAGCTGCAGATCGCCGGGCTGACCGGCACAGCGGACCGCCATGTCGTGCGCGAAGGCGAGAACGGCAAGCTCGCCGTCCACTGCTTTGCCGGCGAGGACTATATCGGCCTGGAATCGGTCAATGCGCCGGCCGAGCATGTGGCGGTGCGCAAAATGCTTGGCGAGGGGCAGGCGATCACGTTCGCCGACCTGCAGGCCCACGACTTCGATCTCAAGGCCCTGCGCGCGGCGCTGGCCGGCTAGAGATCCGTTCCGGTGTTCGGCCTCAGTCGTCCGGATACCAATATTGCGCCTGCTCGGAGCCGCGGCGGATCACCACGAAATTGTTGGCGAAAACGCGGTAGGGCGGGCTCCATTCGCCGTCCGGCCATTTGATCCGGACCTGGGCGCGCTCGGCTGTGCCGGTGCCGACATGGATGAAGCCGACACGGCCGGAGGCGTGGCCGCCGCCGACATAGACCATGCGGGTGCGCGTTTCGTTGCCCGACTTGACCAGGACCGTTGCGCCAATGGCATCGCGGTTGACGCCTTTCTGTTGCAGTTCGATCTCCAGCCAGTTGCCCATCGGGCGCGGGCCGGATGCCGCGCGGCCGCCGAGATTGCGGAATACGCTTGCCGGTGCGCCGCGATTGACGACGACGAGGTCGAGCATGCCGTCCATGTTGAGATCGACGATTGCCGCGCCGCGCCCCTTGGTGGGCAAGGCGATGCCGGCAAGGTCGCCGGCCTCGGTGAATGCGCCGTCCGACTTGCCGAGCAGGAGATTGTCGGGATCGAAGGATGCGAAGTCGGGCATCTGCTCGACATTGCCCTTGGCGATGAACAGATCGGTGCGGCCGTCATTGTTGAGATCGGCAAATTCAGTATGCCAGCCCGTCGAGGGCTTCAGGTCGTCGCCGGTGTAGGGGCGCTGGGCGATCGCGCCCTTTTCGAGCGCGATGTCGCGATAGATGGGGCTGCCCTCGTCGGCGTCGTCGTCGAGGGTTTGCAGCTTGGTGTCGCCCATCGAGGTGAGCGCGTATTCGGGGTAGCCGTCGGCGTCGAGATCCGTTTCGGCGATGCCCATGCCCCAGATGCGCACGGTGCGCCAGCCGTCGGATGCGCGATAGGGGCGGGCGGGACGGCCCGGCTGGATGCGCCACAGCTGTTCATGGCCGCCACGATAATATTGCCGGTCATTGGCGATGCGCAGGTCCGGTTCGCCCGACAGGTTCCAGTCGGTGAACAGGATCGACAAGGTGCAGTAGCCCGGCGACAGAATCTGCGGATCGGCGTAGTCGGGCTGGTCCATGCGGTCGCCCGGTCGGGCCAGCACGTTGTCGTGGCAAGTCCCCCACGGCGAACCGGGCGCGGAGCGATCGACATAATTGCCGAAGGCGAGCGTGGGAAAGGTCTGGCCGGCCTCGAATGTCGCCGCGAAGGCGGTCGTCCAGGCCCGGCCACCATCGAAGGCGAATTCGCGGTCGGCCCTGGTGAAGGTGCAGTCGGGACCGCCCTTGAGAATGACGTTGGCCCCGACACGCAGCATGACCAGGTCGCGCAAGCCGTCATTGTCGATGTCGATCGGATAGAACCCGGTCGCCTTGGTCGTGATCTCTGCGGGAATGGCATCCGGCTTCTCGTGAAATGAGAGCGCACCGCCCGCCGGGCTGTCGTTGACGTAGAGCGTGGCAGGCGACTGGCCGCCGGCAAAGGCAAGATCGGGGCGCCGGTCGCCGTTGCAGTCGAAGGCCGCGACGCCACCACCGACGAAATACTCCCAGGGCCCGTCATAGGTGTGTTCGATGCCGGCTGTTTTCGCCTCTTCGTGCATCACCGGAACGTCCATGGGAATCGACGCGCGCTCGGTTTCGGTGGCGGTCGCAGGGCCGATCGAGGCCCAGGCGAGCGCGGCCGCTAAAAGTCTTTTCAGGTGCTCGGACATCATTTGATCACCAGTGTCTTGAGCCAGGCGACGAGGGCGCTGCGGTCCGCGTCGGGAAGGGCGATATAGGCATCGCGACTGGCGCGCGCCTCGCCGCCATGAGCGCGGATCACGCCGTCGAGCGTGGTGAAGTCGCCGCGGTGGCCATAGGGCGCGGTTGACCCGATGCCCCACAGCTCGGTGGTCTGGAACACGTCGCGCTCCACGAAACGCTGTGCCAGCAATTCGTTGCCAAGCGCCGCGACCTGGCGGTCCGCCACCTTGTGGCGTTTCAGGTCGCCGAACAGCGGCACCATGATCTGGCCGCTGTCGTTGCGCGGCAGCTTTGCGGCCCATTCAAATTCGGCCAGATCGTAGGACAGTCCGCTGCCGTCCTCTCCGGCGCGCAATGTGCCGGCGGCGTCGTACGGGCCCGGATCGGAGAAGACCGCGGAACCGAGCGGCAGGGCGCGAATATGGCAGGCGCTGCACCCGACGCTGTCGAACAGCTCGTCACCGCGCCGTGCCGCCCGTTGCCAGGCAGCGTCGTCCGGAACCTTGGCCACGGGCGTGGGAAGCAGAGCCTGAAAGGCAACCAGGGCGCTGACATCCATTGGCTTGATCTCGTCACCGACCCCGTCCTCGTCGAAGTCGGTCTCGCCGGTCCAGCGCGCGCCAAAACGTTCAACCGCCTCCATGCCGACATGCTGGTTGAGGGCATTGATAGTGAACTGGCGCAGCGAGGTCATGACGCCCTTCTGGCTGAAGGGACGGATGACCAGATCAGTGTCGACCCCCTCGATGCCGTTGAGATCGACGATGCCGTCGGGCAGGGCGGTCAGCTTGCCAAATCCGACGCCCTTGGCGACGAGTTGCACGGTTGCCGCCTTGCCGCTGTTCCGCGCCAGGTGCAATGCATCCTTGCGCTGTTGCTGCAACTCGGCGGTCATTTCGCGCGCCAGCAGCTCGACAAGGCCGGAGCCGAACAGGTGGTTGGTGTTGCGCTCGTTGGAAAACTGGGGGTCGGAGGAATCGAACTCGGCGTCGCTGAAACCCTCGGACGCAAAGACATTGGTGGTGAAATCACCGGCGCCGCCGGCGCTCGGCGCGTTATGGCAACTCGCGCAGGAGTTGGCGTCAAGGCCGGACAGGCGATGAAATGTACCGGTGTCGGCTCGTTTGCGCTTGGTGGGAATGATCGCCTGGGTCGCCATCGGCCGACCGATGCCGTCCTGCGCGGTAAAGGGAGCGGAAAACAGGAACTCGCCGCGCGCGCGTAGGGATTCCAGTTCGTCGCCGCCGACCTTTCCCGACAACGGACCGACGACCGGCGCGCGGCCGAGCGCGGTTTCCGCCCAAGGCTCGACAACCGGTCCCGCGCCGGCGGTTTCCGACAGGGCGGCGACCGCGACCGCAATGGCGAGAATCCGTGTCTTCATGCGGGGACTCCTGGTTCCTTCACCGTGTGCGCCAGCTCGTCGTCGAGCATCAGCAATGCGTTGATCGCGCATCCTTCTCGTATCAGCGGCTGCGAGTCGTCGATGCAGTCGATGGCAACATCAGGCGCCCGGCGCCCGGCCATGGTGGCGGCTAACGCTTCGCGGATCGACGGCTCCATGATGTCGAAGGCTACCGTGCCCTGACCTATCAACACAACCGTGAAAGGATCGACCAGGGCGTAGAGGCTGGCAAGACCATAGCCTATCGCCCTGCCGGCTTCCGCAATGGCAGTCATCGCATCGCGGTCGCCGGCACGGGCAGCAGCGGCCACAGCGGCGACATCGGGTTCGTGGGGAAGGCCGGGCGGGGGAGCCTCGCCCACCAATCCTGCAGCGCGCCGTTCGATCGCATAATCGCCCGCATAAGCTTCGATGCAGCCTCGGCTGCCGCATCGGCACATCGAGCCGCCCGGCATGTGTGTGATGTGGCCAAACTCGGTGCCCGAGGACACCGTTCCGTTGATGATGCCTCCGCGCAGGAAAAGCCCCATGCCGACACCGTGCGACAGAAGGACGGCGGCAAAATTCGTCGCGTAGCGTTCCGGGTCGCGCCAATTGAGGGCGCGAGCCATGACATCGCAATCGTTCGACAGGCGCGTGCGCAGTCCGAACGCTTCGGCAAACCAGTCGCGGATCGGCAAGTTCGCATGCCGGGTGATCGGCGACCACAGCATAACCGTTCCCTCGACATCGGTCGCTCCCTGAACGCCGACCGCGACGCGGCTCAGGAGCGCGCTGCGCGAACCGAGCTTTTCGATCGCCCTTGCCATGCAATCGACCAGGGCGTTTTTCAGTTCGTCCCGCTTGGCATTCAGCGTATCGAGCTCGCAGCGCTGCTCGTAGACGATGTTGCCGCGGTAATCGACGATGTTCACCGTGATCAGATTGAGCTGCAGGATGACGGCACCGACGAGGGCAGCATCCGGATTGAGGCCGAGCGAGACTTTCGGGCGGCCGCGCGCCGTCGCGGGTAAATCAATCGTGTTTTCCAGCCGGAGCTGACCTTCGGCGAGCAGATCGGAGGTGATCGCGGATACGGTCGCGGCGCTCAGTCCCGTGGCCGAAGCGAGATCGGTGCGCGACATGACGCCCTCCCGGCGCAATGTTGATACAATGCGCTGCCGGTTACGCTTGCGCACGTCGTCCGGACGGACAATCGCCGTCGACATTCCGATCTTCCTCCCAGGTCTCTGTTATTTTGCGCTGCAAGAAAGCCCTTGCGTTGCAATATGTTGCCGGACCAGAAATCAATGTTGACATAGCATCGCGATTGAGTCACTATTTTTTTTGAGGCTCGAATTAAAAGCTTCGCGGTGATCGCAGCAGGCGGTTGCCGAGGTTGTGTTGAATGCATGTTACCTGGGAGGAACAGCATGAAGAACTTTATCGGCGCGCTCCTTGCAAGCGCGGTAATTACCGCTTCCTTCGGCGGCGTGGCGCTGGCGAAGGACAAGACTATCGGCGTTTCGTGGTCGAACTTCCAGGAAGAACGCTGGAAAACCGACGAAGCGGCCATGAAGGCGGCGATCGAGGCTAATGGCGATAAATATGTCTCGACCGACGCCCAGTCGTCCGCAGCCAAACAGCTCTCCGACGTCGAAAGCCTGATGGCGCAGGGCGTGGATGCGCTGATCGTTCTCGCGCAGGACACGCAGGCGGTCATCCCGGCCGTTCAGGCGGCTGCCGATGAGGGCGTTCCCGTTATCGCCTATGACCGCCTGATCGAAGACAGCCGCGCCTTCTATCTGACCTTCGACAACGTCGAGGTCGGCCGAATGCAGGCCCGTGCCGTCTTTGCGGCCGCGCCCAAGGGCAACTACGTGATGATCAAGGGCTCGCCCACCGATCCGAATGCCGACTTCCTGCGGGGCGGCCAGCAGGAGATCCTGCAGGGCGCGATCGACAAGGGTGACATCAAGATCGTCGGCGAGGCCTATACCGACGGCTGGCTGCCTGCCAATGCCCAGCGCAACATGGAACAGATTCTGACGGCCAACGACAACAAGGTCGACGCCGTGGTGGCTTCCAACGACGGCACCGCCGGTGGCGTTGTCGCAGCGCTGACCGCCCAGGGCATGGACGGCATCCCGGTTTCGGGTCAGGACGGCGACCACGCTGCGCTTAACCGCGTTGCCAAGGGGACACAGACCGTGAGCGTGTGGAAAGATGCACGCGACCTTGGCAAGAATGCCGGCGAAATCGCAGCCAAGCTGGCCAATGGCACCAAGATGAGCGACATCGAGGGCGCCGTTGAGTGGACGTCGCCGTCCGGCACGACCATGACCGCGATGTTCCTGAAGCCCGTGCCGGTCACCAAGGACAACCTGACCGCGGTTGTCGATGCCGGCTGGATCAGCAAGGATGAGCTGTGTCAGGGCGTCGAGAACGGCCCGGCCCCCTGTAACTAAGTTCCAAGCTCTGTTACAGATCGTGTAAATCGCGTCCCCACCCTGGAGGTGGGGGCGCCTAACCGCGCATATCCGGACCCTGGCCCATGACCGACACGCCACAAGCCGCGAGCGCGCCGGCCAAGCCGCGCAATTTCTTTGCAGCTCTCGAACTCGACACGCGCCTGCTCGGCATGATCGGCGCATTCGTTGTGATCTGCCTGGTCTTCAATTTTCTGACCGACGGCCGTTTCATGACGCCGCGCAACCTCTTCAACCTGACGATCCAGACGGCCTCCGTCGCGATCATGGCTACGGGGATGGTATTTGTGATCGTCACGCGGAACATCGACCTGTCGGTCGGTTCGTTGCTTGCAACCTGTTCTGCGGTGATGGCGATGGTGCAAACCTGGGTGATGCCGGATGTTTTGGGCCTCGGCCTCAACCATCCCGCCACCATGCCGATCGCGGTCTTGATGGGTATTGCAACGGGCGCTGCGATCGGCGCGCTCCAGGGCTGGCTGATCGGTTACCTGACCATTCCGGCCTTCATCGTCACGCTCGGCGGCTACCTTGTCTGGCGCAACGTCGCCTGGCATCTGACCAAGGGCCAGACGATCGGACCGCTCGACGAGAATTTCCAGCTGTTCGGCGGCATCAACGGCACAATCGGCGAGATGTGGAGCTGGGTCTTCGCCGCCATCGCGATCGTGGCCTCGCTGTATGCGCTGATCCAGTCGCGACGCACGAAGGTCGCGCATGAGTTCCCGGTCAAGCCGATGTGGGCCGAGACGGTCATCGGCGCGATCATCGCGATAGTGATCCTCGGTTTCGTTCTGATCCTCAACAGCTATGAAATTCCGACCGCCCGCCTTGCCCGCATCTACGAAGCACGTGGGGAGGTGCTGCCCGAAGGACTGGTGGCAGGCTACGGGATCCCGATCTCGGTGCTGTTGCTGATCCTGATCGCGATAGCGATGACGGTAATCGCGCGGCGCACGCGCCTTGGCCGCTACATCTTCGCCACCGGCGGCAATCCGGAAGCGGCCGTTCTGGCCGGTATTAATACGAGGCTTTTGACCGTCAAGGTTTTCGCGATCATGGGCGCGCTGTGCGCAATCTCGGCGATCGTCGCCTCGTCGCGCCAGACTTTCCACTCCAACGACATCGGGACACTGGACGAGTTGCGGGTTATCGCGGCGGCGGTGATCGGCGGCACGGCGCTGTCCGGCGGCATGGGCACCATCTACGGCGCCATTCTCGGCGCGCTGATCATGCAGAGCCTGCAATCGGGCATGGCGATGGTCGGCGTCGATGCGCCGTACCAGAACATGGTCGTCGGCACCGTGCTGGTGCTCGCCGTCTTCATCGACATCATCTATCGCCGCCGGACGGGAGACTGATCATGGCAAAGCCCCTTGTGGAAATGCGCGACATGGTGAAGTCGTTCGGCGGCATCAAGGCCGTCGACCACGTCACGATAGATCTCTATCCGGGTGAAGTGGTCGGGGTGCTCGGGCACAATGGTGCCGGCAAGTCCGTGCTGATGAAGATGCTGTCGGGCGCGCTGCCGCGCGATGCCGGCGAGATCTGGATCAACGGCGAGAAGGCCACGATCAACAATCCGCGCGACGCGCGCAATTACCAGATCGAGACGATTTACCAATACCTGGCTCTCGCCGACAATCTCGACGCCGCGTCCAACCTGTTCCTCGGCCGTGAACTGGTGTCGCGGCAGGGTTTCGTCGACGACGCGAAGATGGAAGCCGAAACGCGCAAGATCATGAAGCGCCTCAATCCGAATTTCCGGCGTTTTCATACCCCGGTCGCGGGACTGTCGGGCGGCCAGAGGCAGTCCGTCGCCATCGCGCGCGCGGTCTACTTCAACGCCAAGATACTGATCATGGACGAACCGACCGCAGCCCTCGGCGTTCAGGAGACGCGGATGGTCGCCGAACTGATCGAGCAGTTGAAGTCGGAGGGTATCGGCATATTCCTGATCGACCATGACATCCACCAGGTGAAGTTGCTGTGCGACCGCGCCAATGTCATGAAAAACGGCCAGCTCGTCGGCACCGTGAAGGTCGACGAGGTGACGGAAGACGACATGCTCGGCATGATCATCGCTGGCAAGTGTCCGCCCGGCGGTATTCCCGGACCCGGAGCAATCACCGGACCGAGCGCCGTTCCCGCCTGATCTGGCGTTTCCGCCACTGTTTGCATATTGACGGCTTGTTAAAATATACTGTCGCCGCATCGAACCGGCGGCGACAGGCCTTACCGGTCTTGCCTAAAAAGCGGGGGAGCCGGCGCGGTGAGCCAGACCGACCTTATCATCGAAGACATCATGACCCGGATCGAGGCCGGGTTGCTGTCGCCCGGCGATGTGCTGGAAGAGCAGGTTCTGGCGCGCGAATTCGACGTGTCGCGCACACCGGTGCGCGAAGCGATCCTGCAGATGGAGGCGATCGGCATCGTGCGGCGTAAACCGCGTGGCGGTGCGGTGATCTTCCGGCCGACCATCGAGGAGTTCCTTGCGATCCTCGAGGTGCATGCCAAGCTCGAAGGCCAGGCCGCGGGGCTGGCCGCCCGCCGGCACGGGCCCGACGACGCCCGGAAGATCGAGGTGGCGCTCGACAAGTGCGAAGCTCATGCCGCCCGGTATGGCGATGACGAGCCGGATCTCTATTACTTGTGCAACCTGGAGTTCCACCGGGTGGTGGCCGAGGCGGCGCACAATGCGGTGCTGCTCGAGATGATCAAGACGAATGCGCGCCGGCTGCTCGCCTATTATCGCGCGCGGTACCGCTACAAGGGGTCGATCGGGCTATCGGCCAAGGAGCACCGCGTGATCGTCGAGGCAATCCTCGACCGCGACTCCGACCGGGCAGAGGCCCTGATGGCCGAGCATGTGCAGTTCGACAGCGTTACCGCGATGGACCTGATCGCCGCCGTGTGAGCCGCCGCGGGTGGACAGCGCCATGCCCGGCGTTTAGCGGTGACCGATCCCTTTCGGCGAAAACTGGAGATACGGATTGCGGGCACTGGTCCAAAGAACCACTCAAGCGAGCGTCACCGTCGATGGCGTGGTGACAGGCGAAATCGGCGAAGGCCTGCTCGTTCTTGTCTGCGCCATGCGGGGCGATACCGAGGCGCAGTCGGAACGGCTTGCCCGGAAGGTGGTGAACCTGCGCATATTCCGCGACGACGAAGGCCGCATGAACAGGTCGCTGTCGGACATTGGCGGCGGTGCGCTCATTGTCAGCCAATTCACGCTGGCGGCGGAAACGAAGGGAAACAGGCCGGGTTTCTCGACCGCGGCGTCGCCGGATGAGGGGGAGCGGCTTTACGAACATTTCTCGCGACAGGTGCGAGGCCACGGGATCAAGGTCGCCAACGGCATTTTTGGCGCCGATATGAAGATTGCGCTCGTCAATGACGGTCCCGTGACGATCTGGCTCGACACCGAAGCGCGCTAAAGCCGGTCAGTTCCAGGGGGGCAGCCTGCCGGAATTCGGAACGACGTCATCGCGGCCAGATCAACGGCTTCGCTGCTATTTCGCGATCCCGACGCATTGCAAGCGTGCCTGCATTGCCTTGAGCGAGCGATCCGAGGGTGGATATTTTTTCAGTATCTCCGCGCATTTCGCCTTCCCTGCCGCGTCGTTATCCGGACTTGCGGCTGGCTCCTTCGCCGAGGGTGGAGCCGCGGGCTGCTTCACCGCCGCCCGATCGGCCGGGCCCCATTTGTCGCAATAGGTCCGTGCCATCGGCTTCGTGCAGATCCATTCATGTTTTGAGCATTGGGTGTAGGTTTTCCACTCTGCGCATTCGGGCGACGCGATCGCGCCCTTCCACCGGATGCACCCTCGCGTGGTGCTCGTTTCGGTGCAGATCTGCTCTTGGCCCGCACACCATTCGACGGTCTTCCATTTCGTGCAAACCCGCTCGTAGGCGTTTTCGCCGTCGAGTTGACTCAGGAGGTTGCGGACTTCCGCGACCTTGACCGACAACTCCAACCCGTCCATCGGACGCCAAACGCCATTAACGTCCTTCATCTCACCCGAATATCGCACCGTGCAGGTGCCCTCCTTCTCGTTGACGACTGGGTCGCCAAGCTTGATCAGGTTACGATAGCTCGACTGGTCGAGCATCGTGGAGGCTCTCGTGTGATAGGCGAGGCAGACCGAGCGCGGGGTTGATTCGTCCCACGGAACGACCTTGGTGTTGGCCGGCAGTTCGGGTTGCGGCGGCGCCACCGCGGGAGGCGGTTCGGCCGGCGCCGGTTCCTCGACTTTCGGCGGCGTCACCGGCTGGTCGGCGGGCGCCGGCTGCCGCGGCTTCGCCGCGACGGGTTTTTCCGGCTTTTCGCCGCTCTTGGCCTTCCGCGCCTGAACTTCCTTTTGCTTCTGTTCTTCCCGCTTCTTTTTTTCGGCTTCGATCGCGGCGAGGCGTTTTTTGAGCAACTCCTGCTGTTCCGGCGTCAGTGTGTCGAAGAGGTCAAACCCGGCTTCCCCGGCCCAGCGCTCAAGCGCCCGTGCCACATGTCCGGAGGCACGGCGGGTCATCGCATCGGCCCAGATCGCCGCCGCATAGTTGCGGACCAGATCGCGATATCTGCCGTCATAGATGTAACGGGCCAGGAACAGGTCCGGCGTGCCCTGGTCGGACATGAGATCAAACCCGAACAAGCGCACCGCCTCGAATTCGGTGTCCATGTTGATTCCACGACGCAGCCGCGTTGTGACATCAAGGACCGAGCGCGCGTCCGCTTCGCGTTTCGCGGCGGTCGCGCCGTTCTTGACCAGGAAGGCGAGCTGGGCCGGCGTCGGGCGCGTGCCGGCCATCAAGACGCGGCTGAACACGGTCCGCGCCGCGGTCGGCCCTTTGGCGACATACCACTGGTTCGCATCTTCATCCCAGATGTAGTTCTTCTGGTCCGCGGTATCGATGTTCTTGAACAGGTAGGACGGGCCTTCGGGAGCCAGGGTGATGTCGGTTTGCGGGAACTGCTCCTTGAAGCGCAGATACCGCGGATCGTCGATGTTCTGGCTTGTGCCGACCCCGATCATGCCCTGCTTGTAGTTGTCGGAGATCGTACCCGCCAACTTGTCGGTCGCATCGAGCAAGCCCGTGGTCATCGTACCGTACATCTCGATCGCCTTGCCGAGCAGAGGAACATCACCGCCATATTCCTTCATCACGTCGGCGAGCATAGACAGGTTGCCGGCAAGCGGGCCGCCCTTTCGGGCAGCGGCGCGTTCGCGCATTTCCTGGACCTGATCGTAGATGTCGAACGCTGATTTGACGTGTCCGGCGCTCTTCGACAGCAGTTTCAGATCGCCAAGCTGGTCGTTTACGCCCGCCTCGACGGTGCGCACGAGACGCAGCGCTTCCTTCAGTTCGCGGACCTTCGCCGGATCGTTCTTGTACTTGTCGATGAGCTTGACGAAGGTCTTGTCGGCCAGCTGGAGATTGTCGAGGAAAGTGTCCAGATTTTCGGTGGTCGTGTCGACGCTGTCGAGCATGATCCTGAAATCGGCTTCGGCCTCGCCGACCGCAGCTTCGGCATCTTCGAGCGCCGTTTGCGCCATGGCCGGGGGCACAACCGCGAACTGGGCGGCAACGGGAACCAGGAGCGCCATGAAAAACGCCAGCCGGGCCAGTTGCCGAAGACCGAAAACAAGTTGCGCCATGGTGTTGCCCCTCTTTTTGTCAGCGCGTCATCCAGGCCCTGGTGGCCGCCTGCGTCTTTGGCCCGAAGTCGCCGTCGATCCGGCCCGAATAGAGATTTTCACGCTGCAGTATAAACTGGAGCGCCATGATGGTCTGTTTCGCGCGCGATTCCGGATAGGTGAACAACGCATCGTAGCTGCCCTCGTTTTGGTCTCTCAGACCCGCCAGCAGAAGCCGGGCGGCTTCGTCGTAGTCGGTGTGGCCATAGCTGCCGATCGACCCCTCGAGCATGAGCGCCAAACGCAATCGCGCCTGTCCGTGACCGGCTGCCGCCGCCCGCCTGAACAGGTCCACCGCCGTTTGCTGGGTGTCGGATCCAGGTTCGATGTATCGTCCGTCGAGGGCGGCTACGCCGAGCAGGAAAATTCCATGGGCGTAGTCTGCGGCCGCTGCCTCGCGAATGAGCGCCAGATCGTCATACTGACCGGCTTTGGACAGCACGTCGCCCCCCATTTTTAAAGCATCTAAAGCGCTGACCAGATAAAGCTTGAAGCGCGGCTCGTCCGGCCAGGCGGCCAGCGCCTTGACGCAGGCGGTATACGCGCTGGGCGGATTTTGTGGCAGGCCGAATTCGTCGGTGTTTGAGGTCTGCACGACCGCGCCGGGGTCGTGCATGTCGGCCGCCTCCAGATCGCATTGGTCGACTGGCGCGCGCGCCGTCCGGCCCATCGCGCCCGGCCGTTGCGGCTCGGCGCTGGCCGCCGGTGGCATATCGGCGGCCTGACCCAGTTCTTCGATACGCAACCTTGCCAGCGGTGCGAATGCGCCTTCGGGGAAGCTGTCGAGATAGGCCCGAAAATAGCGGGGATCCGTCTTGTCCTTGACGGCATTCCAGAATTCGAGGTCGGCGCCGCCGGAAGGCGATTGGGCTTTATCCCGTCCGGCCGGCTCGCCGGCGCGGGTCGTCCGGCCTTGGGTCCCGGTTGCCGGCACCGCGCCCGCTGCAATCGCGCCGTCCAGTCCTTCGAGCACCCCGACCGCATCGCCCAGGTAGTCGTCGAACACGCGCGCCGCGGCAACGTAGCGCCATACCAGGTGCTCGCCACCAGCCGGATCGGCAATCACGACAATCCAGGCATGGCGCTGCACACCGTTCAGCACATAGGTCACGTCGGATTGGCGTCCCGCGAGATCGGCGAGCCTGGCCGAACGGGCAGGCGGATTATCGTCGAATTGCGCCTGCGGGTCGAAATCGCGCACCACGTCCTTGATGCTGGCAAGACGCGCGCCGATGTCTGTACCGGGCGCAGTGTCGGCGAAGCGGCGCACTTCGACAAACACATTGCCGTCTTCCATTGGCGGGGTCGCAGACCAGGCGTCTGCATCGACCTTTGTTTCCCATGCCATCGGAACGGACAGGGCGGAAAAGTCGAGCCCATCGCCTGCTCGCACCCAACCGGACCACGAGACGGTCAATGCGAGGATCAGTGCAGACAAGAGGCGCGATCCAGCATTGCCAAGCATGACAACTCCCCCATTCCCAAACATACGCAAACCCACCATCGTGACCGATTGCTCGTTGCCGGGATGTTAGGAGAAGTCGGCTCGCCACACTTTGACGGGCATCAACGGAGCGCTAGCCACACTCGCGTCCAACTCAACAAGGCGTGATCCACGGGGGGCGAGATGTGATGCCTCAACCGGTTCCAGTCTTGTAATATGCGGTAACGAACCGACTGACAGGAGTCCGTTTTGGCCGCATATCGCTATCCCGTTCCGCCTTCCTCCGAGATTACGCCGAAGAATGTATTTCTCGACCGCCGTCGCTTCATGGCCGGTGCCGCCGGCCTCGCGCTGGCGCCGTTGGCGTCGCCAGCCCGCGCTGCGGCTGCCGAAAAGCTGAAGACGGTCGCAAGCCCGTTGTCGACGAACGTGGAGGCAAACAGCCTCGAGGACGTGACCGGCTACAACAATTTCTACGAGTTCGGCACGGGCAAGCAGGATCCGGCCCGCTATGCCGGACCGCTGACGACGCGGCCCTGGACCGTCGATGTCGGCGGTCTTGTCAACAATCCGGGCAAGATCGACATCGACACGCTGCTGACCGACTACACGCTGGAGGACCGCGTCTACCGGCTGCGATGCGTCGAGGGCTGGTCGATGGTCGTGCCCTGGGTCGGATTTCCCCTTGCCAGCCTGATCAAGAAGTTCGACGTGCAGGGCAGTGCGAAGTACATCGCCTTCGAAACGTTGGTGCGGCCCGAAGAGATGCCCGGACAGAACGCCAGTTTCCCAGTCCTGCCCTGGCCCTATGTCGAGGGTCTTCGGATGGACGAAGCGATGCATCCGCTGACGATCCTGGCGGTCGGACTTTATGGCGAAACATTGCCGAATCAGAACGGTGCTCCGGTGCGCCTCGTTGTGCCGTGGAAATACGGTTTCAAGAGCATCAAGTCGATCGTCGCAATCCGGTTTACCGAGGAGCAGCCGCCGGCGACCTGGAACGAGGTTCTGCCGCGCGAATACGGCTTCTATTCCAACGTCAATCCGAATGTCGACCATCCGCGCTGGAGCCAGGCCACGGAACGGCGGATCGGCGGCGGATTGTTCGCCGGCCGTACCGATACGCTCATGTTCAACGGATATGCCGACCAGGTCGCTTCGCTCTACGACGGCATGGATCTGAAGAAGTATTTTTAAGCCATGGCGCAATCGAAACGCTGGACCGCGCTGCCCAGGTGGGTGCTCTATCCGGTCGGGTTGATCCCGGCGGTCGACCTGTTTTGGCGGGCGGTTACCAACACGCTTGGCCCCGATCCGCTCAAGGCGCTCGAAAACGGTCTTGGCGAGTGGGCGCTGCGGTTCCTCCTACTCGGCCTGGCGATCACGCCGCTGATGCGCTTTGGCCGGATCAACCTGGTGAAATACCGCCGCGCGATCGGGTTGACGGCGTTCTTTTATGTCGTGTTCCACCTGACGGTCTATCTGGTGCTTGACCAGCAACTGGACTGGTGGGCGATCGGCAATGACATCGTCAAGCGGCCCTACATCACCGTCGGCATGGCGGCGTTCCTCATGCTGGTGCCTCTGGCGGTGACCTCCAACAGTCTGTCGATCCGCAAACTCGGTGCGGCGGCATGGCGTAAGCTGCACCGGCTGGTCTATCCCGCCGTGCTGTTTGGCGCGGTGCATTACATCCTGCTGGTCAAGTCCTGGCCACCCGAACCGCTTGTCTATCTCGCCATCGCAATCGCGCTGCTGGCGGTGCGGGTTGTCAGAAAACCGGGCCGGCGCATGCAGGTCGCCCGCCAGACCTGAGCGCCGTCACTTCTTCGGGATCCCGACGATCATGGGGTAGAACCGGGGTGCAAACCGGCGTGTCGGAACGAAAACGAAGTGCTCTCCGCGCATGGCGCGCAACAGGACGGCGACCGCTTTCCTGATCTTGCCCTGGCCGAGGTCGAGGTTCTTGGTTACGGCAAGGAACTCGTAGCCCATCGCCGCGAGGCGGTCGATCGTTTCACTTCTTCCGTTGACGAAATCGCCGGCATGCTGCTCGAAAACGATCACCGGTTGATTGCGCCTGATCGTGTTTTCCGATCCGCGGATGACCTCGCTCTCGTACCCTTCCACATCGATCTTGATCAGATCGATCCGCTCGGTCACGAGGTCGGCCTGATCGTCGAGCGGCTCAACCTTGACGTTCATTGCCCGGTATCCATCGGGCAGTGCATTTCGGGCCAGGTCGAAAATCCTGGCGCCGCCGATATTGGCCTTGTTCTCGATCAGGGTCAGATCCGATGCGCTCGATCCCAATCCGATGTTGCGGGTCGCGATATTGTCGACGCTTTGGGTGTTGATTGAAAGAAGGGCATAGGTTCGCGGGTTCGGCTCGAAGGAGAAGACCTTGCGGAAGTTTGACGCGAGAAACAGTGAGTGGTTTCCGATATTCGCACCGATGTCGAGCGCGGTTTCCAGTTCCCTGGTGTAATGATGGCCGAGGAATTGGAGAATAGCTTCCAGATAATCCTTCTCATAACGGCCGTTGACGTTGATCGACATGCCGATGTGGTCGAACGCAAAAATCGCGACCTGGGGGAATTTGCGGACGTTTTCCTTCGCGAAATAGTCGTTGAAGCCAAATACAATCCTTTTCAGAATTGTTCTGAGTCCGGTCTTGCACGTCTTTGTTCTGAACATTCCAGAATT
>JBNLDE010000101.1:0-31399 GCA_050304175.1 Zhengella sp. | reverse complement strand
GCGATCCCTAGTCTTGATACGAACCCTGAAACATATAACGAGCGGGAGGACGCGCAGATGACGACCACAGAAGCAAGAGTGGCAACTCACTACACAAACGGCGCACTGCATGCGGCGATCGGCGCCGGTTGGGAAAAGATGCGCGCGGTATCCGAGGCCGCCCCGGTCGATCAGTTGGCCGCGGTCGACGAGTTCCATATCGGCGGCCGACCGGCAACGGAGATGGTCTGTGAACGGATGGAACTCGCGCCCGGTCTGAAGGTCCTTGATGTTGGCTGCGGTCTGGGCGGGACGGCGCGGTTCATGGCGTCCCGCTACGGCGCCGAGGTCGAAGGCATCGACCTGACACCGGAATATGTCGAGGTGGGCAACGCGTTGACCCGCGAAGTCGGGCTTTCCGGGAAGGTACGGCTTGTTCACGGCAGCGCGCTGAGCCTGTCACAAGACGATGCCTGCTTTGACCGGGCGAGCCTGTTTCACGTCGGCATGAACATCGAGGACAAGGATGGTTTGTTCGCCGAGATCGGCCGGGTGATGAAGCCGGGCGCATTGCTGGCGGTCTACGATGTGATGCGGGTCGGCGAAGGGGCGCTGGAATACCCGGTGGCGTGGGCGCAGGATGAGAGCACATCTTTCGTGGCACCGGTCTCCGCCTACCAGGCTGCGATCGAGGCAGCCGGAATGTCGATTGAGTCGGTCGAGGCGAAAAAGGACCTCGGGCTGGAGTTCTTTGCCAAGATGAAGGCGCGGGTTGCGGAGAGCGGACCACCGCCGCTGGGTCTGCATATCCTGATGGGTCCGGACGCCGGGGTAAAGGCCGGGAACATGGCAAGTAATATTGCCAAGGGCGCAATCGCGCCGGTGCTAGTGATCGCTCGCAAGGGATAGGCTGACACGCACCCGCCCTATTCTTCCAGCAGCGCCCTGCGCGCACGGGAGAAGAACTGGCGCCGCACCAGCACCGTAAGGACCGCGAGCGTCGATACGACCAGGGCTATGGGCCCGACGAACCAGCCAAGATAGGCCAGCGCCATGAACAATCCGCGCTGGCCCGCCGTGAAGTGCATGCTCGCCAGGATGTTGAACTCGCCGGCGCGCATCGCCTGTTTCAGCCGCGTCTGGGCGTCGGCGTCCTTGGGCTGCTGCACCGCGCCGATCAGGATCGAGCAATAGTTGAACAGCCGGTAGGACCAGCCAAACTTGAAGAAGGCATAGACGAAGATCAGCGTCATGCCGATCAGCTTGAGTTCGAACAGCGAGCGGCTGACGGGGTTCACCACCGGCAGATCCCTGAACAGCTGCACGGCCTGTTCGGTTGCTCCCATTGCCGCGAAACAGCCGCCGATGGCGAAGATCGCCACGGTGCCGAAATAGGCGGCGCCCTGCTGCAGCCCGGCCAGGATCGCGGTGTCGACCATGCGCAGGTCGCGCTCGGCCAGCACCAGCATCCATTCGCGGCGGCGATGCGCCATCAGGCCCGAAAGGCCGCGAAACCGCAGCGGCGAATGGTCGACGGCGATCTCGAAGATCATCCAGGCGCAGACGAACACGCCAAGCGCCAGCAAATCGGCGGCGTCGAGGGTCAGCAGAAGATCGGTCATGCCCGCGTCACGATTGAGGGTCTCCGTTCGTTACCGGCAATTTGTGGCACGCCACCCTGTCCCGGTCCAGCCTCGCCAGCAGCCGGCCTGTCGTCCGCTCGCACTGTCTTTCGGGTTGGCGCCGGCCCGACCTCTGGCGGCGAATTGCGGATTTCGCCCATTGCTGGTCTAATCGGCTTTGAAAACAACGAAGTGCGTCGCGCCCGGACATAAAGCCGGACGGAAGATGCACCGATGGAGGATACGGTGGATGCAGACCTGTATGAAGCCGAGGCGACCGAGTTGCCGCCTTTCGACAATGCCGAAATAGGCGCGATCGCGCATCTCTACCGTGGTGAGGTTTACCGCAGCACCACCTGGCGTTTGCGGCTCGACCACACCACCAACTGGGCCGTTGTAACCACCGGCATTGCCATTTCCGCGACCTTCTCGTCGCCCAACGCCTCCCCCCTGCCGATGGCGCTTGTCGGCCTGCTTGTGTTCGGGTTCCTGCTGCTGGAGGCGCGCCGCTACCGCTATTTCCACGTCTGGCGCGTGCGAGCGCGGATCATGGAAACCCAATTTTTCGGGCGCCTTCTGACTGGCACCGACGAAAAGGCCAGGTCTGATTGGTGCGCCGAGCTGGCCCACGACTACAGGCACCCCCGGTTCCGCATTTCCTATATCGCCGCGATTGGCCGCCGGTTGCGGTCGAACTACTCCTGGATCCTGATCATCCAGGCGATCTGCTATTACTCCAAGCTGGCGATTCACCCGTTCAACCTGCCGTCGCTCAACGCACTGCTCAACCGCGCGGCGGTAGGACCGATCCCCGGTTGGATGGTCATCCTTGCCGGGGTCGTGTTCCATGGCACCTGGATCCTGATCGCCCTTTACACCTGGCGGCAGGACCGCCTGGCAGACAACAGCGATATGCCGGTCATGATCATGGACTGACCGGTCGGCATCAAGACAACGCAATACAGGCCCGCGCCGCGGCGCGGACCTGCTGTCATCGGGTCGTACAGGTCAGGCCTTCTTGACCGGGCAGGTCGAAATGCCGAGGATCATGTAGAGCGGGCACATGCCCACAACGCCCGTTACCAATGCGATGATGCCGACGACGAGGGCCGCCAGTCCCCATCCGCCCGCGACCGTGCCCATTACGTAGAGCGCTACAAGCGCCACGCCGACGATCACCCGCAGTACCCGGTCCGCCATGCCTTCATTGGTCTTGAACATTGGTTTTCTCCTGCTCGCAAATTTGTTCCGCCGGCCGCTGGCCGGCTTCGATAGTAGCGATCTTGCACCAGGAGTTGCAGCCTGTCGGTGACATCGTCACCAAGGCACGGATTATTCCGCGACAATCCGTTCGAGCCCTTGCCGGTCGGACACGCGGATAGCGCCGCGATCGATGGCGACCAGCCCTTTCGACTGAAGCGATTCCAGCCGGCGGGAGACCACCTCGCGCGCCGAGCCGATCGCCGTCGCGATCTGTTGGTGGGTAAGCGGCACCGTGTCGCCCTCCCCGGCCCTCTGCAGAAGGAGGCCGGCAAGCCGCTGTTCGATTCGCACGAACGCGACCTGCTCGAGGACATGCGTGACATCGGCCATCCGGTCGGCGAAGGCGGCGAAAACGAACCGCCTGAACGCCTGCGAACCCTCCATCAGTTCCAGGAACAGCGCGCGCGGCACGACGACCATCTCAACGACGGTTTCCGCGACGGCTTCGCCGGTGTAGTTCCGGCCGCCGAGAATGCCCAGCGTGGTCTGGACACAGGTTTCGCCGGTTTCCACCGTGTAGAGCAGGATCTCGCGGCCCGACCGCCCGGTCAGGTAAACCCCGACGCGCCCCGCCCTCACCAGCACGAAACCCAATGCTTCGTCACCCGGCCTGAACAGCACCGAGCCGGCCGGCAGCGTCGACGCCGGCAGCTTTTCCAGTTTCAGACGGGTGGGTTCGTCGAGCAGCTCGGAGATACCCGGAAAGTTCTTTTCCATCATTCCATGAACGTCTTGCAAGGCGGGAACGGGACTGTATTGTGCGCCGGACATACAGCCACGGGAAATCAAAATGAGCAACCGGCCGCTGGCATTCGAGGATTTCGAACCCGGCATGGAAATCTCCATGGGACCTTACCATGTCACTGCCGAGGAGATCATCGAGTTCGCCAGCGAGTTCGATCCCCAGCCAATGCATGTCGACGAGGAAGCGGGCAAGGCGAGCATGCTGGGCGGCCTTGCGGCATCCGGCTGGCACACGGTGTCGATGGCGATGCGGATGATGTGCGACACGTACCTGCTGAACTCCACGTCACAGGGCGCGCCAGGCGTCGATTACGTAAAGTGGAAACGGCCGGTTCTCGCCGGCGACACGCTGACCGGCAAGACGACGATCAAACATTGCCGCCGTTCGAAATCGCGGCCCGGCATCGGCTTTGTCGACGTCGTCCACGACATCTTCAACCAGCACGGTGAATGCGTGTGTGAACTGGCAAATACCGGCATGTTTTTGCTGCGCAATCCGGAGGCCGCATGACCGCTCCGATGGATTCGAAGGTCGGTGTTACAGAGGTGCTCGGCAGCCACCGATTCGAGGCAGATGAGATCATCCGCTTTGCCAGCAAATACGATCCGCAGCGCTTCCACATCGACGAGGAAGCGGCGCGTCAAAGCCAGTACGGACGGCTTTGCGCCTCGGGCTGGCACACGGCATCGACCTTCATGCGCGTCCTGATCGCGAACCGGGACAGGCAGCCGCCCAACGGCGACCGGCTGGGCATCGTCGAATACGGTCCGTCGCCCGGCATTCGCGACCTGAAATGGCTGAAGCCGGTCTATGCCGGCGATACCATCACCTATTCCTACACCACGACGGGCATCCGCCCCACGGCCTCGAGGCCGGGCTGGTCGCTGCTGACCTCGCGCTCCGAGGCGCATAACCAGGACGGCGAGAAGGTGATGGAGTGCACCCATGCGGCATTGGTGCGGGTAGAGTAGGCACGCGTCCAGGGCGCGATCTGGCCGGAAACGCGAAGATACCTCTCCAGGCACCCCGCCAGGCGAACGCTTCAATGCCCCTCGAACTCGACCAGCGTGCGCACAGTCACGTCGAGCGCTTCGAGCTTCTTGCGCCCGCCGAGCGCGGGCAGGTCTATGACGAAGCACGCGGCAACAACATCCGCCCCCATCTGGCGCAGCAGCTTGACCGCACCTTCCGCCGTGCCGCCGGTGGCGATCAGGTCGTCGACCAGGATCACCCGGTCGCCGGGCTTCAACGCGTCCTTGTGCATCTCCATCTCGTCGACGCCGTATTCCAGGCTGTAGGCGATAGACACAGTCTCGTGCGGCAGCTTGCCCTTCTTGCGGATCGGGACGAAACCCGAGGAAAGCTGGTGCGCCATCGCGCCGCCGAGGATGAAGCCGCGCGCCTCGATGCCGGCGACATGGTCGACCTTGGAGCCCGCATAGGGGTGGACCAATTCGTCGACGGAACGGCGGAACGCCCGCGCATCGCCGAGCAACGTCGTGATATCGCGGAAGATGATGCCCGGTTTCGGATAGTCCGGAATCGCCCGGATCGACGAGACGAGGGTGTCGTGAAGCGTGGTGTTCATGGAGAGGCTGCCCGCATTGAGGTTACAGTCCGTTGTGCCCCCGCGGCGGCAAAAAGAAAAGGGCGCCGCAACGGGCGCCCTTGCCATTTTGTGCATGTCAGGCGGCGGTCTCACATCGCGGTCAGCTCTGGGCCTCCGGCAACTGGACCACGATCCCGTCGAGCGCCGGGGTCATCTTGATCTGGCACGAAAGGCGGGAGTTTTCCTTTCGCTCCGAAACCACACAATCGAGCATCTCATCCTCGATCTCGCCCATCGCAGGCAGCGCCTCGGCAAAGGCTTCATCGACATAGCAGTGGCACGTTGCGCAGTTGCAGGAACCGCCGCATTCGCCCTCTATGCCTTCGACGCCGTTGAGCGTGGCGCCCTGCATCAGCGTCCAGCCTTCCTGGAGCTCGATTTCGACGGTCGTACCGTCATGTTCGATATAGACTGCTTTGGGCATCATTCCCTCCTGGCATTGCGTGGGCCTGCCGCGGCGGACGATCCGTCGCGGCAGTTCGCCTCTACTGGATCCGAACAAGCTCCAGTTTCGTCGGGCTGCGAAACGTGGATGACGGCATCCACTCGAGCGGTTCCTGCGAACGGGCGAAATCGGGAAAGCGCTTGAGGAATTCCTCGAAGATGATCTTGGCCGCGAGCCGCGCGATCATCGTCCCGAGACAGGCGTGCACGCCGCCGCCAAACCCCAGATGCCCCCGTGGTTTGCGCCTGATGTCATAGACGTCAGGGTCGGGGAACCTGCGCTCGTCGCGGTTGCCCGAGCCATATGCGAGACACACGAAGTCTCCCGCTTTCATCACCTGGCCGTGCAGTTCGACGTCCTTTTGCAAGCAACGGCGGAAACGCTGCGCCGAAGTGTTGAACCGCAGGCTTTCCTCGATCGCATCGGCGATCAGGTCCGGATTTTCCACCAGTTCACGACGCGCTTCCGGGTATTCCGCAAGGTTGAGCGCCATCATCGTGAGAAATCCGGACAACGATTCGATTCCCGCCATGATCAGCGTTGTCACCGTCATTTGCACTTCGCGGTCGTCGAGCTTCTCGCCATCGATCTCGGCCATGATGAACTGGCTCATCAGGTCTTCGCCCGGATTCTTCTTCCGTTCCGCGATCAGGCGCGCGGCATAGTCTGCCATCCACTTGTAGGCCGCGATATGTTCCGGCCCTTTCGAGCGCGTCACCGGGTCGGTCTGGACCATGAGGACGGCTTTCTGGCGCATCTCCTCGCGGCCCTCCTGGGGAAGGTTGAAGAGATAGACGATCAGGTCGACGGTGATGTTCGCAGAAACCTCCGTGACAAAGTCGAATCGATCCTTGCCCGCAAGTTTGTCCATGTGCTTGGCGCACACGGCCCGTGTCGGTTCGATGATATGGTCGAGCGCACGTTTCGTGACTGCCATCTGGATCAGTGCCCGCAGGCGGTCGTGGCGGGGCGGATCGGTGGTGCCAAGCGTCGCACCTGCCCGGCCCTCGAATTCGTCCAGCAAATTGCCCCGCGCCGACGAATAGGTCTCCCAGTCGTTGAGCGCTGTGACGATGTCGGCATGGCGCGAGAGGACCCACATTTGGGCGTCTTCGCTCCAGAAGAGCGGAAACTCGTCCCGCAACCGCTTGTAGGCAGGAAACGGATCGGCATCGGTTTCCGATGAATAGGGATTGAATTGGAACACGGCTGTCCTCCCAAGTGCTCATGTCAGCGACAGGACAATAGGTTCGCAATAGTGCCAAGATAATGGACAAAACCGTCTTTAGCTGGTACTTTTAGTTCGTTTTAGGAAAAAATGATGAATAAATCGGAAGGTCTCGGCGTCACCATCTACGCGCTTTTTGGCGAGCAGGACGCGGTGGAAGATCCCGAATTCATCCATATCGAGGACATCAAGAGCCGTTCCCAATTGTACGATTGGCGTATATCCGCCCATGCCCACCGGCGGATGTTCCAGATCGTCTACCTGGTCACTGGTAGCGTGGAGATGCAGATCGAGGGCAGCACTTCGAGGGTGGCGGCGCCCTGCGCGATCGCCATTCCGCCCGGCGCGGTACACAGCTTTTCCTTCCAGGAAGATACGCGAGGTTATGTCCTGTCGACCGCCGACACCTTGCTTCTGGATGGTCGCTTTATCCGTTCGCGCCCGCTCATTGAGCCGCTCTTGTCGCGTGCCAAGGCAATTGATTTTTCGGACGCACCCGAAACTGCCACGTTCCTGCGGCACTTGCTGGCCGGCATGATGCACGAATTCGGTCAAACCCTGCCCGGTCGAAGTTCGATGCTCGACTGGTTGTTGCGTTCGGTGTTGCTGGTGCTTTCACGCCAGATGGCGATGACCGAAAAGCCGGGAGGCCGTCGCGGTTATGCACGCGCTACGTTTTCGAGCTTCCTGAAACTGGTCGAGGACCACTACCGGGAACACCTGGGCATAAGCGACTACGCAAGAAAGCTGGCGATGAGTCCGGCAAGGCTCAATCGTCTTTGCAACACCTTCGCAAGCAAGTCGGCGCAGGAGATCATCCACGCGCGCATCACCCTGGAAGCGCAACGGCTCCTGCTCTACACCTCTGCCACCTCGTCGCAGGTCGCCTTCGAGCTCGGGTTTCAGGACCCCGCCTATTTCACGCGCTTCTTTCGCAAACGGACAGGCCAGACGCCGAGCGCCTTCAGGGAACATGGATAGGTTCTGCGGATGCCTCCGTAGAACCAAAAGAAAAGGGCGCCGCAACGGGCGCCCTTCAACATTTCGGTTGCGCGCGGCTTAATGCGCGACGTCACTCCAGACCTTGCGCTTGGTCAGGTAGACCAGCCCGCCGAACAGAGCCAGGAAGATCATCACACGGAAGCCGATCTTCTTGCGCGCATCGAGCTTCGGCTCGGCCGCCCACATCAGGAATGCGGAGACGTCCTTGGCATACTGGTCGAGCGTTTCGGGGGTGCCGTCGTCATAGGTCACCTGGCCGTCATCGATCGGTTGCGCCATCGACAACGACTTGCCGGCGATGAAGTAGGGATTGTAGCTGGTGCCCTCGGGGATCACCATGCCCGCCGGCGGCTCCTCGCCGTATCCGGTCAGCAGGGCGTGGATGTAGTCCGGCCCGCCTTCGGCATACTGGGTAAAGACGTCGAAGACGAAGGTCGGGAACCCGCGCTCAACCGACCGTGCCTTCGCGATCAGCGAGAAGTCGGGCGGCGCGGCGCCGTTGTTGGCCGATGCGGCCGCCTGTTCGTTGGGGAACGGCGACGGGAAATAGTCCGAGGGGATCGCGGCGCGGGTAAACATCTCGCCGTCGTCGTTCGGGCCGTCCTCGACTTCGTAGTTGGCGGCCAGCGCCTTGACCTGCGCTTCCGAGTAGCCGATCTCCTCGAAATCGCGGAAGGCCACGTGCTTCATCGAATGGCAGGCCGAGCAGACTTCGACATAGACTTTCAGGCCGCGCTGAAGCTGGGCCTTGTCGTAGGTGCCGAATGGACCGGCGAAGCTCCAGTCGAGCTGGGCCGGCTTGAGCATCGGAAAATGCGTCGGCTCGGCGGTCATGTGCCCTTCCTGTGCGAAAGACACATTGCCGAAAAGCGTCAGGCCAAGTCCGAGCGCTGAAAGTCCCTTGAGGATCGTTTTCATACCTTTAAGTCCTTGTCTGCCTGATACTCAGCCTTTGGTTTCCGGCGAAGCCGCACTGCCGGCCGGTTGCGTCGACGCACCGCCCTTGGTCTTCTCCAGAACCGCCTCCGTGATCGAATTGGGCAGACGCTTCGGCGTCTCGATCAGTCCCAGGATCGGCATGATGATGATGAAGAAGCCGAAGTAGTAGGCCGTCGCGACCTGCGCCATCGCCACATAGGTGCCTTCCGCCGGGCGCGAGCCCAGCCAGCCCAGGAAGATGGCATCGATGACGAACAGCCAGAAGAACAGCTTGTACCACGGCCGGTAGACCGCCGAACGAACCCTGGATGTATCGAGCCACGGCACCACGAACAGCACCAGGATCGAGCCGAACATCGCGATCACGCCGCCGAGCTTGGAGTTGATTGGCCCGACCGAGAAGGTGATGGCGCGCAGGACCGCGTAGAACGGCAGGTAGTACCATTCGGGCACGATATGCGCCGGCGTCTTCAGCGGGTTGGCGATCGTGTAGTTGTCCGGGTGGCCGAGATAGTTCGGAATGTAGAACATGAAATAGGCGAACACGAACAGGAACACGACCATCGCGAAGCTGTCCTTGATCGTCGCGTGCGGCGTGAACGGCACGGTGTCGGTCTTCGATTTCACCTCGATTCCCGTCGGGTTCGTCTGTCCGGTCACGTGCAGCGCCCAGACATGCAGCACGACCACGCCGGCAATCATGAACGGCAGAAGATAGTGCAGCGAGAAGAACCGGTTGAGCGTCGGATTGTCGACCGCGAAACCGCCGAGCAGCGTCTGCTGGATCCAGTCCCCCACCAGCGGGATGGCGGTGAAGAACCCGGTGATCACGGTGGCGCCCCAGAAGCTCATCTGCCCCCAGGGAAGCACGTACCCCATGAAGCCGGTGGCCATCATCAGCAGGTAGATCAGCACGCCGAGGATCCACAGCAGCTCGCGCGGCGCCTTGTAGGAACCGTAGTAGAGGCCGCGGAAAATGTGGATGTAGACGGCGACGAAGAAGAACGACGCACCGTTGGAGTGCATGTAGCGCAACAGCCAGCCGAAATTGACGTCGCGCATGATCTTTTCGACCGATTCGAATGCGAGCCCGGTATTGGCCGCATAGTGCATCGCCAGGACGACACCGGTCAGGATCTGCACCACCAGCATGATCGAGAGGATGCCCCCGAACGTGTAGGCATAGTTCAGGTTGCGGGGCACCGGATAGGCGACGAAGGAATCATACATCAGCCGCGGCAGCGGCATGCGTGCGTCGATCCATCTGCCGAGGCCGGATTTCGGGGTGTAGCTGGAATGTCCGCTCATGGTCTTGCTCGTCCCTCTGTCCTTTAGCCGATCCGGACCGTCGTATCGGAAATGAATTCGAATTTCGGAACCGCCATGTTTTCGGGCGCGGGACCTTTGCGGATGCGTCCGGCGGTGTCGTAGTGCGAGCCGTGGCACGGGCAGAACCAGCCATTGTAGTCGCCGGACTGGCCGAGCGGCACGCAGCCGAGATGGGTGCACACGCCGACCATGATCAACCAGTTTTCCTTGTCCACGCCCGCCGCGCGGTCGCCATCGGTGGCTGGCGCGTCGGATGCGATGTTGGCGTTGCGTGCCAGCGGATCCTTCAGCTCGTCGAGCGGTACATTCTTCGCTTCTTCGACTTCTTCGGGTGTCCGGTTGCGGATGAACACCGGCTTGCCGCGCCATTTGACCGTCAGCGACATACCCGGTTCGACCCCGGAAATGTCGACCTCGACCGAGGCCAGCGCCAGCGTCGAGGCGTCGGGGCGCATCTGGTCGATAAAGGGCCATGCCACGCCGGCGGCGCCGACAGCGCCTGCCATTGCGGTAGCCACATACAGAAAGTCGCGGCGTGATTGATCGCTGGTTTCGTGTGCACTCACGGGACTACCATCCTTTCCCTCGGTTTGCCGGTTTCCCACGCGAGCCCCTCACGGCCGGGCCCGCAGACATAGCTGGACGGGCCGGCGGAATCCCCCGGCATTTGGCGATTGCTTCTATTGGGGATGCCCGCCCTTGTCCAGCCTCTAGCAAGGCGGGAGGGCAGATTGTCGCGGAATTTCAACAGGGCACGGGAGGCGCGCCGACTTTGCCGCGCCGGCTGCCCGTTTTGCCGTCTCAACTCGCCCCCAGCCGCGCCAGTACTTCGCGCGGAATCGCGTATTCGCGGATCACCGCCTCGTGGCGGCGCATGCCGCACAGTTCGCGCTGGATGAAATAGGCATGCACGGCCGCCGCCGCCCGCTTCAGCGCCATCGGCCGGCCCGGATCATCGGGCGCGCAGCGCCCAAGCGCGGCAAGCGCCTTCTCCACCTTGCGCCCGGCGCTGCCGAGCGCCGCCGCCATCTCGCCGGCGATCTCGTAGTCGAGGGCGCGGGCGAGCGGATCGGCGGTTTTCTGCGCCAGTTGCGATGGCGGTCGTACGGTCATGCAGAGGAATAAACCGCTTCGGCCACAGCGATACAAGCCCGCGTTTCGCGGCCAGAAACTCCTGAGAAAAATACAGTTGCGACTATTGACATTCCGGAATGGTTACTCCGAATTTGTCACATCAAAAGGAGTTTGATTTATGAGATCAGTTTTGGCGCTGGCGCTACTTGGAATTAGTCTTGCGATCAGCGGCATGCCCTCGGCATCATTTGCAGGCGGCCTTTCGGGACAGAAGGGCAAGATGCGCTATTCTTTCGACTTCACATACGCCTCCGACTGCGAAAAGCTTTATCGACGCTACATCAAAGCAAACGGCCACTCTGCATTTGCCGCCACCGCGGCTTCCGGATGGAGCGAATCCATTTGCGCGATCGGATTGAACCTGCGCACCCAGGAGGCTGCTGAAAAGAGTGCGGTAAAAAGCTGCAAGCAGGGCCTCAAGCAATATCGCGGCAATTTCGTCGGTGCCTGCGAAGTTTACATGTCGAAATAGCTACCGCCCGGGCGCTCTACTCCGCGGCTTCCGACAGGCCGAGGAACCCGCCCGACTGGCGACGCCACAGCCGCGCGTAGAGCCCGCCTTTGGCGACCAGTTCGTCGTGGCTGCCCTCTTCGACGATCCGTCCCTTTTCGAGCACGATCAGCCGGTCGAGCATGGCGATGGTCGACAGCCGGTGGGCGACCGCGATCACCGTGCGGTTCTCCATCAGGTCGAAAAGCGAGTCCTGGATCGCCGCCTCGATTTCGGAATCGAGCGCCGAGGTCGCCTCGTCGAGGATCAGCACCGGGGCGTCCTTGAGCATCATCCGCGCCACCGCGATGCGCTGGCGCTGGCCACCCGAAAGCTTCACCCCGCGCTCGCCGACATGCGCGTCGTAGCCCTTGCGGCCCTTGGCGTCGGCGATGCCCGCGATGAACTCGTGCGCCGAGGCGCGCTTCGCCGCCGCGACCACCTCGTCCATCGTCGCGCCCGGCCTGCCATAGGCGATGTTGTCGCGGATCGAGCGATGCATCAGGATCGGCTCCTGGCTGACCACGCCGAACTGGGCGCGCAGCGAGGCCTGGGTGACGTCGCGGATGTCGCGGCCGTCGACCAGGATGCGTCCGCTCTCGACGTCGAACAGGCGTAACATCAGGTTGACGATCGTCGTCTTGCCCGCGCCCGACGGCCCGACCAGCGCCACCCGCTCGCCCGGTCTGACATGCAGGTTCAGATGGTCGATGACGCCGCCATCCTTGCCGTAGTGGAACGACACGTCCTCGAAGCGGATGTCGCCGGCCGCGCGCGGCAGCGCGACGGCATCGTCCGCGTCGCGGATGGCCGGCTCCACCGAGATCGTGCCGGCCGAATCCTGCACCATCGCGAAATTGCGGATCAGGCCCGAAATGTTGAACATCATCCAGGCCGACATCTGGTTCAGCCGGAACACGAGCCCCATGGTCGCGGCGATCTCGCCGGTCGAGATCGCGCCGTCCATCCAGCCCGAAACCGCCAGGATTCCGATCGCGGCCACCATCGCGCCGTTCAGCGCCACCACCGAGCCGCGCACCAGCGTGATCGCCCTGGTCTGCTGGGTCGCCGCGTCGAGCAGCCCTTCCAGCCCCTCGCGCACGAAAACATGCTCGCGCCGGCCGCTGTCGAACAGCTTGACCGCCATGATGTTGGTGAAGGCGTCGACCATGCGGCCATTGAGGATGGAGCGCTTGTCGGCCACCTGCCGGCTCTTTTGCCGCAACGGCGGCAGCAGGTAGCGCGCGATCACCACATAGGCGACGCCCCACACGGCCATAGCCGCAGCCATCCGTGGGTCGAGCGCACCCAGGATCGTACCCGTCAGCACCAGGAAGGCGGCGAAGGACCAGAGCGTCTGCAGGCTGGAAATGATGAAATCGCCGGTGGCCGCTCCGCTCTGCATCACCTTGGTGGCTATCCGGCCGGCGAAATCGTTCTGGTAGAAGGCATAGGGCTGTTCGATCACCCGCCGGAACGCCTGCCACCGCACCAGCGCGTAGAAGCGCGGCACGATCAGTTGCTGCTCGACCACCGACGACAGGATCGTCACCAGCGCCCGGATCACCAGCACCAGCAGCAGCAGCCCCACAAGCTCCGGCCAGTGTTCGGCGACCAGCGTTCTCGGATCGGCCTGACCCAGCAAATCGATCAGCCAGCCCAGTCCCCAGTAGAGCGAAGCATCGACCACCCCCATCAGCCCGCCGACGGCGAGCAGCAGCAGGAACGGTCCCCTGGCCTGGCGCGCGAAATAGACAATGAAGGCGAACGCGCCGCGCGGCAGCACCTCGCGGTCGGTATCGGCGAACGGCTCGATATGGTCCTCGACCAGCCGCCACAGCCGGTCCGTTGTCCGGTTTCCGCTCACTCCGCCGCCTCGCTGGCCGGTTCCTCCAGCAGGAACCCGCCCGATTGCCGCGCCCACAGCGACGCATAGAGCCCGTTTGCCGCGACCAGTTCGTCATGGGTCCCGGATTCGACGATCTCGCCCTTGTCCATCACCACCAGCCGGTCCATCGCCGCGATCGTCGACAGCCGGTGGGCGATCGCGATCACCGTCTTGCCTTCCATCAGCCGGTAGAGATTGTCCTGGATTGCGGCTTCCACTTCCGAATCCAGCGCCGAGGTCGCCTCGTCGAGGACCAGGATCGGCGCATCCTTGAGCATCACCCGCGCAATCGCGATGCGCTGGCGCTGGCCGCCCGAAAGCTTGACGCCGCGCTCGCCGACATGGGCGTCGTAGCCGGTCCGGCCCTTGGCGTCGGCGAGTCCGAGGATGAACTCGTGCGCCTCGGCGCGCTTCGCCGCCGCGATCATCATTTCCTCGGTCGCGTCGGGCCGGCCATAGAGAATGTTGTCGCGCACCGAGCGGTGCAGCAGCGACGTGTCCTGCGTCACCATGCCGATATTGCCGCGCAGCGAATCCTGGTTCACTGCCGCGATGTCCTGGCCGTCGATTGCGATCCGCCCGCCTTCCAGGTCGTAAAACCGCAGCAGTAGGTTGACCAGCGTCGACTTACCGGCGCCCGAACGCCCGACAAGTCCGATCTTTTCGCCGCGCCGGACCGCGAGCGACAGGTTCTCGATCACGCCGGCTTCCTTGCCGTAGTGGAAACGGATGTTTTCGAACGCAATGTTGCCGTCCTTGACCGCAAGGTCCGGCGCGCCCGGCTTGTCGCGCACCAGCCGCGGCCGGGCGATCGTGTTCATGCCGTCGATTGCCATGCCGATATTCTCGAACAGGCCCGACAACTCCCACATGATCCAGTGGCTCATGCCGTTGAGCCGGAGCACCAGCGCGATGGCGATGGCGAACGCCCCGACTGTCGCCGCGCCCGACAGCCATGACGTGACCCCGATCGCGGCAACGGCGAACAACAGTCCGTTGTTGAGGAAGGCGAGCGTGATGTTGAGGCCCGAGACAAGGCGCATCTGCGGGTGCACCGTGTCGAGGAACTTCTCCATGGAATCGCGGGCATAGGAGATTTCGCGCCTCGAATGCGCGAACAGCTTCACCGTCAGGATGTTGGTGTAGGAATCCACGATCCGCCCGGTCATCACCGAGCGCGCATCCGACTGCTTTTCCGACACGTTGCGCAGGCGCGGCATGAAATAGCGCAGCGTCGCGACATAACCGGCGAACCAGACGGCGAACGGCAACATCAGCCAGATGTCGAAGGTCGCGACCAGAATGACCGCGCCGAGGAAATAGACCGACACATAGACAAAGACGTCGGCCGTCTTCATCACCGTCTCGCGAATGCCCAGCGCCGCCTGCATCACCTTGGTCGCCACGCGGCCGGCGAACTCGTCCTGGAAGAACACCATCGACTGGTCCAGCACATAGCGGTGTGCCAGCCAGCGGATCACCATCGGGTAGTTGCCGATCACCGTCTGGTGGATCATCAGATTGTGCAGGATCGTCGCCGCCGGATAGATCACCAGCACAACGGCGCCCATCAGGATCAGCCGCCCGCCCTCGTCGGCGAGGAAGGTCTCGCGGTTCGCGGTCGTCAGCCAGTCGACGATGTTGCCGAAAAACGAGAACATCCACACTTCGACCACCGCGCCGAACGCCGCCAGCGCGGCCATCAGCGCCAGCGACGGCCAGATTGGACGCGTGTAATGCCAGATGAACGCCATCAACCCGGTCGAAGGCGGTTCGACCGGTTCGCGGGCGGGGAACGCGTTTATGCGCGATTCAAACCATCTGAGAATCGAAACAATCATCAAACACCGGTTTGTCTGGCCGGCGGACCGGCCTTGAGTCGAAACAGTGAATATAGGTCTTGCTATCCATGGTGTCATGGCAACTTGGCAACACATGCTGACAAGGTTAGTCAGTTGCCATGCCCGACAATCTCCGCATCGCACTCTACCAGCCCGATATTCCCGGCAATACCGGCACCATCCTGCGCATGGCCGCGTGCCTGGGCCTCGCCGTCGATATCGTCGAGCCGGCGGGTTTCGATATGAGCGACCGCGCGCTCAGGCGCGCCGGCATGGACTATGTCGAGATGGCCGCGCTGACCCGCCATGCCGACTGGGCCGCGTTCGAAGCCTGGCGCATATCCGAAAACCGGCGCCTGGTTCTGTTCACGACGACGGCGGCCGAGCCCTATGCGCGGTTCGCATTCCGGCCCGGCGACATCCTGCTGTTCGGCCGCGAATCCGCCGGCGTCCCGGACCACGTCCATGACGCGTCGGACGCCCGCCTGCTGATCCCGATGGTCGAGGGCCGTCGCTCACTCAATCTCGCTGTCACTGCGGCAATGGCGGCGGGCGAGGCCGTGAGGCAACTCGCATAGCGCCTTGACCGGCCGCTATTGCTGCCCCTGCCCGCCCATCATGCCGCCGCCCATCATCGGTGGCATGAAGGGCGCGGTCGCGACGTATTCGGCGATCGCGTGGGCAACTTCTTGCGAAATCTCTACCGGCAACATCAGTCCAAACTGCTGGATCGCTGCGGGAAACGCGGAATTCTGTACCGACGGCGCAAGAACCCAGGCCGCGATCGCCTCGACAAGCTGTGCATCGTCCGGATAAGCCCGCCGGTAGTTTCTCATCACGCCGAACATCGGTGGTGCAACGAAATCCTCGTGCGCCAGATCAGCTGCCGGAACATGGCAGGCGGCGCAATGTTCCTCGAACAGCGCCTTGCCGTCGGCGGCGCTTGCAGACCGGACTGTGAAGGCGGCAAAAGCCGCAATAAGAGCTCCGGCAGCCAAACGGATGATCATCTGGAACTTCCCCGAAATGGAATACAGCATGGCGTGGCATAAACTCCGGCTCGCCTGAGCTCCGGCATCAAAACCGTCCTCAATCCGCAGTCGGCAATCGTCTCATCGTGAATTCGATCACGTCGTCGGGCCATTCGTGCCAGCTTTCCACTTCCGACCAGTAGGCGGCGCGGGGATAGCGGTCGAGGAATTCGCGTGCCTTGCGGCGCGCCTCGATGCGCGGCAGGCGAAAAGTCTCGCGCACGAACCCGTCGCGCGGCATGCGGTGTTGCGTATCGCGGCTCCGGTCGAGCCGTCCTTTCAGGCTGTCGAGCGACGGGCGGGCGGGTACACGCATCAACAACTCCTTGACCCCCACGGCAGGAAGTTTAGGGATCGACGGCGAAAAATCGAGTCATTTCCGCACGTTTCGCATGCAGCACAGGGAACCTCCGATGCAGCGCCCCGACATTCCCGCCGGCCTTCCCGCCGGCATCGAAGACAAGAAGGCAACGGCGAAAGCCTGGTTCGAGCAGTTGCGCGATACCATCTGCGCCACGTTCGAAAAGCTGGAGGACGATCTATCAGGTCCGCTCGCCGAGCGCGCACCCGGCCGCTTCGAACGCAAGCCCTGGCAGCGCGACGGCGGCAACGGCGGTGGCGGCGTGATGTCGATGATGCACGGCCGGGTGTTCGAAAAGGTCGGTGTCCACACCTCGACCGTTCATGGCGAGTTCTCGCCGGAGTTCCGCAAACAAATCCCCGGCGCAGACGAAGATCCCAGGTTTTGGGCATCGGGCATCTCGCTGATCGCCCACATGCAGAACCCGAACGTGCCAGCCGTCCACATGAACACCCGCATGGTGGTGACGTCGCGGCAGTGGTTCGGAGGCGGCGCCGATCTCACGCCGGTGCTCGACCGCCGTCGCACCCAGGACGATCCCGACACGGTCGCGTTCCATGCGGCGATGCGGGGCGCCTGCACTCGACACGCGGCGGTCGCCGACTATCCGCGCTTCAAGGCCTGGTGCGACGAGTATTTCTTCCTGCCCCATCGCAACGAACCGCGCGGCATCGGCGGAATCTTCTACGACTGGCTTCACTCGGAGGAGGAAAACGGCGGCTGGGGCGCCGATTTCGCCTTCACACAGGATGTCGGGAAGTCGTTCATCGCGGTTTACGAGGAACTCGCGCGGCGCAACTTCAATACGCCCTGGACCGATGCCGACCGCGAGGAGCAACTGATCCGCCGCGGCCGCTATGTCGAGTTCAACCTGCTTTACGACCGCGGCACGACATTCGGGCTGAAGACCGGCGGCAATGTCGACTCGATCCTGTCCTCCATGCCCCCCGAGGTGAAATGGCCGTGACCGCCTTTTAGGCGCATTCGGGGCAACCGGTCATCGCGCGGGTTTCCTGAACGGGCGCAGAGACGCTCCGCGCGGGCGCGTCGCGGCGTTTCGAACGATCCGGATCAGCGGCGTACATCGCGTGAAACGGCAGATCGGCCAGTTCGTCCGGCGTCATCTTCGCGACAACCGGATGCGACAGCGGATCGGAATCGATCTGCCGTGCGATTTCATTTGCCGTTTGGGGTCCGGCCGCCGCGACCGCGTTGCGTAAAATAATCGAGATAATCTGTATCAACATTTTCTGCTTTTCCTTCTTTTCCCCATTTTCTCATTGTTTCGTGAGGTTTCAATGGATTTTACCTAAGCAATGATATAGATTTTCTATATGAAAGAACTGAACCGCATCCATCTGAATGGGCTGCGCGCGCTGGAGGCGGTCGGCCGGCTCGGCACCCTGGCCGCCGCTGCCGCCGAGCTTGGCGTCTCCGCCGGCGCGGTCAGCCAGCAGATCATCAAGGCCGAAGCCCAACTCGGGCGCCCGGTCTTCGCCCGGCAGGGCAGAGGGTTGACTGTGACGGCGTTCGGCGAACGGTTTCTCGCGCGCCTGACCTCGGGATTCCAGGCCCTCGAAGACGCGGTCGCCTCCGCCCAGAGCCATGCCGACACCGTGCTGACCATCTCGGTTGCGCCGGTCTTTGCATCGAAATGGCTGGTGCCGCGCCTCGACCGCTACGCCCGCGCCAATCCGGGTATGCGGGTCCGCCTCGACGCCACGGTCGATATCGTCGATCCGGACATATCCGACATCGACATCGCGATCCGCGTCGGTCCCGGCGGATGGCCGGACGTACACCTGGAAAAGCTGCTCGACCAGGAGATGTTTCCGGTCTGCGCGCCCGCATTGGCAGCGGGGATCGAAACGCCCGCGGACCTGCTCGCCCTGCCGGTTGTGCTCGACGCCAATTCGACAATCGGCTGGGATGTCTGGCTGGCCATGTACGGCCTGTCGGAAAAGGATATGGGCTCCGCCAGCAGCTTCACCGATGCCGCGCTGGCGCTCGACGCGGCGATCGCCGGCCAGGGAATCATGTTGGCCTGGCACACGCTGGCCGAATACGCCCTGAAAGTCGGGACGCTGGTCATGCCTTTCAGCCAACGCGCCCGCACCGGCAACAGCTATTGGCTGGTCACGTCGGCAAACCGGCGCGAAGAGCCGAAGGTGACGCGTTTCAAGCGCTGGATCCGGGCGGAACTGGCCGAGACGGAGCGCGTATTCGCGAACCTGGCGCACGGCACGGCGCCTTCAGACGGTGGCCCGGATTGACATCGGTCATTGCCGGATTAGGTGATGACTATGCTAGCCTTCACCCAAGCCAACGGAAAAGGAGAAAAGCCGTGAAAACCTATCATTGCGGATCGCTGGTTCCTGGATGCGACTGGCACACGCGCAACGAGGACGAGGCTGAAATCATCCGCCGCGCGACCGAGCACATGCGCGAAGCCCATGGCGAGACCACGATACGCGAATCCATGGTCGAGGCCATCCGCTCGCGGATCACCAAGGCGGAGGCGATTTGACGCTGCCTCCTTCACGGCTGCCAAAATGCTCGCAAGGGCGTCCGCGCAGTCACGTGAGTGGAGCTGTTTTCAGGAGTCCTTCAACGACAGGGAAGTCATCGAGCAGAGGGCTTCCCCGCTTGAGTTTGTGATCAACACTGCATCCGGCACTTGCGGCATATCCAATGACACCGCCAGGGAACGTGCGAGTTCGATCGCATCTTCCAGGCCGGTCACTTCGCGGACGACACGATCCAGGACCGCATGCGCGTCGTCTTCCGCCCGCGTGCGGTAAAATTCAATCGTCACCTGCATCCGAGTCCCCTTCCCCGCCCGGCGGGGGCACCCATACTCAAACCCTGCCCTTACTCCCGGTAGCGTTGGAGTTCGAGGCAGCCTTGATCTGACTTGCAAAGGTGCTTTCTGTTTTCTGCGCCACCTTTGCCTGCTTGGGCTTGCGGATTTCCCGATTACTGCGTTTTTGTCCCTTGGCCATTTCCAAACGTCCTTTCGATGAGAGTTTCACTGCTGCCCTCCGGCAGGGCTTCGACTGCTTCCAGATCGTCTTGGGTCATCATGCGCTCGTGCCGTTCGTCACCGCTGCGGACACGGTATTGCGGCGAGTTGCCCCGGGCCGGAACCCGGGCTGTGACCTCGAAGGTCTCACTCGCCGGTTTCAGGGTTCCATGGCGGTGTTTGAGTCGCACGATCTGTCCGACGGTGAATATGTGCGTCTGGCCGTCTTGGGTGGTTGCCCCCGCATCGCGTCTGTAGGTCGATAGGGTCATTTCTGTTTATGGTCCTTTTCAAGGGCGGCTTCGAGTTCCGCCGGATGGATTTGCAGCATCTGGCGAGCCGGTTTCCCGGCTCCGATTGCAGGAATATGCATGACCGTGGAGACGCGTCGCCAGGCGAGCCGGGAAACGCCTTCGATCAGTTCCTTGTCTTGCACGATGCGGTACTCGCCCTGCCGGTAGCGATGCTTCCAGACCGGCGAGAATGAATGCCGAGTCAAAATGGGCAATGGACTGTGTCGTTCGCGTCGCCATGGCGGCGTTGTCTCCCGAAGGCAGGGCCCTGTATTCCGGCGCCGAGGACCGCTTGCCGGGTCCCGGCGAGGAACAAGAGCGGGGGCATGGCTGATGCCGTGCCGGATCATCGCCTATCGGGGGAAGCATGGCGGGTCGAAGTCTCTGACACCGCGAAAGCCATTTCGGCCAAATCTGCGAATTACATTATAACGCTTCGATTGAGTTCCAATTGAGGCCCGAATTGAATCATGATGCGTTGCTCTGGCGGATCCGGGTGCGGATCCCATTGTCACCCGCTGTATTGGGCCTCCAGATACTTCCAGTAATTGCCCAAATGATGCTGCCAGAAGAAATCCTTCGGATTTTTCGGATTGCCCCCCGGTTCGGCGAACAGCGGCACGAGCGATCCGGCATAGGCGAAATTCAGCGACCGCTGCAGCCTGCCCAGGAAATCGTCGAAAAGTCCGGCGATCGCCGAACCTTCGATCGTTTCGCCTTCCGCCCCGCCGAGCACGCTCGCCTTCAGCCAGGTCTCGCTCGCCGCAGTTCGCGCCTTGAGATCGTCCACGCGCGACCGCGCCCGTTCGACAGCGTTCTGGCGGATGGCCTCGAATGCCGGCTCCAGCGAGCCGTTCAGCCGGGCGGCCTCGCGATCGGCTGACAGGTCGAGCGACCGGCCGTATTCGCGCAGCGGGTTGGGCGTGTTGATGTCCCATGGCCCCTCCAGCGTGAACGGAACCTGCGGCACCCAGCCCTGCGTGCTGACCACGGTCCAGCCAAGCCCCTTGACGCCGGCGATGAAGTCGTAGTCGTAGCCGTAATGGTCGTTGCCGGATTTGGCCGGGGCGAATACGTAACTCTTGTACTCCGGCTTGGCGATAGGCGCGAAAACGCCCGACGCGTGGCGCACGAACGAGGTCAGCAGCGTCGCGATCGAGGCACCCTGGCTGTGGCCGGTGATGTATATCTCGATATCTTCGCCAAGCGCCTTTTTCGCCGCGAGGAACGCCAGGGTGCTCAGCAATGGCCGGTCGGTGGTGGTCAGCATAAGCAGCAGGCTCAGCGTGAAACCGAGATGCGTTCCGGCGATGACCGCGCTGCCGGCTTCGTCGCGCGCCAGGTGAAACGGGATATCGTATTTCGTGCCTCCGACGGTGATCGCCAGGTCCATGCGCGCATCGACGAGCGGAAACAGCAGATCGGCAAGGATGCTGGGCGCGGTCTCGACCGTGCCGCGCACGACGATCGCATACTGACTGGAATTGTTGTCGTTCTTCCAGACCTGCCAGAAATTGTCGAGCAATGTCGGCTTGCTTGGCGACAGGCTGTCGACTTTCGACCAGCCGACCGACTGCGGGCTCGGCGGCTGCACCGGCGTCGGCGAAGGGCTGTCGTAGATCGCCTGCGACAGCGCGATCATCGCCCTGGCTTCGTTGAAATCGAATCCCGGTTGCAATGACATGACACGCTCCCTCGCATGAGAAAGAGTGAATACTGGGCGCGTTCCAGTATTTGTCAAATAAAATTAAATAACCGATATCGCACGGTGTGCGAAATATATTCGACATCGATACTTTTTTATCGATCCGGCCGGCCGTTTGCCGCTTAACTCTCACCGAGGGCGGTCAACAGCTCTGCGCGGCTTAGCGCAAATCCGCTGTCGATCCATCGGTTTTCGAGTTCGGCCAGTCTTTCACCGACCTGCACGCCGGGCTTGTAGCCGGCCGCCAGCAGGTCCGCGCCCTTGAGCGGAAACACCGGTGCTTCCCACGTGCCGGCATAGTTGAGCAGGCGCGAATAGCCGCCGGCTTCCACCAGCGCCTTGTCATCCTGCGCCGCCTTCTCGCGCGCGCCGGCCAGCGCCAGTTTCAACCGGTCGGTGATGCCGTCCGGCGACCCGCGATAAAGCCGCTTCGCCAATTGGCTCTCCGCCAGGCCAGGCGCCGGGGTCTCGGCAAGCGCCCAGTCCTGCAGCCGCTTCGCCTCGGCGTTCGAGAGCCTCAGTCGGTCGGCCATGGTCTCGAGGCGCGGCGCGTCCGGCGGCATGATCGCTTCCAGCCTGAGCAGCGGGTCGCACGGCCAGTCCAGTGCCGCCTCGGCCGCGACCAGCGGATGGATCGCATCGATACCCCATTTCTCACTTTCCGGCAGCACCTGGGTCAGCGCCGATGTCTGGCGCATCCACAACAGCGCGCGCGACGGATCGGGCGCCTGCAGCAGCCGGCGCAGCTCGTGCCAGACCCGCTCGGCCGACAGCCGCGACATGCCGTCCTTGAGCCGGGCGCAGGCCTTCAGGCCCGCAGCGTCGGGCCGGCCATGGCCGTACCAGGCGAAAAATCGGAAAAAGCGAAGGATGCGCAGATAGTCCTCGCGAATGCGCATCTCGGGATCGCCGATGAAGCGCAGCGTGCGCGAATTGACGTCGGCCAGCCCGCCGACCAGGTCGACCACCGTGCCGTCGGCATCCGCGTAGAGCGCATTGATGGTGAAGTCGCGCCGTTCGGCATCCGCCTTCCAGTCGCGCCCATAGACCACCGTGGCCCGCCGCCCGTCAGTCTCCACATCGGCGCGCAGGGTCGTGACCTCGTGCGGAATCCCGCCGGCGATCACCGTGACCGTGCCATGTTCGTAACCTGTCTTGACCGTCTTGAACCCGGCGGCCTCGGCGCGCGCAATCGTCTCGTCGGGCTCCGTTGTGGTCGCGAGATCGATGTCGGCGACCGCCTCCCCGAGCAAGGTGTTGCGCACCGCGCCGCCGGCGATCCGCGCCAGTTCGCCGTCATGCGACAGGCAGGCCAGCAGCGCCTGCAGGCCGGGTTCCTGCAGCCACGGCGCGGCCGCGATGGACACGCTGGCGCTCAAGCATAGAGCCTTTCATAGACGGTGCGGATGATCCCGGCGGTCACACCCCAGATATAGCGCTCGCCATGCGGCATTTCCCAGAAGAACCGTTCCTCGCCCTTCCAGAACCGGCTGGCGCGCACGTGGTTATCGGGCGTCATCAGGAATTCCAGCGGCACCTCGAAGGCATCGGCCACTTCATGCGGATTGAGCTTCAGGTCGAAGTGGGGCCGCAGGATGCCAAACACCGGAGCGATCCGGTAGCCGCTGCCGGTCGCGTAATCCGGCATTCGCCCGATAACCTCGATCTCGTCCGGCGAAAGGCCGATTTCCTCGTCGGTCTCGCGCAGCGCGGCATGTTCCGGCGACAGGTCGTCGGCATCGATCCGGCCGCCCGGAAACGCCACCTGGCCGGAATGGCTGCGCAATTTCTCGGTGCGCTGCGTCAGCAAGACCGTCGCCCCGCCGGCGCGGTCGATCACCGGGATCAGCACGGCGGCATCCCGCAGCTCGGCATTGACGATCCTGTCGCGCATCGACGGATTGAGCAGATGGTCGCCGTGATCGTCATCGGCGGCGGAGGTCATGCGCGCGACGCGGTCGCGGAAATCGCGCGCCGAAAACATCTGGCCGGTCATCGTATCGCTCATTGCGACAGCCTCTCGAGCTTGTCCATCGGCATCATCGCAAACACGGCTCCGTTCGAGCGGACCGCGAACATGGGTACGCCGCCGACTTCGATTTCCTCGCCGGCTTGGACGAGTTCGTACATCACCGGGCGCGCCACCAGCGCCTCCAGCCGGCCGCGCACGTGGATATAGGGCTTCATCCCGCCTGTCTCGTCCTCGTCGACAAACCGCAGCCGATGGTCCGGTCCCGCTTCCACCACGTCGCCGACATTAGTGCGGAAGGTCAGGACCTGGTCGTCTCCGGTGCCGGCCACCGCCAGTTCGACCGCGGTGAACGGCGCGTCCTCGACCCGGATCCGCACCCGCTCCACCGGCGTCACCAGATAGGTCTCGCCGTCCTCGTCCTTGCGCAGCACGGTCGAAAACAGCCGCACCAGCGGCGCGCGCCCGATCGGCGTGCCCATGTAGAACCAGGTGCCGTCGCGCCTGATCTCCATGTCGATTTCGCCGCAATATTCGGGGTGCCACCGCTCCACCGGCGGCAGCCCGCGCGTGGAATTGGCCGCCCGCGAGATCAGGGCTGCCAGGCCAGCGGGTTCGCCGGCTGCTGCGAGGGAGCCGGCCCGCGTCGCTTCGGTTGGCTTGTTAGACTTGTCCATGGTCACGAAATAGTCACTGTTTGAACGATTGTCAGCCCGTCAGCGCGCTTTAGATTGTATGCTGCAGGGTACAGGAGCGATTCCCGTCACATGACCGGTGTGCCGGCGATCGGCAGGAAGGGTAGCTTTATATGTCGATGATGACGAACGACAAGGCGATGTCCGAAAAGCAGATGATCGCGGCGGCCGAATCGGCGCTCGCCGATATCTCGAAGGCGCGCGAAGCCATAGGTGAGGTCATTTTCGGCCAGGAAAGCGTTGTCGAAAGGACGCTTGTCGCCCTGCTTGCCGGCGGCCATGCTTTGCTCGTCGGCGTTCCTGGCCTGGCCAAGACCAAGCTGGTTGAGACGCTCGGCGCCGTGCTCGGCCTCGATGCCCGCCGCGTCCAGTTCACGCCCGACCTGATGCCGTCCGACATTCTCGGATCCGAGGTGATGGAGGAAGACGAGAACCGAAAGCGCTCGTTCCGCTTCATTCCCGGGCCGATTTTTGCGCAATTGCTGATGGCCGACGAGATCAACCGCGCCAGCCCGCGCACCCAGTCGGCCCTGCTCCAGTCGATGCAGGAGTACCATGTTACCGTGGCTGGCCACCGCCACGACCTGCCGGAACCCTTCCACGTGCTCGCCACCCAGAACCCGCTGGAGCAGGAAGGCACCTATCCCCTGCCCGAGGCCCAGCTCGACCGGTTTCTGATGCAGGTCGACATCCTTTATCCCGAACTCGACGCAGAGCGCCGCATCCTGCTGGAGACCACGGGCGTCAGTGAGGCGACGGCGCGCAACGTGATGTCCGCGCAAAGGCTGCGCGAAGTGCAGACGCTGGTGCGCCGCATGCCGGTTTCCGAAAATGTCGTCGAGGCGATCCTCAATCTGGTGCGCGCCGCGAGGCCCGGCGCCGGCAATGCCGAGATCGACCGCCACGTCGCCTGGGGCCCGGGCCCGCGCGCCAGCCAGGCGCTGACCCTGTGCGCCCGTGCCCGCGCCCTCTACGATGGCCGGCTTGCCCCGTCCGTCGACGATGTGCTGGCGCTCGCGGAACCGGTTCTGCAGCACCGCATGGCTCTGACATTTTCCGCCCGGGCCGAAGGCATGAGCGTTCGCGACGTTATCGCCCGCCTCGTCAAGACGATAGGTTGAATCCAAAACGGAGGGCATGCCATTGGCCCCACTCGGCCAGATCGTCGAACCGGTTGCCGCCAGCGACGCGTTGGCGCGTGGCCGGCTGCGCGCGTCCTATGTGCCGGATCTGCTGGTCGAGGCGCGGCGCGTCGTCAACACCGTGATCTCCGGCTGGCATGGCCGGCGCAAACGTGGCATCGGCGAGAACTTCTGGCAGTTCCGGCCCTACACCGAGGGCGAGGGCATGGCCCGCATCGACTGGCGCCGCTCCGCCCGCGACGACCACACCTATGTCCGGGACAATGAGTGGGAAGCCGCCCACACCGTCTGGATCTGGGCCGATCCCTCGCCTTCGATGCTCTTCAAGTCGGCTGCGACGGAAGTTTCGAAGGAATCGCGGGCGCTCGTGCTCGCCTTGGCGCTGGCCGAGCTCCTGTCCCGCTCCGGCGAGCGGATCGGCTGGCCGGGCCTGTCCGATCCGGTCACTTCGCGCAACGCGGCCGAGCGCATGGCCGGACAACTGGCCCATGCGACCCGCCGGCCAGCGAGACCCGATCTTGCCGTCGTCAAGCGGTTCAGCGACATCGTCGTGGTCTCCGATTTCCTCGATCCGGTGGCCGATATCCAGGCCTGGCTGGCGCCGTTGGCCGAGCGCGGCGTGCGCGCGCACCTGATCGAGGTCGCCGACCCCGCCGAAGAGGAATTCCCCTATGTTGGGCGCACCGAGTTCCGCGATCCGGAAACCGGCGAGCGCCTGACCGCCGGACGCGCCGAGACCTTTGCCGGCGACTACCGCAATCTTTATCTGGCGCGCCGCGAGGCGCTTTCCGCCTGGGCGCGCAGACTGGCCTGGAGCTACACGGTCAACCACACCGACAGGCTGGCTTCCGAAGCGCTCGTCCATGTTCACTTGGCAATGTCGGAGCCGACCGGCTTCGTGAGGCCGGGCCTGTGATCGCGGGCCTGCCCCTCGCCTTCGCCTACCCTTTCGCGCTGTGGGGGCTTTTGGCGCTGCCGGTGATCTGGTGGCTGCTGCGCCTCACCCCGCCGCAGCCGCAGACGGAGGTCTTTCCGCCGCTGGCGATCCTCGCCCGCGTGCTGAAGCGCGAGGAAACGCCGCACAAGAGTCCATGGTGGCTGACCGCCCTGCGCCTTGCGCTCGCCGCGCTGGTGATCTTTGCGCTGGCCGGTCCGGTCTTCAATCCGCGCGAAACTCTGGCGACCGACGGGAAGGCCCTTGCGCTGGTCATCGACAATGGTTGGGCGTCGGCCCCCGACTGGGACAGGCGCAAGGCGACTGCCGCCCGCCTGATCGGCGATGCCGGCGAGAAAGGCGTTCCGGTCATCCTCGCATTGACCGCCGAGAAGGCCAACGCCGATATCGGGCCGTTCGATGCCAATGCCGCCCGCGACCGTCTGGAAGCTGCCGCGCCGCGGCCGGTCCCTGTCGACCGCGTGGGTACCTACGAACGGGTTGCCGCCGCCATGGGAACCGTTCCGGGCGCCACGGTCGCAATCCTGTCCGATGGCCTTGCGGCCGCCGATGACGATCAGGCATTTTCGAGCCTTCTCAAATCCGGTGCCGCAAACCTGGTCTGGATCGCCCCGGACAACCTTGCGCTGATCGGCCTCGCGGCAACCGAGAACGAGCCTGACGCGCTTGTCGTCACAGCCGTCCGGCCAACCAGCCGGAAGGCGCCGGACCTCGAGACCGTCGCCGCTTTCGACGACAAGGGGCGCCGGATCGCCGAGACGCAACTCGCCTTCCCGGCCGGCCAGTCCCGCACAACCGGAAAATTCAGCGTCCCGTTCGAATTGCGCAACGATATCACGGCGGTGAAAGTCGATGCCGGCGAACAGGCTGGTGCCACCCGCGTACTCGACGAAAGCTCCCGGCGCCGGCGTGTCGGCCTGCTGTCGGCCACCGACGCCGACACCGCCCAACCGCTGCTTTCGCCGCTCTACTATATCCGGCGTGCGCTCGCGCCCTTCGCCGATCTCGTGGAACCGGGAACCGCCGACCTCGAGAAGGCAATCCCCGCCCTGATCGACCAGAAGCCCGCGGTCATCGTCATGGCCGATATCGGCGTCATGTCCGACAATGTCCACGACCAGCTCACCGAATGGCTCGAAGGCGGCGGCACGCTGGTCCGCTTTGCCGGCCCGCGCCTGGCCGCGGCATCGGAAGACGATGATCTGCTGCCGGTCCGCCTGCGCTTTGGCGAGCGTTCGCTGGGCGGATCCCTGTCATGGACCGAACCGCAGCCGGTCGCCGAATTTCCCGCTGCGGGGCCGTTTTTCGATCTCGCGCCGCCGCGCGATGTCGAGGTCAAGCGCCAGGTTCTGGCCGAGCCGACCCCCGACATCGTCGAGCGCACCTGGGCCAACCTGGCCGACGGCACGCCGCTCGTCACCGGCGGCCGTCGCGGCAAGGGCCGGCTCGTGCTGTTCCACGTTTCGCCGGAAGCGACATGGTCGAACCTGCCAATTTCGGGATCCTTCGTCGAGATGCTCCGGCGCATCGTGCAGCTTGCGCGCAACCAGGGCCGCATCGACGCGGCGTCAGGCGGCAAGGCGGCGGCGCTCGCGCCCTACCGCATGATCTCGGCGACCGGGGTACTCGGTCCGCCGCCGCCCGAGGCCAGGCCGCTCGACCTGACGGCGGCCGAGCCGCCCGTGACGCTGGACAACCCGCCGGGCCTGTATGGCACGCAGGAGGGCGTGGTCGCCCACAATCTTCTCGCGGCCAATGCCGAACTGGAACCGCTCGCCGAGCCGCAAACCGCCTTGCCGGTCACCCGCGCCGCCTACGCGTTCGACGAGTCGGTCGCGCTCAAGGGGCCGTTGCTCGCCGGCGCCCTCGCCCTGCTGGCGCTCGACACGCTCGCCGTGTTCTGGCTGGGCGGCGTTTTCGCCGGCCGCCGCAGGATCCGCGCCGCATCCGCCGCGACGGTCGTACTGGCCGTGATCGCCGCGGGCCTCGCACTTGCCGCATTCGCGCCGGCCGCACAGGCCCAGAATGTCGACTCGCGGCCGGGCGACGCGGAGGCAATCGCCGCGATCGAAAGCACCCGCATCGCCTATGTCATCACCGGCAATCCGTCCATCGACGCCATCAGCCGCGCCGGCTTGGCAGGGCTGTCGCGGTTCCTGGCGATCAAGACGGCGCTCGAACCAGGCGACCCGGCCGGCATCGACATATCCAGCGACGAACTCGCTTTCTATCCGCTGATCTATTGGCCGGTCGATGGTGCGACACCGGTTCCCGACCAGTCGGCGCTGGCGCGCATCGACGCCTACATGAAGCAGGGCGGCACGGTGCTGTTCGACACGCGCGACCAGTATTCGTCCGGCTTCGGCGGCGAAACGTCGAGCCCCGCGACGCAGCGCCTGCGCGAGATCCTCGCCGACATCAACGTGCCTCCGCTCGAACCGGTGCCCGGCGATCACGTGCTGACCAAGTCGTTCTACATCCTCAACGACTTCCCCGGCCGCTACAATGGCAGCCCGTTGTGGGTCGAGGCCTCGCTCGACGCCGAGAGTCGCGAAGGGCGGCCTGTGCGAACCGGCGACGGCGTGTCGCCGATCCTCATCACGGCCAATGATTTCGCCGGCGCCTGGGCGATCGACGAGAACGGCAACCCGGCGCTTCCCACCGTGCCCAACGACCCGCTGCAGCGCATCTATGCCTATCGCGCCGGGGTCAACATCATGATGTACATGCTCACCGGCAACTACAAATCCGACCAGGTGCATGTACCCGTCCTGCTCGAACGGCTGGGTCAGTGAGGTGACGGCATGAACTGGTCGCTGAGTTTCGAGCCGCTGCTGTCCTGGCCGCTGACCGCGGCAGTCGCGTTGCCTCTGGCCGCGCTTGCGGTCGCCGGAATCGCGCTGCGCCGCCGCGCCGCCTGGATCAGGGCCGCCGCCATTGCCGCGCTCGTGCTGGCGCTGGTCAATCCGGTGATGCTGGACGAGGACCGCGATCCGGTCAAAAGCGTCGTGGCCGTCGTGGTCGACCGCAGCCAGAGCCAGGACATCGGCGACCGCTCGGCGCAGACCGATACCGCGCTGGAAGAACTGCGCCAGCGCATCGCGAGATTCCCGCAATTCGAACTCAGGGTCGCGGAAGCCGGCCGCGGCAGCAAGGCCGACGAGCATGTCGAAACCCGGCTGTTTGGCGCCCTGCAGGGCCTTCTCGCCGATGTGCCGCCGTCACGCGTCGCCGGTTCAGTCCTGATCACCGATGGCGAGGTGCACGACATCCCCGGATCGGCGGCCGCCGGCGGCATCTCCGCGCCGGTCCACGCGCTGATCACCGGCGCCGCCGGCGAATACGACCGCCGCATCCAGTTCGAGCGCGCGCCGCGCTTCGGCATTGCCGGCAAGCCGCTGGAACTGACCTACCGGGTCACCGCCACCGGCGACGCCGAAGGCTCAGCCGAAGTCACGGTCCGGGTCAATGGCGAATTCATTTCAGTCGAGCGCGCGCCGGTCGGCGCCGCCATGCCGCTCGAAATCACCGTGCCCCGTGCCGGACGCAACATCGTCGAACTGGAGATCAAGCGGGCGGACGGCGAGATCACCGGCGTCAACAATCGCGCCATCGCGCTGATCGACGGCATCCGCGAAAATCTCCGCGTCCTCCTGGTTTCCGGCGAACCGCATGCCGGCGAGCGCACCTGGCGCAACCTGCTGAAGTCGGACGCCTCGGTCGACCTCGTCCATTTCACGATCCTGCGCCCGCCCGAAAAGCAGGACGGCACGCCGATCAACGAACTGTCGCTGATCGCGTTCCCGACCCGGGAGCTGTTCGTGGAGAAGATCGACGACTTCGACCTGATCATTCTCGACCGCTACCAGCACCGGGACGTGCTGCCGATCCTCTACTACGACTACATCGCCCAATATGTCGAAAACGGCGGCGCGCTGCTGGTCGCCGCGGGTCCCGAATATGCCGGCGAACAGTCGATCGCCAACACGCCGCTGATGCAGGCCCTGCCGGCGCTGCCGACCGGCCAGGTGCTCGACCAGGCATTCTACCCGCGCCTGACCGAACTCGGCCGGCGCCACCCCGTCACCCGCGGGCTCGACGGCGCGCAGGCCGATCCGCCGCGCTGGAGCCGCTGGTTCCGCCAGGTCGCGGTGCGCGCGCCGACCGGCGAGGCCGTCATGAAGGGCGCCGGCGACAATCCGCTGCTGTTGCTCAAGCGCGTCGGCGAGGGCCGCGTCGCCATGCTGCTTTCCGACCAGGGCTGGCTCTGGGCGCGCGGCTTCGAGGGCGGCGGCCCGCATGTCCAGCTCTACCGCCGCATCGCCCACTGGCTGATGAGCGAGCCGGAACTGGAGGAGGAGCGCCTGACTGCGAGCGGCCGCGGCATGCTGCTCGAAGTCACCCGCCAGACCATGGCCGACAAGGCGGGCAGCGCGACCGTGATCACCCCGTCCGGCCAGACCCGTGATCTGCCGCTCACCGAACAATCGCCCGGCCGCTTCACCGGCACGCTGGAAACCGACCAGATCGGCCTCTACCAGGTCGCCAATGGCGATCTGGCGACGCTGGCCCATGTCGGGCCGGTCAATGCGCCCGAATTCGCCGAAACCGTTTCGACCACCGCGCTGCTCGAACCGCTGGCAAAGGAAACCGGCGGCTCGGTCCGCCGCCTCGCGGGCGCCAGGGGCATGCCCGGCCTCGTGCCGGTGCGC
>JBNLDE010000100.1:0-9088 GCA_050304175.1 Zhengella sp. | reverse complement strand
AGTGACTGGCCAACCGCGGGACAGCGACCGGACGGGCGGTCCTCGGATCGCATGACTACCTAAGACTGGCGTGAAGAGACCGCCCGTCTTCCCACCTTCCCCGCGATCGGGGGAGGGCGCCTTTAGCCATGGCGGAATGGCCCCCTTGATTTAATCAAACGATTGATTTAAATAATTGGTCGATTGGAGAACCATGTGGCCGGCAAACCCCAAACCCGAAGCGGCATGACGCAGCAAACCCGCGAGGCATTGATTGCCGCGGGGCTCAAGCTGTTCGGCAGCAAGGGGTTCGAAGCGACGTCGACGCGCGATATAGCCGCCGAGGCCGGCGCGAACATTGCATCCATCGCCTATCATTTCGGCAGCAAGGACGGCCTCCGGGTCGCCTGCGCGCAAACAATCGGTGCGCGGCTGAAACAGGTTGCGGGCACTGTGCTCCGTGCCGTTGAAGAGCGCCCCGACGAGGCAGCGGCGATCGGCATTCTGGAAAATGCGCTTTCGTTGATCGTCGGTTTCATCGTTGCGCGCCCGGAAGCCCGCGACTTCGCCGCATTCATGGTGCGGGAAATGACGGGGTCGGGGGCGGTCATCGATATCATCTACGACGAGTTCATCGGACCGATCCACAAGGCGCTCTGCCAGTTGTGGGCGGCCGCGACCGGCGCGGACGCCGACAGCGAGGAAACGCTGATCGCGGTGTTCGCCATGGTCGGTCAGGTTCTCTACTTCAGGATTGGCCAGCCGCTCGTGCTCAGGCGGCTGGAATGGGAAAACATCGGTTCGCGCGAGGCCGAAGAGATCGTCAAGGTTCTCAAGGCAAACCTTCACGCGCAAATCGCGGCAAGCAAGGCGTCAAGATCATGATGGACTTCATATGTGCAATTCCCGTTATCAGCGGGCTCCTGACGCCGTGCCTTCCGACACCGCCACTGGCGGCCGGGTACGTCGAAGGCGAATATGTGCTGATCGCGCCGATCGAGACGGCGCGGATCGAAAAGGTGAACGTCCGGCGCGGCGACCATGTCGCCGCCGGCGACATGCTCGCGGTGATGGAAAAGCAGGACGCCGAGATCGCGGTCGCGCAGGCCAGGGCGGCCATCGCCCAGGCGAAGAGCCAGCTGGCCAATATTTCCGAGGGCCGCCGACCGGAGGAAATCGCCGTGATCCAGGCCTCGCTCAATTCGGCGAAAGCCCAGGCGGAGGAGGCGGAACGCAATGTCCAGCGCCAGACCGATTTACTGAAGCGCGGGATCGCCGCCCAGGCAAGTTTCGACAACGCGTCAACCGCGCTCAAGATCGCCAAGGCCAAGGTGGCGGAACTCGAAGCCAACCTGGCGGTTGCCAAATTGCCCGCGCGTGCCGACGAGATTCATGCCGCCGAGGCGGCGGTGGAGCAGGCAAGGACGTCGCTGGAGAGCGCCGAGTGGAGGCTCTCCAACCGGACCCTTTCGGCACCCGAGGCCGCGACCGTGTTCGACATCATCCGCAATCCCGGCGAAGTTGCGGGACCGCAGGCGCCGGTGATGACCGTGTTGCCCGACGGTGCGGTCAAACTGAAGCTTTATGTGCCGGAACCCGACCTTTCGGCGGTCCATGTCGGCACCAAGCTGTCGGTGACCTGCGATGGCTGCATGAGCGGCATGACGGCGACGGTCAGCTACGTCGCCGAGGATCCTGAGTTCACCCCGCCGGTGATCTATTCGCTGAAGAACCGCCAGAAGCTGGTCTATCTGGTCGAGGCGCGGCCCGACAACGGCGCGCTCGACCTGAAGCCGGGCCAGATCGTCGACATCAGGCTTCCGGAGTAGCGCCATGATCGCGGAACCGGGATCCACAAACGTCATCGAGGTCCGCAACCTCGTCAAGCGGTTCGGCAACAAGACTGTCGTCGATCACGTGTCCATGGAGGTCGCCGAGGGCGAGATCGCCGGCTTCCTCGGGCCCAACGGTTCGGGCAAGACGACGACAATCCGCGTGATGTGCGGCCTGCTGACGGCCGACGAGGGCGAGGGCGAGGTCCTCGGCTACGACATCCGCACCGAGAGCAACAAGATCAAGCTCCAGGTCGGCTACATGACCCAGCGCTTTTCCTTCTACGAAGACCTGACGATCGAGGAGAATCTCGATTTCGTGGCGCGCCTGTACGCGCTGTCGCCGGTCGACCGACATGTCAGGGACACGCTTGAGGATCTCGGCCTTTTCTCCCGGCGCAAGCAATTGGCGGGTACGCTGTCTGGCGGCTGGAAACAGCGCCTGGCGCTGGCGGCCTGTATCATGCACAAGCCGAAACTGCTGATGCTCGACGAGCCGACGGCAGGCGTCGACCCCAAGGCGCGGCGCGATTTCTGGGATGAAATCCACCAATTGGCGGCCAATGGACTGACCGTGCTGGTCTCGACCCACTATATGGACGAGGCGGAACGATGCCACCGGATCAACTACATCTCCTATGGCAAGCTGCTGGCGCGCGGCACGGTGGCCGAAGTGGTCAAGGGCGCCGGGTTGTCCACATTCGTGCTGGAAGGTCCCGAGACGGCGCGCGCGGCCAAGGCGCTGGAGACCATGCCGGGCGTGGACCAGGTGGCGCCGTTCGGCATGTCGCTGCACGTCGTCGGCAAGGACCGCGCGGCGCTGATGAACTCGGTCCAGGAGGTTTCGCAGACCTGCAAGGTCACCGCGCATGAAGGCGAGACCAATCTGGAGGACGTGTTCATCCAGTTCATGGGCCATTCGACGGATAACATGGCATGAGCAGGTTCTTTTCCTTCGGCAGGCTGAGGGCGGTGCTCGCAAAGGAGTTCATCCAGATGCGGCGCGACCGCATCACCTTCGCCATGATGCTGGGCGTACCGCTGATCCAGCTCGTGTTGTTCGGATTCGCCATCAACAATGACCCGAAAGGCCTGCCGGCGGCGCTGGTGACGGTCAGCCAGGACCGGTACACCCGGGCGATGGTGACGGCGCTTGAAAACACCGGCTACTACCGGTTCAAATATGTCGACATCAGCTCCTCGGAAGCCGATGACCTGCTGGCCGACGGCACGGTTTCGTTCGTGGTGACGATTCCGTCGGATTTCGCCCGCCGGGTCGAGCGCGGCAGCCATCCGCAAATCCTGATCGAGGCCGATGCCACCGATCCGGCCGTCGCATCCGGCGCCATATCGACGCTCGGCACCGTCGCGTCGCAGGCGCTGCTGCGTGAACAGGGGACCGAGGCGGCCACGGCGAAGCAGATGGACAATGCGCTCGAGGTGGTGGTCCACAAGCGCTACAACCCGGAAGGCATCACCCAGTACAACATCGTGCCCGGCCTTCTGGGCGTGATCCTGCAGATGACGATGGTGATGATGACCTCGATGGGTCTGACGCGCGAAAACGAGCGCGGCACCATGGAAAACCTGCTGGCGATGCCGGCCAGCGCGCTGGAGATCATGTTCGGCAAGGTGCTGCCCTATCTCGTCGTCGGCGCGGTCCAGGTCGCGGTCGTGCTCGCGGCGGCCAAGATCCTGTTTTCGGTCCCGTTTTTCGGGTCGATGTCGCTGTTGCTCACTGGCATCCTCATCTTCGTTCTGGCGCTGGTGCTGCTCGGATACACGATCTCGACGGCGGCGCGCACGCAGATGCAGGCGATGCAGCTCACCTTCTTCTTCTTCCTGCCTTCGCTGCTGCTGTCGGGCTTCATGTTCCCGTTCCGCGGCATGCCCGGCTGGGCGCAGGTCATCGGCGAGACGTTCCCGCTGACCCATTTCCTGCGGCTGACGCGGGCCGTCATGCTCAAGGGCGCCGACTACGCCAACGTGTCGACGGAAATGGTGGTGCTGGTGCTGTTTGTGTTTATTTACGCCGCGCTGGCGCTGCTGCGTTTCCGCCGCACGCTTGACTAGAAAGGCCGCGCTTCGCCAGGGAGCGCGGCCTTTGATCGTCGCGGCAGGCGCGATGGCAACCCGGCGGTCAGTCCTGCGCGTCGGTGTATTTGGCGATCAGGGACTGCGCCTCGGCAATCAGTGCTTCGCCGTCGATGCCCTTGGACTTGAGGTCGGCGGCCCAGTTTTGGTACACCGGCCTGGCCGCGGCCTTCCACTTCTCGCTGTCCTCGGCGCTGATCGTGATGATGTTGTTACCTGCCTTGGCCGCGCGTTCGCGGGCCGGGCCGTCCGCTTCGGCCTGGGTTCTGCCGGCGAATGCCGAGAACTCGAGACCGGAATTGTCATCTATCACCTTTTTCAGGTCGGCCGGCAGGCTTTCATACTTCGCCTTGTTCATCGCGAGGGTGAAGGTGATCGTGTAGAACGAATAGCCGTCCGCGAATTCCGTGTGATTGTGTACCAGTTCGGGCACCTTCAACGCGGTGGTCACTTCCCACGGAATGACCGCGCCGTCGATGACGCCCTTGGACAGCGCCTCGGGAATGGCCGTGACCGGCATGCCGATCGCGGTGGCGCCGAGTTGTTCCAGCAACTGGGTGGCAACCCGGCTTGGCGCGCGGAACTTCATGCCCTTCAGGTCCGCCATCGTCGCAACGGGCTTATTGGTATGCATCATGCCTGGGCCGTGCACCCATGTGCCGATGATGTGGACATCCTTGTATTCGGTGTCTTTCATCTCGCTCTGGAACAAGTCCCAATAGGCGCGCGATGTCGCTTCCGCGTTGGTCATCATGAAGGGCAGTTCGAACACTTCGGAGCGCGGGAAGCGGCCCGGCGTGAATCCGTTGACCGTCCAGGCGAGGTCGACAACCCCATCCATGACCTGATCCATCAGTTCCGGCGGCTTGCCGCCGAGCTGCATGGACGGATAGTGCTCGATCTTGAGCTCGCCGCCGGCTTCCGCCTCGACCCGCCTGATCCACTCGTCGAGCACGAGCTTGGGCACATTGGCCTGTGCCGGCAGAAACTGGTGAAGCTTGAGTGTGACTTCCTGCGCGAAGCCGGCGCCCGCGCAGGACAACATCGCGCCGACGGCGAGTGCGCCGGCCAGCAAGGACCGCTTGGTTGGGTTCATGATCCGTATCCTCCCGTTTAAATGCCCGCTTCGTGCCGGCATGGTTCTGGATTCTTCGCGCGGTGGCGGGGCCGTAGCGATCTGGCTATGCCGCCGCGCGAAACCGTTCAGGCGTTGACCACCTGTTTTTCGGGTTGTACCGCACGCACCAATGCTTGCCGGTCGAGCTTGCCGGTGCCGGTCTTCGGCAATTCGTCGACGAATTCGACGATGCGCGGATATTTGAACGGCAGCAGAGTTTTCTTCACGTGGTCCTGCAGCAGTTTTGCCTCCGCATCGTTTCCATTGTGGCCATCGCGCAGGCAAATGACCGCGCGCAGCGCCATCCGCTTGTCGGGCAGCTGATGCGCCAGGACGGCGCATTCGTGGACATGGGGATGGTCGTTGAGGCAACGCTCCACTTCCATCGGCCAGACCCATTGGCCCGAGACCTTGATCAGGTCGTCGGCGCGACCCTGAAAATAGAAGAAGCCGTCCTTTTCGATGAAGCGGTCGCCGGTGTAGATCCAGTCGCCGCGCATGGTCTCGGCGGTCTTGTCCGGCCGGTTCCAGTAGCACGGGGCCGACGAGGTGCCGCGCACCCACATCACGCCTTCCTCGCCGGGCTGGACATCGTTGCCATCGCCGTCGCGCAACAGGACCTCGTATCCGGGCACGCGCTTGCCGGCCGATCCCAAGCGTTGCTCCTCGACCGTGTTCGACAGGTAGATATGCAGGACCTCGGTGGAGCCCAGGCCCTCGACCGGTTTCAGTCCGGTCAGCTTCTTCCACGCGTTGAAAACATCCTCGGAGAGTATCTCGGCAGCCGACATGGTCTGGCGCAGGGACGAGAAATCCCGCGCCTCGATTCCCGGCATCCGGCAGATTGCCGTGTAGAGCGTGGGTAGGCCGTATAGCACGGTCGGGCGGAACCGCTCGATCGTCGAGACCACGCTTTCGGGGTCGGGGCGCCCCGGCATCAGCAGGGTGGTAGCGCCTGCCGAGAACGGGAAGGTGAAGGCGTTTCCGAACCCGTAGGCGAAAAAGATCTTCGGCACGGAAAAACAGATATCGTCCGGTTTCAGTCCGAGGATCGATCGTGCGAAGGACTGGTCGGTATAGGCCATGTCGTGATGCAGATGCACGATTCCCTTCGGGCGTCCCGTCGAACCGGACGAATACATCCAGAACGCCATGTCATCGGGTCCGGTGTCGGCGCAGTCGAGATGGTCGTCCTGGCCATTTAGGAAATCGGCGGCATGGACAAAGACCGCGTCCGGCAACGGCCCGTCGCCATTGGCCATGACGATGCGCGCCAGCCTGGTTTCCTTCATCGTCGCGGCGTTGAACTGGCCGGCGAACTCCGACTCGCAGACCGCGATCCGGGCGCCGGTGTCGACGAGGAAGAAATTAAGCAGGTCCGGCGTTGTCAGCGTATTGAGCAGGACCGGCACGAAGCCGGCGCGCACAGCGCCGAAGAAGGCGGCCGGATAGGCCGGCGTGTCGTCGAGGAAAAAGGCGATCCTGTCGCCGCGTTCCAGCCCGAACCGGGCAAATGCATTGCCCCATCTTGCCGCCTCGGCACAAAGCTCGCGATAGGTGAGCGAGCCGGCCGGGCCGGTAACGGCCAAGCGGTCGGGATTGCGCGCCAAATTGTCGAAAAGGATGGCGCTGCAATTGGGGTATGCGCCCTTGTCAAAGCCGATTTCCGCGGCTCCCGCGGTGTGGCCGACGGGATCGTTTATCGAGACTGACATGGACATCACGCCGCGTTCTTTGCGGCTTCGAAGGTTTCCACGAAACGCGGCGAGAGCTGGCGCAACCGCTCCATGTCCACGCGGCCGGACCGCTGGATATAGTCGAAGGCGAAATCGAGCGGCGGCAGTTCCATCTTGTCTGGGAAGCTCTCGTACCATGTTGCCGAGGTGTTGGCCGCGTCGACGATCTTGCGAGCGATCGGCGGGCGCTCAGCCTGATAGCGGCCGAGCGCGGCGTCGATGGTCGCTTCCTCGCGCAACGCCCTAACCAGGGCTATCGCATCTTCCATCGCCAGCCGGGTACCCGAACCGATCGAGAAATGCGCCGTGTGCACGGCGTCGCCCATCAGGACCCGGTTGCCGGAGACCCAGTTTCTGCACCAAAGGCGCGGGAACTGGCGCCAGTGCGAACGGTTGATGACGAGCGGCGCGCCCTGCAGCGTTTCCGCGAAAATCTCCTCGCAGATCCGGCCGGTTTCCTGCTCGTCCCTGGCATCGAACCCGTAGGCTTCAAAGGTCGCGGGATCGCACTCGATGATGAAGGTGCTCATCTGCGGCGAGTAGCGATAATGGTGGGCGTTCAGCGTGCCCTTGCCGGTGCGCACGAAAGTCTGCGTCAGCGTGTCGAACCGCCGGGGCGTACCGAACCAGGCAAAACGGTTTTCGAAATGCTCGAAGGTGACGCCGAAACCGGCTTCATCGGATTGCCGTACCAGCGAGTTGAGGCCATCGGCGCCGACGATCACGTCGGCTTCGATCGAGTCGAGATCCTCGATCCTGTGGTTGAAGCGGACTTCGATGCCGAGTTCGGCGACACGCGCCTGGAAAATCTTCAACAGGTGGAGGCGGCCGATGGCGGTGAAGCCGATGCCGTCGAGCGTAATCGACTCGCCGCCGATATTAAGCGTCATATTCTGCCAACGCTCCATCTCCGGCACGATGAGATCGTGAATTTCCGGGTCGTCGGCTTTCAGGAAGTCAAGCGCGCCCTCGGAAAAGACCACGCCGAAACCGAATGTGTCGTCCGGGTCGTTCTGCTCGGTGACGCGAATGTCGGCATCCGGCCAGGCCTTCTTCATCAAGATTGCCGTGTAGAGACCGGACGGTCCGCCGCCGATGATTTCGACGCGTGAGATATCTGCCATCGTATCCATCCCTGTATGTCGTTTTTTTCAGGTTCTCACATTTTCCATTATATGTAAAGCGTCCTGTATTATAGAAATCATCTAGCTGCGGCGACATCTGGCGCGCGGCTAGCCGATCGGCAATATTGGATAGAGCGAGCAGGGGATTCGGATGGCCAAGAAAGATTCCGACAAGGAAACGACCGGAGGGACCCAGTCGCTCGACCTCGCCCTCGGCGTGTTGATGCGGCTGGCGCGCATGCCGGGTCCGGTCGGCGTGTCGGATCTCGCGCGCGCCTGCGGCATGCCGGCGTCGAAGACCCATCGCTACCTGACGTCGTTCACCCATGCCGGGCTGGTGAGCCAGTCGGGAAGGTCCGGGAAATACGATCTCGGCCCGCAGGCGATCCGCCTCGGGCTGGCGGCGCTGAACCGCCACGACTTCGTCAACGAAACCGCGGACGGCATGGCGCAACTGGTCGAAACCACGGGAATGACCGGCATGATCAGCGTGTGGGGCGACCACGGACCGACCGTGGTCCGCTGGCACAGGGCGGCGTCGCTGGTCGTCGCTTCGCTTGGACTGGGCACCACCCTGCCGCTGCTGACATCGGCCACGGGCCGTGTGTTCCTCGCCTGTCTGCCGCAGGCTGTGACCGGCGAGCTTCTGGAGCAGGAGCTTAAATCGGCGGCGGCCAGCCGCGCGATGCTGCCCGATATCGACGTGACAAAGGAGAGCGTGGCGGCCATGGCCGAGCGGGTGCGCCTGGCCGGTTACGCCACGGTCGACGGCCGCTACATTCCGGGGCTGGTCGCGGCATCCGCGCCGGTGCTCGACTGGCAGGGCGAGGCGCAGGCCGTGGTCACGCTGATCGGCACCCGGGCGGACCAGATCAGCGAGAACAGCGACGCGATCGCGGCGCTGCTGGCCTTCTGCAGGCAGCATTCGCTTGCGTAGGGCTTGTGCGGTGTCCGCCCGGGCGGTCGCGAACCGAGCCCGCCTGCCTTCCGCGAAGGGCCGCGGCACGGCAGTCCTGCTTCCGCCAGAAGGCGGGCGCTGGGATGTCCGGAGAGATCAGCTTGATCTGGATGGTGGGCGTGACAGGGATTGAACCTGTGACCCCTACGATGTCAACGTAGTGCTCTCCCGCTGAGCTACACGCCCATCCGTGTGGCGGGCATACACCATATTCGCACGGTGCCCGTCAATAGCAATTGTCGGTCTTT
>JBNLDE010000099.1:0-23415 GCA_050304175.1 Zhengella sp. | reverse complement strand
GCGGCGGTCGAGGCAGAGGTGCGCGCCAAGGTGATCGCGCTGACTGACCGTTTCCCGCTCTATCCCTATATGGGGTGAGATGCGGCCGGGCGTTTTCAAACGCCTCGAATCCCGATAAAGCCTCGCGGAAAGAATTCCGCGAGGCTTTTTTCATGCGCTGCCCCTACTGCCAGTCACTCGACACCCAGGTGAAGGACTCGCGCCCCGCAGAGGACGGCGCGGCGATCCGCCGCCGCCGGGTCTGCCCCGATTGCGGCGGCCGTTTCACCACTTTCGAGCGGGTCCAGCTTCGTGATCTCGTCGTCGTGAAGAAGTCCGGCCGCAAGGTTCCGTTCGACCGCGACAAGCTCATGCGCTCGTTCGATATCGCGCTGAGGAAACGCAATGTCGATCCTGAGCGCACCGAACGCGCGGTTTCGGGCATTGTGCGCCAGCTCGAAAGTTCCGGCGAGGCGGAAATCAATGCCGGCGAGATCGGCAAGCTGGTCATGGAAGCGCTCAAGGCGCTCGACGACGTTGCCTATGTGCGATTTGCGTCGGTCTATCGTAATTTCCGCGAGGCTCGCGATTTCCACGAATTGCTCGGCGAACTGGACGGCGAAAGCGTGGAGCCGGAAGCTGAAGCAGAGGACTGACCCGCATGGCAGCTGGTGCGAACGCAAGTGACGCCGACCTGCGCTTCATGGCCGCGGCAATTCGCCTGGCCCGCCAGCACAAGGGGCTGACGGGCACCAACCCGTCGGTCGCGACCGTGGTCGTGTCGCAACAGGATGGCGCACCTGCGATCGTCGGACGGGGTGTCACCGCCATCGGCGGCCGGCCGCATGCCGAACCTCAGGCGCTTGAAGAGGCTGGCCAGAGCGCACGCGGTGCTACCGCCTATGTCACGCTCGAACCCTGCGCCCACCATGGCCGCACACCGCCTTGCGCCGAAGCCCTGATCGCCGCCGGCGTGGCGCGCGTGGTCGGTGCGGCGAGTGACCCCGACCCGCGGGTCAGCGGCAAGGGCTATGCGATGCTGCGGGAGGCGGGTGTCGAGGTGGTGGAGAGCGTACTGGCTGCCGAAGCCGCCGACGACCTGGCGGGCTATCTCACGCGTTCCGTTGCCAAGCGGCCGGAAGTGACGCTGAAGCTGGCGGTGTCGGCCGACGGCATGATCGGCGTGAAGGACCATGGCCATGTGACCGTGACCGGCGAAATATCGCGCGCGCAGGTCCATCTGATGCGGGCCGAGAGCGACGCCATCCTGGTCGGCATTGGCACCGCACTTGCCGACGATCCGCTACTGACCTGCCGCACGGCGGGCTTGGCGGCGCGCTCGCCGCTGCGCATCGTGATCGATCGTCTCGCGAGATTGCCGGCGACCTCGAAGCTGGTACGTTCGGCCAATGATGTTCCGCTTCATCTCGCGGTCGGGCCGGAAGCCGGCGAGGAGAGGCGAGCGATTCTGTCCGCCGCCGGCGTCGGGTTCATTGCCTGCGATGTGCACGAGGGCCATGTCGCCCTGCCGGAACTTCTCGAAGATCTCGGCGCGCGCGGGATCTCGACCCTCATGATCGAGGGCGGTGCGATTACGGCCGCCGCTTTCCTGGACCAGGGGCTTGTCGACCGGATCTGCCTGTTCTGCGGCAAGGGCGCGCTCGGCGCGGGCGGCGTCCGCTCACCATTGACGCGCGATTCGATACCGTCGGGTTTCCGTCTCGTTCGCGAAGCCATATACGGCGAGGACACCTACTGCGAATGGGTTCGGACAAAGTAATGTTTACCGGCATCGTCACAGACATCGGCACCGTCGAACGCGTCGAACCGCTTGACAAGGGCGTGCGTCTGCATATCGCCACAGCCTACGATCCGGCGACGATTTCGATCGGCGCATCAATCGCGTGCGCCGGCGTTTGCCTGACGGTCGTACGGCTTCCCGACTCCGGCGCCAACACACACTGGTTCGAAGTCGAGGCGTGGGAAGAAGCGCTTCGCCTGACAACCGCGTCCAACTGGAAGCCGGGCACCCGCATCAATCTGGAGCGGGCGCTGAAAGTTGGCGACGAACTGGGCGGCCATATCGTTTCGGGTCATGTCGACGGCACCGCCGCGATCATGAATCGAACGGATGAGGGCGACGCCGTGCGCTTCACCCTCGAAGCGCCGGCCGGCCTCGCCCGTTTCATCGCACCCAAGGGATCGGTGGCGCTCGACGGAACCTCGCTGACCGTAAACGCCGTCGAAGGCAATTGTTTCGACGTGCTCCTGATCCACCATTCGCTTGCCGTTACGACATGGGGCGAGCGCCAGATCGGCGACCGCGTCAACCTCGAAATCGACACGATGGCGCGATACGCGGCACGGCTTGCGGAAGCGGCCAAAGAGGCCTATTGAGCCTCGGCTGCATTCGATGCCGCGCTGTTCAAGATCCGGTCCCGGAGCAAGTTTTCATGGCGAAATCCCCGCATCTGCTGGTCGTGGAGGCCCGTTTCTACGATGGCCTGTCCGACGCCTTACTTGAGGGCGCCACGGCGGCACTCAAGGAGGCAGGCGCCAGCTTTGATGTAGTCACGGTGCCGGGCGCACTGGAAGTACCGGCTGCCATTTCGTTTGCGCTGGAGGGCGCCGAAGGCAGCGGCAGGGCCTATGACGGGTTTGTCGCGCTGGGCGTGGTGATCCGTGGCGAGACCTATCATTTCGACATTGTCGCCAATGAATCCTGCCGGGCCCTGATGGAGCTGGCGGTCGTGGAAAACGCCGCGATCGGCAACGGCATCCTGACCGTCGAAAACGAGGAGCAGGCCTGGGTGCGCGCGCGCGCCGGTGAACTCGACAAGGGTGGGTTTGCCGCCCGTGCGGCACTGACCATGATCGCCCTCAAGGCAACGCTTGGAGCCTGATGTGGCAGACGAGACGTCGCAGAAACCGGAAATCAAACCAGCCAACAAGCGAGGCGCGGCGCGCCTGGCCGCTGTACAGGCGCTCTACCAGATGGACGTGACCGGATCCGGACTGCTTGAAATCGCTTCCGAGTACGAAAATTTCCGCCTGGGCAAGGAAGTCGATGGCGCGCTTTACCGGGAAGCCGATGCGCAATGGTTTCGCGGCATTCTTTCCGGCGTGGTGGAAAACCAGAAAACCATCGACCCGGTGATCCGCAAGGCATTGCCCGAGACCTGGCCCCTGTCGCGGCTCGATTCGACGTTGCGCGCGATCATGCGCGCTGGCGTTTACGAGATCACGGAAAAGGCCGATGTGCCCGTCGCGGTGATCGTCACCGAATATGTCGATATCGCCAAGGCCTTCTACGAAGGCGATGAGCCTGGCCTGGTCAATGCCGTACTCGACAGGATAGCCCGCGAACTGCGTGGCCGGTCGGCGGGACGAAAGGCATGACCATACTCGCGGTTCGGGAAGCACAGCGCACCGCTCTTATCCTGGCCGCATCGCAGGCTTTTGTAGGCGCAGCTGCGCCGGTTTCCATTTCGATGGGTGCGCTTACGGGCTCCTATCTCCTTGGCGCAGACAAGTCGTTGGCGACCGCGCCCGTGACCGGATACAATCTCGGCGTTGCGCTTGGCGCAGTCCCAGCAGCCATGCTCATGCATGCGATTGGCAGGCGCTACGGCTTTATGTCCGGCGCTGGAGTCACCGGCATTGGCGGCGCATTGGCGGCCGCGGCGATCTTCCAGTCCAACTTCTGGCTGTTTGCCGCCGCCATGGCCCTGATCGGCGTTGGTGGATCGTTCGTCCAGCAATATCGCTTTGCCGCGGCAGACAACGCACCCTCGTCATTCAAGCCCCGCGCCATTTCCTGGGTGCTCGGCGGTGGCGTTTTCGCCGCGATTATCGGCCCCCAGACGGTTATCTTTACCCGCAACCTGTTCGAGCCGGTCATGTTCGCCGGTGCGTTCACCGCGATCATCGGCCTCGCGGTTATCGGCGCGCTCATCCTTTCCTTTCTTCGCCTGCCGAAGGATCAGGTGGTCGAGCAGGAGGTCGATCACGGGCCGGCAAGGCCGGTCGCCGAAATCATCCGCCAGCCGAAATTCGTGATCGCGCTGATCTGCGCGGTCGGCTCTTATGCGCTGATGAGCTTCGTCATGACCGGGGCGCCTCTGGCCATGGTCGGGTGCGGATTTACCCCGGACGAGGCGACACTGGGCATCTCCTGGCACGTCATGGCGATGTTCGCGCCGAGTTTCTTCACCGGACGGTTGATTGCCCGCTTCGGCAAGGAAAAAGTCATCGCCACGGGCCTGGTTCTGTTGATCGGTTGCGGAATCGTCGCCTTGTCCGGCATCGCCTTGTGGCAGTTCTGGACGGCGCTGATCCTGCTCGGCGTCGGCTGGAATTTCGGCTTCATCGGCGCCACCGCAATGGTCTCGGAGACTTACACGTCGGCGGAGAAGAACAGCGTCCAGGGACTGCATGACCTGCTGTTGTTCGGATCGGTCGCGTTCGCTTCGCTGATGTCCGGCCAGGTCTACAATTCCTGGGGATGGGACATGCTCAACTGGATCATTTTCCCGGTGGTCGCATTGTGTCTCGGGGCCCTAGCCCTTCTGCTGGTGTTGCGTCAGGCCGAAACCCGGGTCTGAGACACCGTCGAACCGCATGAGTCGAATTGATAAGCCGCTAAATCGGGGCAAAACAGCCGCGGTAGCTTGACGCTGTGTGACCAGTTTCGCATAAGCGCTCGCGATAAGGCGAATTGCGTCCGGAAGGCCGCTTTTGCAAACAATCGTCGGCCCGGGGACAAGAGAAGGGCCAAAAGAGAGGAAATTTCGGCAATGACAATGCTCTACATCGTTATCGCCTGCGGCTTGTTGTCGGTCGTCTATGCGATCTGGGCAACCCAGTCGGTGCTTGCCGCCGACCAAGGCAACGCCCGCATGCAGGAGATTGCGGGCTTCATCCGCGAAGGCGCACAGGCCTACCTGGCCCGTCAGTATACCACCATCGCCATCGTCGGTGTCGTGGTCTTCATTCTCGCCTGGCTACTTCTTTCGAGCGCTGCGGCGATCGGCTTCCTGATCGGCGCGGTCCTTTCGGGTGCTGCCGGCTTCATCGGCATGCATGTTTCTGTTCGCGCCAATGTCCGTACCGCCCAGGCCGCATCGAGCAGCCTCGCCGGCGGCCTCGACATCGCGTTCAAGTCGGGCGCGATCACCGGCATGCTGGTTGCCGGCCTCGCTCTGCTCGGCGTCTCGGTCTACTACTGGGTCCTGATCGGCCCGATGGGCTTGGAGAACGGCGGCCGTGAAGTGGTCGACGCCTTGGTTGCGCTTGGCTTCGGTGCTTCGCTCATTTCTATCTTCGCCCGTCTTGGCGGCGGCATCTTCACCAAGGGTGCGGATGTCGGTGGCGATCTCGTCGGCAAGGTGGAAGCCGGTATCCCGGAAGACGATCCGCGCAATCCGGCAACGATCGCCGACAATGTCGGCGACAATGTCGGCGACTGCGCAGGCATGGCTGCCGACCTTTTCGAAACCTATGCGGTCACCGTCGTGGCGACAATGGTTCTCGGTTCCATATTCTTCGCCGGTACAGCGGTGCTCGATTCGGTGTTGCTCTACCCGCTGCTGATTTGCGGTGCCTCGATCATCACCTCGATCATCGGTACGTTCTTCGTCAAGTTGGGCGCCAACGGCTCGATCATGGGCGCGCTCTACAAGGGCTTGACGGTCACCGGCATCCTTTCCATCGTCGGTCTCGGCGCTGCGACGTCGCTGACCATCGGCTGGGGTGAGATCGGTACGGTCAACGGAATCGTGGTTACCGGCTGGAACCTGTTCTACTGCGGGATCATCGGCCTGATCGTCACGGCGCTGATCGTGGTGATCACAGAGTACTACACCGGCACCAACAAGCGCCCGGTCAACTCGATCGCCCAGGCCTCGGTCACCGGTCATGGAACGAACGTGATCCAGGGCCTTGCCGTGTCGCTCGAGTCGACGGCCCTTCCGGCCATCGTCATCGTTGGCGGCATCATCGCCACCTTCCAGCTCGGCGGCCTGTTCGGGACTGCGATTGCGGTGACCGCCATGCTCGGCATCGCCGGCATGATCGTCGCCCTCGACGCGTTCGGTCCGGTTACCGACAATGCCGGCGGTATTGCCGAAATGTCGGATCTGCCCTCGGAAGTCCGCAAGACCACTGATGCGCTGGACGCGGTCGGCAACACCACCAAGGCCGTGACCAAGGGCTATGCCATCGGTTCCGCCGGTCTTGGCGCGCTGGTTCTGTTCGCTGCATACTCCAACGATCTGGCGTACTTCGCGGCCAATGGTGCGAAGTTCCCCTACTTCAGCGACATGGGCCAGGTCTCGTTCGAGCTGTCCAATCCCTACGTGGTGGCTGGCCTGATCTTCGGCGGCCTGATCCCCTACCTGTTCGGCGGCATCGCGATGACGGCTGTCGGCCGCGCTGGCGGTGCGGTGGTCGAGGAAGTGCGCAAGCAGTTCCGCGAAAAGCCGGGCATCATGGAAGGCAAGGACAAGCCGGACTATGGGCGTGCCGTCGACATGCTCACCCGGGCGGCGATCAAGGAAATGATCATTCCCTCGCTGCTGCCCGTGCTTGCTCCGTTGGTCGTCTATTTCGGCGTCCTGCTGATCTCCGGCTCCAAGGCCTCGGCCTTCGCCGCGCTCGGCGCTTCGTTGCTCGGCGTGATCGTCAACGGCCTGTTCGTCGCCATCTCGATGACTTCCGGCGGCGGTGCATGGGACAACGCCAAGAAGTCCTTCGAAGACGGGTTCGTCGACAAGGACGGCAACAAGCACGAAAAGGGTTCCGAAGCCCACAAGGCGTCGGTCACCGGCGACACTGTCGGTGATCCGTACAAGGATACGGCTGGCCCGGCGGTCAACCCGGCCATCAAGATCACCAACATCATGGCGCTCTTGCTTCTGGCCGTCCTGGCACACTGAACAGCCTGACAGACAACAAAAAGAAACCCCGCGGAGCGATCCGCGGGGTTTTTCGTTGCCGGTGCCAGATTGGGTTCTAGGTGCCGGGGAAGCGCGACGGCAATTTCCCGACGCCGGCCAGCACCTGTGCGAGGAAGCTCAGCTCTTTGCCGCCCGTCGGCGTGGTGCGCGAAATGAAGTCGAACACCTTGCCGTCCTTGAGGCCGTAATTGGCGATGTTGGACACGCGGTCGTCCGGACCGAAATAGACCGCAAGAATCCGCTGATCGACGAGCTTCGGGCGCATGAAGGCTGCCCCGCGCTTTCGCGTCTGGGAAATGTAGTAGTAGGTTTCGTTTTCGAACGTCGCCGTCGTCGACGGGCTTCCAAGGGCCAGGACAACCTGTTCGCGCGACGAACCGACGGGAACCAGCTCCAGCATCTGGTCATCGACCACGTAGCCGTTGGTGATGGTTTGCTGGGGCGAAAGCGTCTTCGCCGCGTTACATCCGGAAAGCGCCAGCGCGCTTGTCGCCAAAAGAAGGACGGCGGTTTTCCCGCTCCGGGATCCGGACTTGAAAAATGCGGACGGCAACTGCATCTCCATAGTAGCTGGTGCGTGGGCCTTGCACCGGTGCCGAAACTCGGTAAACCAGCTTTCACGCCGATGCAACCAAACTTGGGCCGGCTAGCAATGCAAGGGAGCCAGCCAAACGATGTTTAGACGTCTCCTCGGGCTCGGTTCGCGAGCCAACCGGGAAGTCAGTGATGCGCTCTACGCGCGAATCGTGGCCGCCGCGCGGCAGCCATACATATTTTCCCAGTGGCAGGTTCCCGACACGCCGCTCGGCCGGTTCGAGATGATTGCACTCCACATGTTCCTGTTTCTCCATCGCATTCGCGGAGAGGGAGCGGCATTCGGCGACCTCGGGCAGGATGTGACCGACATGTTTTTCACCGAAGTCGATCATTCGCTTCGTGAACTGGGTATTGGCGACGCCTCGATGCCGAAACGCATGAAGAAACTGGCCCGCATGTATTACGGGCGCTTTGAATCCTATGGCGAAGCCATTGACGGCGACGATGAGGAAGCGCTTGCGGCCGCGATCGCCCGCAACGTTCGCCCGGATGCGCCTCAGTGGGAGGAGGTGGGCGAACTGGCGCGCTACACCATGGACGCGCGCGCGTTGTTGAACAGCCAGCGGACCGACGATTTCCTGAAAGGGGAGATCCGGTTTCCCGAGCCGCAAGCGGCGGAACGTGCGCCGTGAAGGACGAAAACCTCAGCCCGGTTTCCTACCAGGTTCATGTTGCGCGCCTGCCGGCTAAAGGGATGCCGATCGTCATAGATGCCGAGGAAAGCGAACTGTACGCGCTTGCCCGCGCGCATGAATTGGAAGCGGTGAACGAATTCCACGTCGAACTGCTTGTCGCGCCCTGGCGGCGTGATGGCGTGCGGATCACCGGACAGGTTGCCGCAAAGGTCGTCCAGTCCTGCGTGATTACCCTTGTCCCGGTCGAATCGGAGATCAGCACCGAAATCGATGTCACCCTTGTTCCGGAGAACTCCAGGCTCGCACGTGCCGACAATGATGACGGCGGCGAAATTCTGCTCGACCCGGATGGGCAGGATGCACCCGATGTCTTTTCCGGTGACAGTGTCGACGTCGGCGCGATAGCCGAGGAATTTTTCGAATTGGCGATCGATCCGTACCCGCGCGCACCGGGCGCCGAGCTTCAAAACGACCCGGAGCCGGAGGCCGAGAAGCCGCCATCCCCTTTCGAGAAACTGGCGCAGTTGCGCCGTAAAGATTAGAGGTCTGAACCCGGCGCCGGAAGCCCGCATCAGCGGGCGATAATCCCACATTTTCGTGGCCGAGCGCCGAAAGACCATTGTGTGAAGCGGCAAAAACGTTATTTTCGCCGAGCTTTTGCGGTCCTTGTCCGGGGCGGCGGTAGAGGGGATTGCGGTAGTTTGATCAGGATTTCGATTGATGCGATGGGCGGCGATCACGGACCCGCCGTCCTCTTGCCAGGTCTTGAGCAACTGCTCGTACGCCGGCCCGACATCCATATCCTGCTGTTCGGCTTGCCGGACGAAGTGCTTCCGATCCTGGAAGGCTTGCCCCGCTTGAAAGAGAAATCCGAATTTTTCCCTTGCGAGGTCGCGGTCCGCATGGATGACAAGCCCAGCCAGGCCTTGCGTCACGGCCGCTGGAAGTCTTCGATGTGGCGTTCGATCGAGGCCGTCAAGAACGGTGAAGCAGATGTTTGCGTGTCTGCCGGCAATACTGGCGCACTGATGGCGATGTCCAAATTCTGCCTGCGCACCATGGCGAATATCGAACGCCCGGCGATTGCCGCGATCTGGCCGACGATACGCTCCGAGAGCGTTGTGCTCGACGTGGGCGCCACGATTGGCGCCGATGCTCAGCAATTGACCGATTTCGCCATTCTTGGCGCCGGCATGGCCCGTGCCCTGTTTGCGGTCGAAAAGCCCACTGTCGGCCTGCTAAATGTCGGAGTGGAGGAAATCAAGGGCCAGGAAGAGGTCAAGGAAGCCGGCCGCATGCTCCGGGAAGCCGGGCTCCCGTCCATGACCTATCATGGGTTTGTCGAGGGCGACGATATCGGTGCCGGGACGACCGACGTGGTCGTCACCGAGGGCTTTGCCGGCAACATTGCGCTCAAGACCGCGGAGGGAACGGCCAAGCAGATTTCGGGTTATTTGCGGCTGGCCATGCGCCGGACACTGCGCGCCCGTATCGGCTATCTCCTGGCCCGCGACGCGTTCCAGTTGTTGCGCGAGAAAATGGATCCCCGCAGAGCCAATGGCGGCGTGTTTCTCGGACTCAATGGCATCGTGGTGAAAAGCCATGGCGGCGCCGACAGCGAAGGCTTCGCAGCCGCCGTTGAAATGGGATATGACATGGTGAGCAACCGCTTGCTGGAAAAGATAAGCAGCGATCTGGCCCGCTTCCACCGCCGTGCGGGATCGGGCGAACCAACAACAAGCGCCTGACAGGCACGGCGAACAGGAATCGGGATGATCAGATCAGTCTTGCGCGGCGTCGGTTCGGCATTGCCGCGCCGCATAATGAAAAACACGGACTTCGCCGGCATTGTCGACACGTCCGACGAATGGATTGTCCAGCGTACCGGAATTCGGCAACGTCACATCGCGTCCGATGACGAGACGACGGCGTCATTGGGCGAAGCGGCGGCGCGGGCGGCCTTGGAAAATGCCGGCATCGGGGTGCAGGATATTGACCTGATCGTCCTTGCGACATCGACCCCTAACCACACTTTTCCCGCAACGGCCGTCGAAATCCAGAAACGCCTCGGTATGGATCACGGCTTCGCCTTCGATGTGCAGGCCGTGTGCTCGGGTTTCGTCTATGCGCTGACGACAGCCGATCTCTACATTCGCGGCGGCCAGGCAAAGCGCGTTCTGGTCATCGGCGCGGAAACCTTCTCACGTCTGCTCGACTGGACGGATCGCACCACCTGCGTGCTGTTCGGCGATGGCGCCGGGGCGGTCGTGCTCGAAGCGGACAAGGGCGAGGGAACATCTGCCGACCGCGGGATCATAGCCGAAAGTCTTCGCTCCGACGGCGCGCACCGCGAAAAACTCTTCGTCGATGGCGGGCCTTCCACCACGGGAACGGTCGGGCATCTGCGCATGGAAGGACGCGAGGTGTTCAAGCATGCTGTCGCGATGATCACGGACGTGATCGAGGATGTGTTCGGCAAGGCGGGGATTACCGCCGACGATATTGACTGGTTCGTTCCCCATCAGGCCAACAAACGCATTATCGACGGTTCCGCCAAGAAGCTGGGCATCCCGGCAGAGAAAGTGGTCGTTACGGTCGACCGTCACGGCAATACTTCGGCGGCTTCGGTGCCGCTTGCATTGACCGAAGCCGTGATGGACGGCCGTATCAAGCGCGGTGATCTCGTCCTGCTCGAGGCCATGGGCGGCGGCTTTACCTGGGGTGCGATTCTGGTTCGCTTTTAGGCGCGCTTCAAAAAGGGATTGTGCGCCCGGGCGAGTCAATTGCGATTATTCGGATACCCGCCGTGCAGTGAGGTCCTTGACCCCGGCGCGCCATTACGGATAGTTTTGCCTAGTAATCAATGCGGTATTCACGAGTTGGGCGGTATTCATGGCATCCAAGACATTGACGCGTGCCGATCTGGCTGAGGCCGTTTACCGCAAAGTCGGACTTTCACGTACGGAGTCCGCGCAACTGGTAGAAATGGTCATCGACGAGATCTGCGACGCGATCGTTCGCGGCGAGTCGGTGAAGCTTTCCTCGTTTGCCACCTTCCAGGTTCGCTCCAAGAACGAGCGGATCGGGCGCAATCCCAAAACCGGGGAAGAAGTGCCGATCCTTCCGCGCAATGTCATGACGTTCAAGGCATCCAATGTGCTCAAGCAGCGCATCATCGATGCCCACAAGCAGGGCAAGAGCTAGGACTGATGTCCTCGGCTCTGGCGGCCTGCTTGCATTGGCTGCCGATCCCCGGTGATACTGTAGTTGCGCGAATCGCGCGATCTTAGGTACCAGCCCAAGGCGGACTATGGACAAGAGCCCGGACGCATTCCGCACCATATCAGAGGTTGCGGACGATCTAGATTTGCCTCAGCACGTGCTGCGTTTCTGGGAAACGCGCTTCAATCAGATCAAACCGATGAAACGCGGCGGCGGACGCCGCTATTATCGCCCCCAGGATGTCGATCTGATCAAGGGCATTCGCCACTTGCTCTACGACCAGGGTTATACAATCAAGGGCGTGCAGCGCCTGCTGCGGGAGAACGGCGTACCTTTTGTGGTTGCGCTGGGCACTGGCGATATCGCGGCCGTCGAGGCGATTGCCAAGAAGAAGCAGACCCAGGTCGAGGCGGAGCAGCCGCACGTGCCGCCGTCGGCGCATGTCGATGACGACACGCTTGTCGGCGAAGCAAGGGCAAAGCCGAGCCGCCGGTTCTTCGGTATCGGGCGCGGCGAGGACGACGGACCTGTCGAGGCCGATGGCGGCAAGCTGACAAAGGACAATCGTGCCCTGCTCCAGGAGGCCCTGTTCGATCTGCTGGAATGCAAGCGCCTGCTCGATCAGGTCCGCTGACCGGAAACCAACGCAAGGAAATTGCAATGACCGCATTCGTGATCGCTGACACCAAGATCGAAAACGCCGACGAATACGAGGACTACAAGAAGAAGGCCAAGGCGATTGCCGAGACCTACGGCGGAATTTATCGCGCGCGCGGAGGCCAGACGGAAGTCATCGATTCCGACCTGTGGACCCCGACCCGGGTAGTCATCATCGAGTTCCCCGACTTCAAAAGTGCCCAGGCCTTCGCCCATTCGGAGGAATATGCTCCCGTGGCGAAAATCCGCCATGCCAATGCGAAAAGCACGGTCATCATCGTCGACGGGATGTGAGGGAAGGAATTCCCCCGGCGGGGAGAAATGGTCGGAGCGGCGGGATTCGAACCCACGACCCCTTGACCCCCAGTCAAGTGCGCTACCGGGCTGCGCTACGCTCCGACGGCTTGCCTTCTAGCGGCCATGGCACGCGCCGGTCAACCGAAATCGGCGACATGCGCAGGAATAGCGGTTTGGATCAGGCGCGGGCCAGCGCCGGGTGCTCGTAACCGCCGGCGCGCGCCTGCTGTACCTTGGCTTCGAGTGCGATAACGCCCCACACGATTCCGAGCAGGATGTAGAAGTGGCGCCAGTGATCGGTGTCGATCACCGTGCCCAGCAGGGTGTGCCCAAGCAACGCGATCCAGGCGCACAGGAAATAGGGCTGCCACGGCCGCGGGCGCATCAGGATGCGAAAGCCGGCTGCCAGCGTCCACACGATCAGGGTCGCATAACTGACGAAGCCCAGCCAGCCGTAATCCATCAGCGCTTTGAGCCAGATGTCATGAGTGTCCTCGCCATAGATCAGGCCGAAATTGAGCGGACCGATGCCCAGAGGCTTTTCCATCGCCAGCAGAAAGCCGATGCCATAGCGGGCAAAGCGGCCAAGCCGGGCGCCATCATAAGACTGGACCAGTTGCGCGCGGGTCGAAAACAGCTCCGACACGCTCGGGATCTGCAGCGCAATGAGGATGGCAGCGAACAGCAGCACGATGGCAGTTATCGACATGACGATAATGCGCAGCCGGAACGCGCCCGACCGGTTCTGGATGAACAGGATCAGCACGAGCGTCATCATGGCGAAGGCGAGTAATCCCCATGCGCCGCGCGAGAACGAGAAGAACACGCCCAGCGTAATCACGATCAGGGGGATCGCGCGCGCCGGCATGGCCGCGATACGCCCCGTGATCAGCCTGTGCAGCAGGACCAACGCCGGCGGAACCAGGAACGGGCCAAACACGTTGGGATCCTCGAACACGCCCGCTGCGCGTTCGTATCTGGTGAAGATCTCGGCGCCCGGAAAGGCGTGGAAATAGCCGAGGATACCGAAGAATGCGGTGAAGACAGCCGCCGCGATCCACGCATCGAACATGGCCTTGAGCATTTGCGGCCGCTGATTGGTGACAGCGGCAAAGAAGATGGCGGTGAAGCCGAGGAACAGCGAGACAGCAAGGTAAAGCGGCGTATCGCGGATTTCCGCCATCGTCATCATCGACAGGAAGCCGCCGATGTTGAACAGCACGATCAGCACGATCAGGGGTGTGATCTCGCGGGAAAAACGCAGCCCGAACAGCGCCCAGATGGGCAGCAGCACAACCATGTACAGTTCATAGGGCGCCGGCTCGCGGATAACGAAACCGGACAGAAAGACCCCGAGCGCGACCGAAGCCGCGGCGATCAGCGATACCAGCTTGGCATTGATCGCGCCACGCGGCAGATCTGGGGCCAGGGCGGTCAATAGGCGTTTTCCGACTTCAGCAGCCTGATCGGGGTCAGGAGCAGGATCTTGATATCGAACAGCAGCGACCAGTTTTCGATGTAGTAGAGATCGAAGGATGTCCGTCGCTGGATCTTCTCATCGGTGTCGACCTCGCCGCGCCATCCATTGATCTGGGCCCAGCCGGTAACGCCGGGTTTGACCCTGTGGCGAGCGAAGTATCCGTCGACGACCTCATTGAACAACAGGTTGTGCGACTGGGCGGCCACCGCGTGCGGCCGCGGCCCGACCAGCGAGAGATTGCCGATCAGGGAATTGAAAAACTGCGGTAGTTCGTCGATCGACGTCTTGCGGATAAAGCGCCCAACTTTGGTGACGCGCGGATCATCTTTTGTCACGGCCTGCTTGGCGGTCGGATCGCATTTCTCGGCATACATGGAGCGGAATTTATAGACATCGATCGGCTCGTTGTTGAAGCCGTGCCGCTTCTGCTTGAAAAGCACCGGCCCCTTGCTCTCCAGCTTGATGGCGATCGCGGTCGCGATCATCACCGGCGAGAACGCCATGATCGCCAACAGGCTGAAGACGATGTCGAACGCCCGCTTGGCTACCGAATCCCAGTCGTCGATCGGCTTGTCGAAAATATCGAGCATCGGCGCATTGCCGACGTAGGAATAGGCGCGTGGGCGGAACTGGAGTTGGTTTGCATGCGCGGACAGCCGGATGTCGCATGGCAGCACCCACAGCTTCTTCAGCATGGTCAGCACGCGCTTTTCTGCGGTGATCGGTAACGCGACGATCAGCATGTCGATGCGCGCGATGCGGGCGAATTCGAGCAACTGGTCTATCGTGCCCAGTTTCGGATAGCCTGCCACGATTGGCGGCGAGCGGGAATCGTCACGATCATCGAAGATGCCGCAAATCCGGATGTCATTATAGGGCGATTGCTCGATCGAGCGGATCAGGGTCTCGGCGCCCTTGCCGCCGCCGACAATAACTGCGCGGCGTTCCATGCGACCGTTGCGCGACCAGCGAACGATCATGCGGGCGACAAGGGCGCGCAAGATCATCAGGACTCCGAAGCCGCCTGCCGCCCATGCCGCGAACCAGATGCGCGAATAGACAGCCGAATTCTTCATGAAGAAGGTTGCCAGCGCGAGAATGGCAAATGCGCCGGCATAAGCCAGCACGGTACGTCCGAACTCCTGGAATGGCTGTCGTGTGCGCGTGATGTTGTAGGCGCCTGCAATCTCCATCAGGACGATCGTGAGAATGGATCCCGTGATGATGAAAGGCACATAGGCGACTGCCGTGACAGCCGTGAACCGGACATAGAAGAGGAAGATGCCCAGACCGGTCAGTGACAGCGCCGAAAACTCGAGCAAGCGAATGATGCCCGTGACCATGGTCGGCGACAGTGAATCGTCGCGATATTGCGCCGCGACCGTACGCGCCATGGCATTGAGCGCGCGGTCTTTTACATCTTCTTCAGGGTCTGGCTTGAAAGCCTTGACCGTCTCGGGAGAATACGGCTTTGACGGTTTTGTGTTGTCCATGGCGCGGTCCGGAAAATCATCCACTGCGATTTTCCGTACCCTAGCCCAGAGGAACTAAGAAACCCTTGACCTCAAAAGGGGCGGGATTCACGCTAGGATATCGCGATAGACAGCAATGATGGCGTCGGCCATGGTTTTCGACGAAAAGCGGTTGCGCAGCGTGTCCGGGCTCGGCATCGCAGCCGTGAAACGCGCTTCGTCGTCGAGAACGGCTTGCATTGCCGCGTGCACTGAAACGACGTCCGGCTCCATGAGGGCAGGGGAATCGGCACCCAGAATCTCCGGTATTCCACCGACGCGGGTCGCCAGCATGATCTTGCCGGCACCAAGTGCTTCGAGCACAGTGTAAGGCATTGCTTCGGCTCGCGAACTCAGCACCACGAAGCGTGCAAGCGAGAATGCCTGGCGCGCCGGCATCGGCATCATGAAAGAAACGGTGTCTGCCAAGCCCAGTTCGCTCGCCCTGGCGATCAGTTGATTGCGGTCTTCTCCGTCGCCAACCATGATCGCCGTCACCGGTTTGCCGTCCGGTCGCGACAGCCCGCTCAAGGCATCGAGAAAAAGGTCGGGCCCCTTGAGTTCGCGCATCATGCCGATGAACAGGAAGTCGGCGGGGTTATCGGCAGGGGCGACCGGTTCGAATTCATCTGGATTGAGCCCGTTATAGACCAATTCGGTCTTGCAGCCGGGCTTGCCCACCTTGCGGAAATAGGTCTGCCTTTCGTTTTCGGAAACGAACAAGATGTAGTCGCTCATGTACGATAGGATGCGCTCCAGGAGGAAGAACACCTTTCCGGTAAACGTGTCCGGGTCGTAGTGCAGGCTTCCTCCGTGCGACGAATAAAGGCGGGCTACGCGTGACCTGAAGACCCGCAACAATGAGCCGAACACGCGCGCATACACGCCACCCTTGGCGCCATGCCCGTGCAAGACATTCGGCTTCAATTCCTTGATTATGTTGTATGTTCTATATGCGGCGGTCAGGTCTCCCGGACCGACATGGCGTTGCATCGCGGTCCGGTGAACGCCCAGTGCAAGGGACGGCGCGAGGTCGGCCAGCATCGCGTTTTCGAAATCGCCGCCGGTCGATGAGTCGCAGATGATGCCGACGCGATGGCCCTGGGCCTGTTGCGCACGTGCGAGATCCCGGACATGGCGGAATATGCCGCCGACCGGGGAACGAAAGCAGTGCACAATATTCAGGCTGTCTGGAGCGTGCATCGAGGCTCAGAAAAGACGTTCGCGGATATATAAGGTGTCGCCAGGAAGAAGCGGGTCTGAAAGAACGACGCGACCTGTCATGACCTTTCCATTTATTGAACGGGTGATGTCCACGTTCTGCTGATTTGCCCTGGCCGAGAAACCGCCGGCAATCGCCACGGCTTTCTGTGCGGTCAGGCCCGGCACATAAGCATACTGGCCCGCCGAGCCGACTTCGCCCATGACGAAAATCGGGCGGTAGCGGTCGATTTCCACGGAAACGTCCGGATTGCGGATGTAGCCGCCGCGCAGCTTCTGCGCGATCTCGCCTTCAAGTTGCTGCACGGTTCTGCCACGGGCCGGAACGGCGCCAACGAGCGGGAATGCGATGTAGCCCGATTGGTCGACCGAATAGGTGTTGGTCAAACCGTCCTGCTCAAAAACGGTAACCCGCACCCGATCTCCCGCATCGAGCGCGTAGGGTTGGTAAAGCGCTTCGTGGAAGGCCGGCGGTGCCGGGCGATAGCTCGCGCAACCCGCCGCCAACGCAGCCGTCACACACAGCGCAACCAGGCTAACCTTGCGTTTCATGACGTGAAAGAACCTTTCAAACAGGGTGCCGGCCGACAGCGCCGACAGTGTCGTCTCCTCCGTTATCGATCGATTAGGGTTAATGCTCGGTAAAGCCCGCTCGATCACTTGCATGATCGTCGTTAACGAACGCGAAAGTTGTGCAAATTTTCCGTTAATCAGCCTTTAACGCGCCGGTTACCAAGTTTCTTTACCTTGGCCGCTATTGAGTATTGGAGTATGGCCATGTCCGGCGCTGCTGGAAACGCGCAAGATGTTGATATTGATATTGGCGCCTTGTTCGCCGCCGTATGGCAGCGGAGGAAGCTGATTGCCCTCGTTTCGCTTGGCGTCGCGATCGCGGCGTTCCTGATCGCAACCATCATGACCGCGAAATACCAGGCGGAAACGCGGATTCTGATCGAGACGCGTGAATCGGTCTATTCGCGACCGAGCGTCGGAACCGGGGCGGATGGCGGCCAGCCGGACCAAGAGAGTGTTTCCAGCCAGGTCGAGCTTATCACGTCCAACGCATTGCTGAGTCAGGTCGCCAAGACGCTCAAGCTCGGTGAGCGGGACGAGTTTTCCTCCGAACCCGGCTTTGCCATTCCCTTCATTTCCGCTTTCGGGAGCAGCTCGACCCTTGAAGACAGGGTCCTGCGCAACATGCTGGATCGCCTGAAGGTCTACCGCGTCGAAGGTTCGCGCGTGATCGTTGTCCGGTTCAATTCGCGCGACCCCCGGCTGGCCGCCGCGGTGCCGAATGCGATCGCCGACGCTTACATCTCCTTCCTGCGCAAGGCCAAGACCGATTCGGAATCGAGCGCCACGGACTGGCTCGGGCCGGAGATCGCCAATCTGAGCGCCAGCCTGAAAGAGACCGAGAAGAAGATTGCCGACTTCAGGGCCGCCAACGACATCCCGATTGGCCAGAACAATGCCGCGCTTGCCACACAGCAATTGTCGGAGCTTTCGACGGAGCTTTCGCGGGTGCGCGCCAGCAAGGCCGCGGCGGAAGCCCGCGCCAGGAGCATCCGCCAGGCGCTGGACAGCGGCGGCTCGGTGGACGCAATACCAGAGGTCCAGGCTTCGAACCTGATCCAACGCCTGGTCGAACGGAAGGTTCAAATGCAATCCGATATCGCCGATCTGTCGACGACACTGCTCGACAACCACCCGCGCATCCGGGCACTGCGCTCGCAACTGAACCAGCTCGATGGCCAGATGCGCAGCGAGGCGCGCAAGATCCTCGCCGGATTGAAGACGGAGGCCGCAACGGCGCGCATTCGCGAGCAGCAACTTATCGCCGAGGTCAACCGGCTCAAAGCCGAGGCCGCCCGCGTCGGCGACAAGGAAGTCGAACTGCGCGCCATGGAACGCGACGCGACTTCCCAGCGCCAGCTCCTCGAATCCTATCTGACGCGCAATCGCGAAGCCAAGTCACGCCGCGAGGCCAACTACGTGCCGGTCAACGCCCGCGTTTTCGAACGCGCCCTCGTTCCCGGCGAACCCTACTTCCCGAAGAAGCTGCCGATCGCCGGTGCCACTTTCGCCGGAACGTTGTTGCTGATGATCGTCCAGACGTTGCTCGCCGAACTGTTTTCGGGCCGCGCGATGCGGGCGTCGGGGCTCATCGAATCCGGCGCTGTCGACGAGGTCGCCATGCCGGTACGGCGGGAGAGGGCCGACAGGGTGGAAGAAGAACCGGAGCTCAATCCCGGCCTTACTGTCGATCAGGTCGCTGTCCACCTGATAGACAGCGGCGCATCGCGGGCGATCTTTGTTTCGCCGGAGGGCGATGAAGCCGCGGCGACCTCGATTATGACCGCCCGCGCGCTTGCCGATTCCGGCCTGCGGGTCGTCCTGCTCGACATGACGGCAAGCTCCGCCGCTTCCCGGCCGATGCTGGAAACGGCGACGATGCCAGGCATCACCGACCTCCTGGCGGCTCGGGCGTCGTTCCGCGACGTCATTCATGGCGATCATTTCTCCGATTGCCACGTCATTCCCTCGGGCGTTGCCGATCCCGCCGTGGCCATGCGCGCAATCGATCGTCTGCCGATCGTCATGGACGCCTTGTCGAGGGTCTATGACATCATCATCATCGAGGGCGGTCCGACGGATTCCGCCGGCATCGACCGGCTCGTCGACGACAGCACAGAAGTTCTCCTGTCGATCCTGTCGCCGCAGGACATGGCGGTTCAAAATGCCGCCGCTGACCTGGTGGAAAACGGCTATGACGATCTCGTCCTGGCCACGCCGGCCGGAAGCGTCGCGCCCTATTCCCCGGAGCCGGGACGTTCGGCTGCCTGAATGCAACCGCTCATGCGATGATCAGATGGCGCGCCGCAAGGCTTTTGCGGCCGCCCACAGCCGGGGCGACGATTTGAGCCGGCGTTTGGCCGATGCCATGACGCCAAGTCCGGCCGACGCCACCCGGCCTTTCATCGACAGCGGCACCAGCGTGTCGAACTGGACCGTCTCGAAATCACACCACTGGCGTTTGTAGAACTCGTCGCCAACGCTGAAATCATAGACCGAATGGCCGTTCTCGCAGGTCCAGGCGATGTTCTCGAAAAACAGGAAATCGCCCGGGCTCGTGCTCAGCCCTTTGTCCTCTATGAATCCCGAAAACTCGCACACCACGCGCCCTTCGCAAATGCTGTTTCCGGTCACAGCCCGGATCGCGCCGCCGATTTCCAGCGCCTGCACGACATAGCCGGGTGCAGCAGAGCCGGCATGTCTGGCGAACAGTTTCTTGAAAAAGGTTCTAGTATCCGGATCGGCGAAAACGTCGAAAATACCCCGCTCCCTGAAGCGCTTGGCCTTCATCACGAAAAATGCATCGAGCAGGGCGTCGGTCTCGTCTGGCGACTGCGCGAGAAAGCATCGGAAACCGCCCTGTTCGTCAAACTTGCGCCCGTCGGACCTGTGCTTCTTTCGTTTGCGCTTGCCGCTGTGGCGCTCAAGATAGGCGTCGAACCCGCCATCGAGATTGGCCGCCAGCGAGATATTGGGGCTTGGCGCCGAATTCGCGGTGATCAATGGATTGGCGACGCCGCCGATCTCCGGTTGCTGGCGCTCCAGCCGCAGCACGTCCACGTCCGGGTGCGCCGCCGCGATCGCCTCCGTTATCGCGTCGACGATCCCGCCGGGGAGGGTGTCGGCGCGGTCCCGCGCGATAGCGGCGAAATTTCCGTTGGCGTGCCGCCCGCCCGGATAGATTGCTTCGACGAGCCCGCGGTGGCGGATGACTTCAAGCGCGAGCGCCAGGATCGGTTCGCTGTCGAACGACACCAAGGCGACTATGGTGTCGGTGCCGTGGGCTTCGGTCCAGCCGGAAATCCAGTCGCAGCTTTGCGCCGGCCCGTGAATGGCGTTGGCCGAAAACTGCTTGTATGCCGCGATCGCCTGGGCACCGGAAAGAACATCGGCGGACAGGCCGATGTCCGGTGAAATCGGGGCGTCGTCTGCGGAAATTCTTTTTCGCGCGTTCGCTGCCGCGTCAACCATGTCTAAATCCTTGGCGTTTATGTTTGCGCTGGCGTTATTGATTGTCGGAAGAGCATATCCGCAAAAGGTGAATGAATGATCGACGGTGGTGAGGCGATCCGCAAGGTGATCCTCAATGGAGTCCGGTGGACCGGACTGTCGCGCCTTTACCGGGCGTTGAGCCCGGGAAGCGGAGCTATACTCATGCTCCATCGCGTGACCCGCAACTCGTTCTCGCCGCTCGGATTCAACCGGCATCTGGCGATCACGCCCGAGTTTCTCGACAGCACGCTGCGTTCCATGAAACGCGCCGGCTACACATTCCTGTCGATGGACGAGATTGCCGAATATCTCAAGCAGGGCCGCAGCCGCAGCCTGGTTGCCGCTCTCACGGCGGATGATGGTTATCGCGACAACATGCGCGAGGCGCTGCCGGTGCTCGAGAGCCACGAGGCGCCGATGGCCGTCTATGTCGCGCCGGGCCTGATCGAACGGCGCGTCTGCCTGTGGTGGAACGTGATCGAGCAGGTTATCGCCAAATGCGACGGTTTCTACATGGCGCTCGACAGCGGCACGGTGCATGTCGAATGCTCGACCGCCGCGGCCAAGCGTCAGGCCTATGCCGATCTCGAACGCTATCTGACGACCACGGCCCGGGAGCAGGACCAGGACCAGATCGTCCGCGAGATCGCGACGGCGGCCGGCGTCGATGCCAATGCGCTGTCAGGCGACCTGCTGATGACATGGGACGAATTGCGGGAGTTTGCGAGCCATCGCCTCATCACGATCGGTGCCCATACGGTACACCACTACAATCTGCGCCGCCTGCCCGATGAACTCGCCGCCCGCGAAATCGCCGACTCGCCCGACATTCTGGAACTGGAGCTGGGCGAGCGGCCGCAGCACATGGCTTTCCCATATGGCTACGAATCCGCTGTCGGCAAGCGCGAGGTCGAACTGGCGGCCAAGGCCGGTTTCCTGACAGCCACGACCACCCGCCACGGCTTGTTGTCCAATGGCCACGGCCACGACCTGCACGCCCTGCCGCGCATTTCGATCAACGGGCGCTACCAGTCGACGGGTCATGTCATGACGATGCTGTCAGGAATTACGACGCCGATCGCCAATTGGGGCAAGCGCTACGTCACCGTTTGACGCGCCGGCGATTTCCGCTGGGTCTCGATGGTTTAGCCGTTTTTGGGCGGGCGGTTCATCCAGCTGATGATCGCCATTCCCGGCAGGACCCACAACAACCCGGTGAACAGGAAATAGGTCAGGTGGACTATCCAGCTCGAGTCTCCGAGCAGGGCCGATGCGATCGTCACCGCCACCAGGGCGTAGATCACGACGAGCGCCACGAGCAGGAAAGTTCCGATCAGTTTTTTCAGGCGGACAGGCATGGCGCAACTCCTACAGCGGCGGTTCGCCAAAGCAAAGCCGGAAATTTCCCGGCGCCATCGACGCGACGGCTTGTCGCGCGCCATCTGGGCTTGAATAGCCGGCCCGGTTGCGGCAGTTATGCCGCCAGAAAAGGCGGAGACGATCCAGATGAGCGACGTGGGATTGACGACCGATATTGGCGCTGCTCCGATTGTTGCGCGAGAGCGCGAGGCACGGAACCGTTTCCAGGTTCGACTCTGGCTCTACTTTGTCCTTGTCACGCTCTTCGCGCTTGTCCTGGTCGGCGGCGCGACCCGGCTGACCGACTCGGGCCTGTCGATCACCGAGTGGAAGCCGATCCACGGGGTCATTCCGCCGCTTTCCCAGGCCGACTGGGACGAGGAATTCGCCAAGTACAAGCTGATCCCGGAATACCAGCAGATCAATGAGGGCATGACGCTCTCCCAGTTCAAGCGGATCTTCTGGTGGGAATGGTCGCACCGCCTGCTGGCCCGCAGCGTCGGCTTCATATTCGCCCTGCCGCTGGCCTTCTTCTGGCTGACCGGAAGGCTGGAGCGCCAGATCAAACCACGCCTGCTCGGCATCCTCGCGCTGGGCGGGCTGCAGGGTGCGATTGGCTGGTGGATGGTCGCGTCGGGCCTCACCGAGCGGACCGACGTCTCGCAATACCGCCTCGCAATCCATCTCGTCACTGCCTGCCTGATCTTTATCGCGACCATGGTCGTCGCGCGGGGCCTCGCGCCGCACAGCGCGGGTGTCTCATCGCCGTCCACGCGGCGCGGCGCCGGCATCATGGTGCTGCTCGCCTTGATTCAGATTTATCTCGGCGCGCTGGTGGCGGGCCTCGATGCCGGCTTCACCTACAACACGTGGCCGATGATGGACGGCGCGTGGGTGCCGGGCGATCTGTTCCTGCAGCAACCGTGGTGGATCAACCTGTTCGAGAACGTCAAGACAGTGCAGTACGTCCACCGCATCGGCGCATATGTCGTGCTTCTGGTTGCGTTGTGGCACATGCTGTCCGCGCGTCGCCACGATGCCCGGTCTCCCCACGCCAATCGCGCGGCCATCCTGTTTCTTCTGATTCTGGCCCAGGTTGGTTTCGGCGTCGCGACGCTGTTGACCGAGGTGCAACTCCACGTCGCGCTGGCACACCAGGGGATCGCGCTGATCGTTCTCGGCTTCGCCGCCGCCCACTGGCGTGGCACCAAGGGTGCCTATTCGCCCCAGACCGAAGTGGAGGTGCGGAGCTGAGACGCTCCAGGCGAGGGCCATAGGAGAGTTCGCGCTCCCTTGTTGCCACGCCCGCTTTCGCGTCTGGCCATTGTCAAAGTTCACTCCCCTTTTGGCTGGGGAGGTGGGAAGACGGGCGGTCTCTTCACGCTCGTCTAACAAGTAATCAGCGATCCGAGGACCGCCCGTCCCGGCGAATCTCT
>JBNLDE010000098.1:0-2241 GCA_050304175.1 Zhengella sp. | reverse complement strand
CCGCGCCTGAAATACCCGAACCGTTGATTCGCCAACTCAAAGCCGGTGCGCGGTTGGTGATTCCGGTCGGCTTGCCTTATAGCTACCAGGAACTGGTCGTGGTCGAAAAAAGTCGGGACGGGGCCATCGAACGAAAACCGGTACTGGGCGTCAGTTTCGTGCCGCTTACGGGGGATCACGACGACGGCACCAGCCGTTTTCACGCATAGGGAAAATCGATGAATGCAGACGAGTACGATATCAAGGATTTATCACTGGCCGACCGGGGGCGCGATCGCATCGACTGGGCCATGAGCGAGATGCCCGTGCTGCGGCAACTGCAGCAGCGTTTCATGCAGGAAAAGCCTCTGGTCGGGGCGCGCATCAGCGGCTGTCTCCATATCACCACGGAAACGGCCAATCTGGCGCGCACGCTGGTCGCCGGCGGCGCGGAGCTGGTACTGTGCGCGAGCAACCCGCTCAGCACGCAGGACGACGTCGCCGCGGCGCTGGTGCGGCATGACGGCGTGCCCACGTTCGCGATACGCGGCGAGGACGGCGAGACGTACTACCGACATATCGGCCGGGTGCTCGAACACCGGCCGCAGTTGACGATGGACGACGGCGCCGATCTGGTCAGCGAATTGCATAAAACGCGCGGCGACTTTCTGCAGGATATGATCGGCGGCACCGAGGAAACCACCACCGGCGTGATTCGGCTGCGCGCGATGGCGCGGGACAAGGCGCTCAGATTTCCCGTCATCGCCGTCAACGACGCGATGACCAAACATCTGTTCGATAACCGCTACGGCACCGGCCAGAGCACACTGGACGGATTGATCCGGGCGACCAACATCCTGCTGGCCGGCAAGACCTTCACCGTCGTCGGCTACGGCTGGTGCGGGCGCGGCATCGCGATGCGAGCGAAAGGCCACGGCGCACATGTCATCGTCACCGAGGTCGAACCGCTGCGGGCCCTGGAAGCGGCGATGGACGGCTATCGAGTGATGCCGTTGACGCAGGCGGCCGCGCAGTCCGATTTTATCGTCACCGCCACCGGCGACAAACACGTGCTGGACAGGCCGCATTTCGACGTAATGAAGGATGGCTGCGTTATCGCCAATTCCGGGCATTTCAATGTAGAGATCAATATACCGGAGCTGGAACGCCTCGCGGTTGTAAAACATCGTCCACGCTCTCATGTCGAAAGCTACCGTCTTGGCGACGGGCGCACCATCCGTCTGCTGGCCGAAGGGCGGCTGGTTAACCTGGCCGCCGCGGAAGGTCATCCGGCAACGGTCATGGACATGAGTTTCGCCAATCAGGCGCTGAGTATTGCTTATCTGTGGAAGCACGGCCGGGAACTTCCCGCCGAAGTTCATTCGGTCCCCGATTTTCTGGACCGCGAAGTCGCGGACATGAAACTGGCGGCGATGGGTATTGCGATCGACGCGCTGACCCCTGAGCAACAAACCTATCTGAGTTCATGGCGGGAAGGCACCTGATGCGGGGAGACGGCGAACGCGATATGCCGCCGGTCATGGCGGGGCGGGTCAAATCGGTCAGGGGCAGCGTGGTCGACGTCACCTTTCCCGCCCGCCTGCCGGATATCGACCGCATGCTGCGCGCGGGTCGCGAGCGCCGCATCGTGCTGGAAGTCGCCGCCTATCTGAACGAGCGCGACGTGCGCTGCATTGCCTTTCATTCGACCGAGGGGCTGGAGCGCGGCGCCCCGGTCGAGGATGCCGGCACGGGATTGACGGTTCCGGTCGGCGATGCCGTGCTGGGCAGGATGATCAACGTGTTCGGCGAGGCCATCGACGGTAAGCCGTCGCTGGAAAACGCGACGGCCCGGCCGCTGCATCGGGAGCCGCTGCAGTTGAGTCAGCGCGACGTGCGCTCCGACGTCTTCGAGACCGGCATCAAGATCATCGATCTGCTTGCGCCGCTGGAGCGCGGTGGGAAGGCCGGATTGTTCGGCGGCGCCGGCGTCGGCAAGACCGTCGTCATCACCGAACTGATCCACAATATGGTCGGACACTATCGCGGCGTCAGCGTTTTCTGCGGAATCGGCGAGCGTTGCCGCGAGGCGGAGGAATTATATCGCACGATGGAGGAGGCCGGCGTGTTGCAGGATGCGGTACTGGTGTTCGGCCAGATGAACGAGCCGCCCGGCGTGCGTTTCCGCGTCGGCCATGCCGCCCTTTCGGTGGCCGAGTACTTTCGCGACGAGGCGCGCCGAGACGTGCTGCTGCTGATCGA
>JBNLDE010000097.1:0-42083 GCA_050304175.1 Zhengella sp. | reverse complement strand
ATCCCGGAAGGATGCCTTGCCGAGTAAGCGGCAGAGATTCGCCGGGACGGGCGGTCCTCGGATCGCTGATTACTTGCTAGACGAGCGTGAAGAGACCGCCCGTCTTCCCACCTTCCTCATGCGAACCGGAGGAAGGGTTCTGCCCATGAGCCCCGGGCCGGCTTTGCCGGGTCCGGACGAGGACTCGTGGCCAGTGAAAAGCCAATGGCCAGACGCGAAGACGGGCGTGGCGATGATCAGGCGCGCGGGGCGGTTTTTCGCCCGCGACGAACCGTCCCTTGGCATTTGGCGTGGCGCAACCAATATGAGGCGGATCGGGGCAATTGCCCTGGACAGGCCCGGCGATGTGACAGTCCGGTGGTTCTGTGCCACAATTTGTACCAGATTTGTCCGCCACAAGCCCCGCACCTGAATTTGAAAAAGGGGCGCCCATTCATGAGGGAGATAACCGACATGGCGACAATCGCGCTCGTTGACGACGACCGCAATATCCTGACCTCCGTTTCGATTGCGCTCGAATCGGAAGGATATCGCGTCGAGAGCTACACCGATGGCGCCTCGGCCCTGGAAGGTTTGGCGGCCCGTCCGCCCAATCTCGCGATCTTCGATATCAAGATGCCGCGCATGGACGGGATGGAGCTGTTGCGCCGGCTGCGCCAGAAGTCTGACCTGCCGGTGATTTTCCTCACGTCGAAGGACGACGAGATCGACGAATTGTTCGGCCTCAAGATGGGCGCGGACGATTTCATCAAGAAGCCGTTTTCGCAGCGATTGCTGGTCGAGCGGGTCAAGGCGGTCTTGCGCAGGGCCGGTGCGCGGGAAGCCGGGGCGAAGCAGTCGACGGAAACCACCCATTCGCTGCAGCGCGGCCAGCTGGTCATGGACCAGGAGCGCCACACCTGCACCTGGTGCGGCGAGCCGGTGACGCTGACGGTCACCGAATTCCTTATTCTTCATGCGCTTGCCCAGCGCCCGGGTGTGGTCAAGAGCCGTGACGCGCTGATGGACGCGGCCTATGATGAGCAGGTATATGTGGACGACCGGACAATCGACAGCCATATCAAGAGGCTGCGCAAGAAGTTCAAGGTCGTGGACCCTGACTTCGACATGATCGAAACCCTGTATGGGGTCGGGTACAGGTTCCGCGAAGTCTAGGTTCGGTCCGGCGATGGATCCGCGGCGCGACATCAAGCGCACCGGATCGGGGCAACGGCCGGCGGGTAAGACGCATGGTGGCAATGACGACACGCGACGAAAGGGCGGAGGCCGCAGGGCAAGCTGCCGGCAAACGCCGGGCGTCCGGATCGTCCGGCGTGTTCAGGCCGCTCAGCCGCGCATTCGGCCATCTGTTGTTTTCCAGCCTGACCAAGCGGATCCTGTTTCTCAACCTGGCCGGCCTCGGCGTCCTCGTCATCGGCATTCTCTACCTCAACCAGTACCGCGATGGGTTGATCGACGCCCGCGTCGAGAGCCTGCGCACCCAGGGCGAGATCATCGCCGGCGCCATCGCGGCATCGGCGACCGTGGAAACCGACTCGATCCGCATCGACCCTGAAAAGCTGCTTGAGATCCAGGCCGGCGAGAGCGTCGGCCCGACCACGGACGGGCTCGACAGCCTCGACTTCCCGATCAATCCGGAACGCGTCGCCCCGGTGTTGCGCCGCCTGATCTCCCCGACCAGGACCCGTGCCCGCATCTATGACCGCGACTCCAACCTGCTGCTCGATTCGCGCCATCTCTATTCGCGCGGCCAGATCCTGCGCTACGACCTGCAGCCGATCGACGCCGAGCAGCCCGGCATCGTGCAGAAGTTCAAGAGCTGGGTCGCGTCGCTGTTCAGGCGGACCGACCTGCCGATCGACCAGGAACAGCCCGGTGGCAGCGGCGCGGCCTATCCGGAAGTCATGGACGCCCTGACCGGAACGTCCGGCCGCGTGGTCCGCATAAGCGAGAACGGCGAGGTAATCGTGTCCGTCGCGGTGCCGATCCAGCGTTTCCGCGCCGTGCTCGGCGTGTTGCAGCTGTCGACGCTGGGCGGCGACATCGACAATATCATGGCCGGCGAGCGCAAGGCGATCCTCGCCGTTTTCGGGGTCGCATCGCTGGTCACGATGCTGCTGTCCGTGCTGCTTGCCTCGACGATTGCCAATCCCCTGCGCCGCCTGTCCGCGGCGGCCGTGCGGGTGAAGCGCGGGGTCAAGAACCGCGAGGAAATCCCCGATTTTTCTGACCGCCAGGACGAGATCGGGGATTTGTCGGCCGCGCTGCGCGACATGACGAACGCGCTGTATGCCCGCATCGAGGCGATCGAGAGCTTCGCCGCGGATGTCAGCCATGAATTGAAGAATCCGTTGACGTCGCTGCGCAGCGCGGTGGAAACCCTGCCGCTGGTCAAGACCGAGGATTCGCGCAACCGGCTGCTCGAAGTGATCCAGCACGATGTACGCCGTCTCGACCGCCTGATCACCGACATTTCGGACGCTTCGCGGCTCGATGCCGAGCTTGCCCGCGCGGATTCGGCGCGCGTCGACATGAAGAAACTGCTGTCGGACCTCGTCGCTGTCAGCATCGAAACCGCCCGCGTCCATCGCAGCGCCAAGGTGGAACTCGTAACCGCGAAGTCGCCGAATGATACGCGCGGCTTCTGGGTCCAGGGACACGATCTGCGGCTTGGCCAGGTCGTTTCCAACCTGATCGAAAACGCCCGCTCTTTCGTCCCCGACAATGGCGGTCGCATCGTCGTGACGCTGGCGCGCACGCCGCACCGGGTGGTCGTGGCGGTCGAGGACAACGGCCCGGGTATCCGCGCCGAACAGATCGACCGGATTTTCGAGCGCTTCTATACCGATCGTCCCTCGAGCGAGGCATTCGGCCAGAATTCCGGCCTGGGCCTGTCGATTTCCCGCCAGATCGTCGAAGCGCATGGCGGAACCCTGACCGCCGAAAACATCGTCGGCACCAAACCGGGCGACATTCGCGGCGCGCGTTTCATCATCAACCTTCCCGCCGACAAACAGGGGTAAGCCCGCCGCCGGGGCCGCATTTTGGCTGTTGACGGCGAGAAAAGGGCTTGTCATTGAGTGCGATACTGACAAGATGGCCGACCGCTGACGGCGGAGGCATTGAAGGTGCGCAACACGCATGCATGCATCGAAATGACAGGGCTGTGACGGGAGCCATCCATACATGATCGGACTAGTGCTCGTGACACACGGTCAGCTTGCGGAAGAATTCCGGCATGCCGTCGAGCATGTCGTCGGACCCCAGGAGCAGTTCGAGACGGTTTCGATCGGGGCCGAGGACGACATGGAGCTTCGCCGCCGCGACATCATGGAAGCGGTCAGCCGCGCCGATACCGGCGATGGCGTGATTATCGTCACCGACATGTTTGGCGGAACGCCCTCCAACCTCGCGATTTCTGTGATGGACACCGGGCAGATCGAGGTCATTGCCGGAATGAACCTGCCGATGCTGATCAAGCTGTCCGCCATCCGATCCGGCAACGCGATGGCCGAGGTTCTCGAAGAAGCGCAAAACGCTGGCCGTAAATACATCAATGTGGCGAGCCAGATCCTGACGGCCAAATGAGCAGCGCCCCGCAATCCTCTCCACCTTCGCTCACTCGCGAAATCAAGATCGTCAACCAGCGCGGCCTGCATGCTCGGGCCTCCGCGCGCTTTGTTCAGCTCGTCTCCGGCTACGACGCCCGCGTCGCGGTCGAAAAAGACGGGCTGACCGTTGATGGCGGGTCGATCCTCGACCTGATGATGCTGGCGGCGACGCCGGGATGCTGCATTACCGTCACGGCCACGGGCCGTCAGGCGCAGGAGGTGATCGCGGCGATCGAGGACCTGGTGTCCGGGCGGTTCGGCGAGGACAATTGACCGCCGATATGCAGGGATAAAGATTTCTTTATATCCAATTGCCGTATCAAAGGCGTTCTGCTATTGAGACCGCTGATCCGGCGACCGCCACTGGCGGTCGTCCGCACTGTTTCCCGATTGAATGGAGCGTGAAGACATGGCGCTGGACTACGTTGTCGCCGATATTTCGCTGGCCGACTTCGGCCGCAAGGAAATCGACATCGCCGAAACCGAAATGCCGGGCCTGATGGCCTGCCGCGAGGAGTTCGGGGAAGCCAAGCCGCTGAAGGGCGCGCGCATCACCGGATCGCTTCACATGACGATCCAGACCGCTGTGCTGATCGAAACGCTCCAGGTGCTCGGCGCCGAGGTGCGCTGGGCATCGTGCAACATCTTCTCCACCCAGGACCACGCCGCCGCGGCGATCGCGGCGACCGGTACGCCGGTCTTCGCGGTCAAGGGCGAATCGCTTGAAGATTACTGGACCTACACCGATGCGATCTTCCAGTGGCCAGACGGCGAGCCGTCCAACATGATCCTCGACGATGGCGGCGACGCCACCATGTACATCCTGCTTGGCGCCCGCGCCGAAGCCGGCGAGGACGTGCTTTCCAATCCCGGATCGGAGGAAGAAGAGGTCCTGTTCGCGCAGATCAACAAGCGCCTTGCCAAGTCGCCGGGTTTCTTCGCCCGCCAGCGCGCCGCGATCCACGGCGTGACGGAAGAGACGACGACCGGCGTCAACCGCCTCTACCAGCTGCAGAAGAAGGGTCTGCTGCCCTTCCCGGCGATCAATGTCAACGACTCGGTGACCAAGTCGAAGTTCGACAACAAGTATGGTTGCAAGGAATCGCTGGTCGACGGCATTCGCCGTGCCACCGACGTGATGATGGCCGGCAAGGTCGCCGTCGTGTGTGGTTACGGCGATGTCGGCAAGGGTTCGGCCCAGTCGCTTCGCGGCGCCGGCGCACGCGTCAAGGTCACCGAAATCGATCCGATTTGCGCCTTGCAGGCAGCGATGGACGGGTTCGAGGTCGTGCAGCTGGAAGATGTGGTTTCGACCGCCGATATCTTTGTCACGACGACCGGCAACAAGGATGTCATTCGCATCGACCACATGCGCGCCATGAAGGACATGGCGATCGTCGGAAATATCGGCCATTTCGACAACGCGATTCAGGTTGCCGCGTTGCGCAATCTGAAATGGACCAACATCAAGCCGCAGGTCGACATGATCGAGTTTCCGGGCGGCAACCGCATGATCCTGCTTTCGGAGGGCCGCCTGCTCAATCTCGGCAACGCTACCGGCCATCCGTCCTTCGTCATGAGCGCGTCCTTCACCAACCAGGTGCTGGCGCAGATCGAACTGTTTACCAAGGGCAGCCAGTACGGTCACGAGGTTTACGTGCTGCCCAAGCACCTCGATGAGAAGGTAGCGCGGCTCCACCTTGCCAAGCTGGGCGCGAACCTGAGCGAACTTTCGCAGGAACAGGCTGCCTATATCGGCGTAACGCCGGAGGGTCCCTACAAGCCCGAACACTACAGATATTAATATCTCGTCAATTAGACACAAAATATTGACGCCGGGTGATTGACTTTTCACCCGGCGTTATTTTTGTCCGTGCGGCTTCTTCACGCCGATTCGCGCACATTGTATTGTGTGATTCGCAATGCTTCGGACCCCGGGGGCGATGGAGTGCTACATGGCTTGCAGCCATTCGGTAATCCGGCGCGGGCGGTGCATAGAGGGCAGGTTTTCAGGGCGGTCTTGATACCCAGGCGGCGGAGAGGACAAGACATGCCATCGACTCTTGTGTCGGGCACCGGGACGGCCAGCGAGGCGGCCGCCCCGTCAGATCACAAACCGGAAAGAACCGCGCGGCGCGCGTGGCGACGAGGTCTTGTCGCTCGGCTGCGGCTGATCGCGCTTTCGGGCACCGCGCTGGCCGCTGTCAGCAGCACGGCCGCCGCGGGGTTGTTCGATGGCTCGTCCGGTGACGCCGGCGCGCCGGGCGCGATAGACGCTTTCGCAACAATCCAGCTGGCGATATTCTTCGGAATAGTCGGTACGGCGATTCTATCCGCGATGTGGCTGATCCGCGACCGCAGCCGCATGGCCGAGGAAAATGCCAATCTGCGGGGCCGGGTTGCCGATCTCAACGCTGCCCTGCAGCGCTCCGAAAGTCTTCTTAATCTGAAGAACTGGAAACTGATCGTGTGGGCCGGCAAGAACGAGCGGCCGGAACTCATCGGCAATCTGCCGGCAAACAGTGGTGCGCCCGAAGACCGCTCTGGATTTCTCGCTTTCGGCCGCTGGCTGACGGCGCATTCGGCGACCGCGCTTGAGCATGCAATCGTGGGGCTGCGCGACAAGGGGAGACCGTTCGACCTTGTTTGCGAGACCGTGACCGGCGCCTTGCTCGAAATCTCCGGTCAGACGTCGAGCCAGCACTCTGTCGTGCGCCTGTCGTCGCTGACCGCCGACCGGGAGGAGCACGGACGGCTCAGGATCCAGTTCGAGAGCATGATGTCGGCCTACGAAACCCTGCGCGGCCTGACCGACGTTGCGACGGCGCCGATCTGGGTGCGCGACATCGACGGACGTCTGAGCTGGGTCAACGACGCCTATGCCAAGGCCGTCGAGGCGGAATCGGCACAACAGGCAGTTGAAGAGGGGCGGGAATTGCTGCCGAGCTTGGCGCGCGATGCTCTACGCCGTCATCAGCAGGGCGATCCGGTCTACCACAAGAAGGTGTCCTCGGTCATTGCCGGCGACCGGCACCTGTTTGAAGTGACCGACCGGCAGGGAGAGTACGGTTCGGCCGGGATCGCCTTTGACATCACCGAAATCGAGGCGTTGCGCGAGGAATACGAGCAGGCCCAGCGCAGCCACGCCGATACGCTCGACCAGTTGACGACAGCGGTCGCGATTTTCGACGCCGAGCAGAAACTGCGGTTCCACAACCTGGCATTCCAGAAATTGTGGGATCTGGACACGGCATTCCTGTCCAGCGAGCCAGACAATGCGCTGGTGCTCGACCGGCTGCGCGCCGACGGGATGCTGGCGGAGCAACCCGAATGGCGACGCTGGAAGGAAAACCTGCTTGCCGCCTATCGCTCCCCGGAAAGCCAGGAACACTGGTGGCACCTCCCGGACGGCCGCACATTGCGCGTGGTCGCCAATCCGCAGCCGAAGGGCGGGGTGACCTGGGTTTTTGAAAACCTGACCGAGCAGATCGACCTGGAAAGCCGCTACAAGACGGCGGTGCGGGTCCAGGGCGAGACGCTCGACAATCTCGCCGAGGGCGTGGTCGTGTTCGGACCCGACGGTCGGCTTCGCTTGGCCAATCCTGCCTTCGCGAACTTGTGGGGCCTGCCGGAGGAACTGACACAGGACAATGTCCACATTTCAGCGATCCGCGCCGCCTGCGATCCGGTAACGCGCGACAGCCCGTGGCCGGGATTTGTGTCGTTGGTCACGGGCTTCGACGAACAGCGCGACGAGAGCCGTGGCCAGGTCGAACTCTCCGACGGCATGATCCTGGGCTACACCACCGTCCCGTTGCCCAACGGCCAGGTCATGCTGACTTTTGTGGATGTCACCGACAGTTCGCGCATTGAGCGCGCCCTGAAAGACAAGTTTGAAGCCTTGCAGCGCGCCGACCAGCTGAAAAACGATTTTGTCCAGCACGTCTCCTACGAGCTGCGTTCGCCGCTGACCAACATCATCGGCTTTACAGATCTCCTGAACATGGAAAGCATCGGCCCGCTCAACGACAAGCAGCGGGAATATGTCGATCACATCGGCACATCGTCGTCAGTATTGCTGACGATCGTCAACGACATACTCGACCTCGCCACCGTCGATGCCGGATTCATGGAACTCGACGTCTCCGAGATTGCGATCGCCGAGACAGTCGATGCGGCCGTTGACCTCGTCGCCGAACGTATGCGCGAACACGGGATCGTTCTGGAACTCGACCTTGCGGATGCGCCCAAGCGGTTCCAGGCCGACGAACACCGGGTGCGGCAGATCCTGTTCAAGTTACTGTCCAACGCCGTCAACTACGCGCCGGACGGCAGCACGATTACGCTCGCGGTCGCCGCGCGCGCCGGCGATATCGTGTTCAAGGTCCACGACGACGGGCCGGGAATGCCGGCGGAAATCCTGGAAACGGTGTTCCAGCGGTTCAGCCCTGGCGCCAATCCCGGGCGTCAGCGGGGAGCCGGGCTCGGGCTTGCCATCGTCAAGAGCTTTGTCGAGCTTCATGGCGGATCGGTCGATATCGAGACCGGTGAGGGCAAGGGAACGACCGTCACCTGCCGTTTCCCCACAGTCCCGGAGAAATTCCGCGTCGCTGCGGAATAGACCGTGCGAACCGCTGTGACGGATTTCTCGCGAACGATCCATCTGGACGACGACGCCGCGACGGCGAGGCTTGGCTGCGACCTTGCCGCCGCCGCGAAGGCCGGCGATGTTGTCGCGCTTGCCGGCGACCTGGGCGCCGGCAAGACAACGCTTGCCCGGGCGCTGATCCGGGCGCTGGCAGGCGATCCCGGTCTCGAAGTCCCCAGCCCGACATTCACCCTCGTGCAGACTTATAACGAAACCCGTATCGCGGCGTCGCATTACGACCTCTACCGGCTGGCCGATACCAGCGAGCTGCAGGAACTTGGTTTTGGCGAAGATGCCGACGTGGTGACGCTGGTCGAATGGCCGGAAAGGGCAGCAGAGCTGCTGCCCGCCGAGACCATCCGCGTCACCCTGACCCATGGCGGTGCCGGCCGGGACGCAGCCGTCGCGGCGACTGGGGACGCGGGTGCGCGGGTTGAGCGGTCGCTGGCGATCCGGGATTTTCTCGACCAGGCCGGATGGGGTGCCGCGGAGCGCCGCTACCTGACCGGTGACGCTTCGATGCGCTCCTACGAGACAACGCGGTTTGGGTCAGAGACCCGAGTGATCATGAACGCGCCGGCCATGCCCGACGGCCCGCCGATCCGCGACGGCAAGCCCTATAGCCGCATCGCTCACCTTGCCGAGAATGTCACCGCCTTTGTCGCGATCGACGGCGAACTGAGACGTCAGGGTTTCATCGCACCTGAAATCTACGCGGCCGATCTCGACCGGGGCCTGCTGCTGATCGAACATCTCGGGTCACAGGGATTCCTGGACGCGGACGGCAGCCCGGTTGCCGAACGCTACCGCGCGGCGGCCGAATTGCTGGCCGCCATGCATGAGCGCGACTGGCAGCGGAACATCGAACTGGCGCCTGGACGGGGTTACCGCATTCCCGATTACGACCGCGACGCAATGATGATCGAGCTCGATCTGCTGGCTAGCTGGTATGCGCCTCATGCGATGGGCGGCCCGCTAACCGAAGTCGATGCCCGCGGTTTCGTGACCGATTGGTCCGCGGTGCTCGACCGGTTGGCCGGCGCGGAAACTTCCCTGGTGCTCCGCGACTTCCATTCACCGAACATCATCTGGCGGGAAGACCGAACCGGAACCGACCGGCTCGGCCTGATCGACTTCCAGGACGCATTGATCGGGCCGTGTGCCTATGACGTGGCGTCGCTTGCCCAAGACGCGCGCGTGACGATATCGCCGCAATTGGAAGAGCGGATCATCGACGCATATGCATCAGCCCGCGCTCAGACCGGGCCGTTCGACCGGGAGAGCTTCATGGCGGCCTATTCGATCATGGCCGCGCAGCGCAATTCGAAGATCCTCGGCATTTTCGTGCGGTTGAACGAGCGTGACGGCAAGCCGGCCTATCTGAAGCACCTGCCGCGCATCAGGGATTACGTCGCACGTTCGCTCGCGCATCCGGCTCTTGAACCGGTGCGCGAATTCTATCACAAAGCCGGTATTGCCGCGGTTACCCGGTAACACAGCCAATCCGCGGCAGCGACGAGGATGACTTTCATGCCGGACATGCCGGACACGGCGATGGTGCTGGCGGCGGGACTGGGCAAGCGCATGCGCCCGCTGACCGATACCTGCCCGAAACCGCTGATCGAGATCGCCGGCCGCACATTGCTCGACCGCGGTCTGGACGCGCTGAGGGCGGCAGGCGTTCGCCGGGCTGTCGTCAACGTCCACTGGCACGCCGAACTGGTCGTTGCCCATCTGGCCGGTCAAGAACATCCGAAAATCGTGATATCCGACGAAAGCGATTCGCTGCTCGACAGCGGCGGCGGCATCGTGAAGGCGTTGGCCGAACTCGGAACCAGCCCGTTCTTCGTTCTCAATGCCGACACGTTCTGGATCGAACGCAATGGGTCGTCACTGTACGCCATGGCGGCGATGTGGAACGATGTGCAGATGGATATCCTGCTGCTGCTGACCACCCCGAACCGCGCGACCGGCCATACGGGCGGCCTCGATTTCACGCGCGACGCCGAAGGCCGGCTCGCGCGGGCAGGACAGGCTGCGGAAGGCTATATCTATGCCGGCGCCGCCATCGTCCATCCGCGAATCTTTGCCGGCGCAATGGCAGAACCGCATTCACTCAATCGCTATTTCGATCAGTCCATTTCCAGTGGCCGCTTGTTCGGTCATGTGCTCGACGGAGACTGGATTACGGTTGGTACGCCCGATGCCATCGCGCCGGCGGAAGCCGCGCTTGCCCGGGCCGGGAAACGATGAGCGGCCGGTCGCCGCGGGTTTTTTCGATCGACGCGGGCGTTCCCTTCCTGCCGGAACTGGCCGACTGCCTGCTCGACGGTCGCCTCATCGACGGATTTCGCGACACCGGCGATCCCCTGAAGCTGGCAAGCGCGACCATTTTCGTGCCGACGCGCCGCGCTGCCCGGGCGCTGCGCGCCATTTTCGCCGAAAAGGCGACGGCCCGCTCGGCGATCCTGCCGGTCATCCGCCCGCTCGGCGAATTCGACGAGGACGCCGCGTTTTTTGACATGGCGATGCCCGATCTTCCGGACCTGCCGCCGGCAATCGACGCGACGGAACGGCTGATGGCGTTGGCGCCTCTGGTTCAGCGCTGGAAGAAAAACCTGCCCGGTCATGTGGCAAAAATGCTCGGTGGCGAGGAGGTGACCGTTCCGGCGAGTTTTGCCGACGCGATCTGGCTGGCGCGGGATCTCGCCGCTCTCATCGACGAGATCGAGACCGAGGGCGCCGACTGGACCAGGCTGGTCGATCTGGCCGGCGGAGAACTGGCCGAATGGTGGCAGGTGACACTGGAGTTCCTGACGATCATCACCCGGCACTGGCCGGAATATCTTTTGGAACGCAACCGCTCCAATCCGGCGTTTCATCGCAATGCATTGATCGACGCCGAGGCGGCCCGCCTCGCCGCGCGCCTGTCCGACGGCCCCGTTATCGCGGCCGGGTCGACGGGCTCGATCCCCGCGACCGCTCGCTTGCTGGCGACAATTGCCCGCTTGCCGCAGGGCGCTGTTGTGCTGCCCGGGCTCGATCGCAGCCTCGATGAGCGAGCCTGGGATTTGATCGGAGAAGTCGGAGACGCCCCTTCCGTGTTCGGGCATCCGCAATTCGGACTGAAAAAGCTGCTCGCCGGCCTCGGCGTCAAACGGAACGACGTCAATCCGCTCGGGACCGCCACACCGGCCATGCAAGCACGGCGCGAAATCGTGAGCGAAGCATTGCGGCCCGCCGAGGCGACGGAAAACTGGGCCGCCGGACAACCGGCGCTGCGAACGGCACTGGAGACCGGCGCGCTCGACGGTGTCAGCCTGGTTGAGGCCGCAAATGAGCGCGAGGAGGCAATGGCGGTCGCGGTGGTGTTGCGCGAGGCGGTCGAACGTGGCGACCGCACGGCCGCGTTGCTGACCGGCGATCGGGCGCTGGCACGGCGGGTTGCCGCCGAGTTGCAGCGATTCGGCATTCGGGCAGATGATTCCGGCGGCACGCCGCTTTCCGCCACGCCGCCAGCGACCTTGCTGGCGCTGCTGGTGCAGTGTGCGCTCAGGCCCGGCGATCCAGTGACCCTGCTGGCGTTGCTCAAGCACCCGCTGCTCCGCCTGTCGACCGAGCGTGCGGCAGTGCGCGAAGCGGCTGAGCACCTCGAACTGGCGGCCTTGCGCGGCGGCACGGGACGGCCGGACATCGCCGCACTGCCGGCGCTGCTCGAAACGCGGCTCGAAATCCTGGCATCGGATCCGCATCCGCCGTTCTGGCTGGCGCGGCTGGATGAGGCAGCACGGAGCGCGGTGGGCGACCTGGCCGGCAAACTGATGGACGCCGTCCGACCGCTGGTGGCACTACGCGAAAACCATGATGTCACGATAACCGACGCGGTTACCGCCAGCGTAGTTGCGCTTGAAGCAGCCGCACGGGCGGCTGACGGAAGTCTGGATAAGCTCTATGAGGGCGATGCCGGCACCCGGCTGGCCGAAGTGCTTCGCGCACTGCTCGCAGCAGGCGGCGAAACCCGGTTTGACAGCAATGAATGGCCGGACGTGCTGACGGCGCTGATCGCGCCGGAAACGGTCAAGCCGTCGGCGGGAGCGGATCGCCGTGTCGTCATCTGGGGCCAACTTGAGGCGCGCCTCCAACACGCCGACACGCTGGTGCTGGGCGGCCTCAACGAAGGAAGTTGGCCACGCCGCGCTGCGCCCGACCAGTTCATGTCGCGGCTGATGAAGGCGTCGATTGAGCTGGATCCGCCGGAGCGGCGTATCGGTCAGGCCGCCCATGATTTCGAGATGGCCATGGGCGCGCCGCGTATCGTGCTCACCCGATCGCTTCGCGCTGAAAACGCACCTTCTGTCGCCTCGCGCTGGCTTCAGCGGCTGACGACATTTGCCGGCAAAGAAACCTATGAGCAAATGCGGGATCGGGGACGGCAATATGTAGCCTGGGCCAATTTTCTGGACAATTCGGAACGGGTGGACTTTGCGCCGCGCCCCTTGCCGAAGCCCGTCCTCGCGCTTCGCCCGAAACGGTTCTCGGTCACCGAAATCGAAACGCTCAGGCGCGATCCCTATGCCATCCATGCCCGCCGTATCCTGCGCCTCGAACCGCTCGAAGAGCTCGTGCGCGATCCGGGCGTCGCTGAACGTGGCAGCCTGTTCCACGACATCCTGCATCGCTTCACGATTGAGGTGGCCGACTCGCGTGCGCCCGATGCCGAGGCGACCCTGATTGCGATCGGTCGCGACTGTTTTGACAAGCTGGCTTTGCCCGGCGACGTGGAAGCGGTGTGGTGGCCGCGGTTTTTGGCCATGGTGCCTAACATCCTCGAATGGGAGCGCGGACGCATAGAGCCCGGTCTCACCCGCCACGCCGAGATCAGGGCCGACGCGAAACAGATCGGGGCGACCGGCGTAAGCCTTTCGGGACGTGCCGACCGGATCGACCGGCACGCTGACGGTCGCATCGACATCCTCGACTACAAGACAGGTTCGACACCGTCGACGAAACAGGCCCGCACCCTGTTGGCGCCGCAATTGGCGCTGGAGGGGGCATTGGCGTCGCGCGGCGCCTTTGCGGAGCTTGGAGACGGGGCGAAGCCTGGCGAGCTGGCCTATGTCCGACTCAAGCCAGATGGCTCGGTCGTTACCCAGTCCATCCTGGCAGATCGTGGAAAGCAGATCGTTTCGGCACCGGAACTCTCTGAGAAAGCGTGGGAGAAACTTGGGGAGCTGGTGGCGTTCTTCCAGTTGCCCGACAATGGATACGTATCCCGGCTGCTGCCTTTCAGGGAGGGTGACACCGAGGGTCCCTACGACCATCTGGCCCGGGTACTGGAATGGTCGTCGGGCAGCGATTCCGAAGCGGGAGAGGCCGAATGAGCCGCCGCCGCGTCCCGCCCGACACGATCAAGCGCCAGCGCCGCGCGGCGAACCCGACGGTATCGGCCTGGGTCTCGGCCAATGCCGGCGCTGGCAAGACGCATGTGCTGGCCAGCCGCGTAATCCGCCTTCTGCTTAACGGTACCGACCCACAGAAGATCCTGTGCCTTACCTACACCAAGGCCGCCGCCGCCAACATGGCCAACCGCGTCTTCGAGACGCTCGGCGACTGGGCCCTGCTGGATGACTCGGCGCTGGCCGATCGAATCACGGCGGTGGAAGGCGCCGAGCCGGATGCCGGCAAGCTGACCCATGCCCGCCGGCTGTTTGCCCGCGCGCTCGAGACGCCTGGCGGCTTGAAGATCCAGACCATCCATGCCTTTTGCGAGGCGGTGCTTCACCAGTTTCCACTCGAAGCCAATATTGCCGGACACTTCGAGTTGCTCGATGGCCGCATGGAAGCTGCGCTGGTGGCCGAAGCCCGGCGCGAACTGCTGACCGGAGCGCACCGGGACGAAAACAGCGCCCTGGCCGATGCCTTCTACACGGTGTTGTCGGCAGCCGGGGAAACCGGCCTCGACCGGCTGCTTGGCGAGATCGTGCAAAAACGCGACGGGCTACGCGCCTTCCTCGACCAATGCGGCGGCGCCGAGGGCTGTTTTTCGGCTTTGTGCGACGAGTTCGGGTTCGCCGATAACGAAAGCTCCTCGACCATCGCTTCGGAAGCTTGGCCGCTGCCCGGTTGCGATCCCGCCTATTTGCGGGCCATTGATGCCTGGGCTTTCGAGAACGGCGCCGCACGCGCTCGCGAATTCTGCACTTATGCCGCGGCAAAAGCCTGCACTGCAGAAGATCCGCTTGTACGGCTGGAAATGGCTGGCGCAGCCCTTCTGGGCAGCAATGGCGAGCCCTACAAGCCGGGTTGGCTTTTCTCCAAGGCGATGCACGCCGCCTTTCCGGATCTCGAGGGCCGCTATCTCGAAGCCGTGGAAGCGGTTAAGGCCGCTCTTGACCGTATCGCCCTGTTACGCATGCTTGAGGCCACGGGCGCGGCGCTGACCGTCGCTGACCGGTTGATCGGCCGCTACGAAGCCCATAAGCGGGCGCGCGGCTTCCTCGATTTCAACGACCTGATCATGCGGACAGCGCATCTTCTGCGCCGCGCCGATGCCGGGCTGTGGGTGCAGTACAAGCTCGATAAGGGCATCGACCACGTCCTTCTCGACGAAGCACAGGACACCAGTCCGGAGCAGTGGGACGTGATCCGCTCGATGACGGCGGAATTTTTCACCGGCGAGGGTGCACGCGCCAACATCCTGCGCACGATCTTCGCCGTCGGCGACGAAAAACAGTCGATCTACTCGTTCCAGGGTGCCGAACCGCGCGCCTTCGCCGACATGCGGCACAGTTTTTCGGTCCGCGCGGATAGCGCCCGAAAGCAGTTTCTGCCGGAGCGCCTCCCCTATTCGTTCCGCTCCACATCGGACATACTGTCCGCGGTCGACCTGGTGTTCAAATCGCCCGAGGCGCGCGCCGGCCTGACCGGAGACCCGGAGGAAATCGAGCATCTGGCGATTCGCGACGGCGAACCGGGTTATGTCGAACTTTGGCCGTCGATTGGCGCGGAGGCGGTCGAAGAACCCGACGATTGGCGCGAGGGCATTGATCACGCTGCCGCGCCGGCGGTAAAGCTCGCCGAACACATCGCCCGCACGATAAAGGGCTGGATCGAATCCGGCGAGATCATCGAGGGTCAGGGGCGGCGTCTCGCGCCTGGCGACGTCATGGTGCTGGTGCGCAAGCGCGACCGGTTCATTCACGCCCTGTCGCGGCGGCTCAAGGAACTGGACGTGCCCGTCGCTGGCGCCGACAGATTGAGCCTGCCCGGTCACATCGCGGTCAAGGACCTGGTGGCGATCGGTCGGTTCGCACTGCAACCGCATGATGATTTGTCGCTTGCTTCCCTGCTCAAGAGTCCGCTGTTTGGCTTCTCCGACGACGAACTGATGACTTTGTCGGCGGGGCGGCCGATCAAGCAGCCATTGTGGTCGTGTCTGCGCGAGCGTGCTGGGGAAGACGAGCACTGCCGCGTGGCGGTCGAGCAATTGGCCGTCTGGCAAAATGAAGCCGGCTCAAAGCCCGCAGTCGATTTTTACGCCACGCTGCTTGGGCGCGATGGTGCAAGACGCCGGTTCATGGCGCGGCTTGGGCCGGAGGCCGGCGAGATCATTGACGAGTTCATGAATTTTGCGCTCGCCCAGGAACGAGCGGGTGCGGGGGATCTCGAAACCTTTCTCGCCGTTCTGTCGGCCAGTGGACCGGACATCAAACGCGAAATGGACCAGGTGCGCGACGAGGTGCGGATCATGACGGTTCATGCCGCCAAGGGCCTGGAAGCACCAGTCGTCTTCCTGGTTGACAGCGGCTCGGCTCCATTTATCCCGACGCATCGGCCGCATTTACTCGCCTACACGCCGAAATCAGACGCCTGGGATGGCAAGGGCTGGCTTTGGCGCGCGGGCGCGGCGCTGAAAAACACCATGCTGGGGACACTGGACGAGGAATTTGCCGAACAGGCCCGAAACGAATATCGCCGGTTGCTTTATGTCGGCATGACCCGGGCGGAAGACCGGCTGATCGTGTGCGGCTATCACGGTGCACGTGGAACAAAGGAGTCGACCTGGCACGATCTGGTTCGGATCGCGCTTGAAGGGTCGCCGGGCGGCAAGCCCTATGACAACACCGTCATCGGTACGCAAGCGCTGCGCTACCGGATTACCCAAGCCGATGCCGTCAGCTTCGGGACCGTGGAAACAGGTCCTCGAGAGCCGGTCCGGCCGTTGCCTTTCGACCCGGCGCTCAGGCTCGTGCCACCCGCCGATCTGCCGCGCCCGCTATCGCCCTCCGGCGCGGCGCTCCTCATTGAACCCGGACCCGAGCGCGACACCACGCCGCGATCACCGGTGTTCGACGACGCGCAGGAGCCCGGCCTGGCGATCCGGCGCGGGCTTGCGGTCCACAAATTGCTGCAGATGTTGCCCGGTATCGCTGCCGATATACGGGAGGACGCTGCCCGGTCGTGGCTTGGCCAGACTGCTGCTGACTGGCCGGAAAGCGAGCGCCAGGCTGCGTGCGATTCGGTGTTCCGGATTCTTCGCGACCCTGGCTTTGCACCGGTTTTTGCCGAGGAGTCCCGCGCCGAGGTCCCGATCATGGGTACGATTGCCGTCAAGGGGCGGGATCATCTGGTCAGCGGTGTGATCGATCGGCTCGCCGTGCAGCCGGACCGTGTCCTCGTGGTCGATTACAAGACAAACCGCCCCGCGCCGCGCTCGCCGGAGGAAGTCCCCGCCGGCCATGTCGCGCAAATGGCCCTTTATCGCGAATTGCTGCGGCCGCTTTATCCCGATCGCGCGATCCGCTGCGCATTGCTCTATACCGAAGCGACCCGCCTGATCGAACTTGCCGAAGATGTGATGGCCGCGTCGCTTGCCCGACTCAGCCAAGCGTGACACAACAATTTCAAGGGCCCGTCATCATCCGTGCTCGCGGATGATGCGAGTCCATAGCAACACTTGAACATTTGTTCATTCGAGCCCACATTGACGGCGACAGCTATTCAAGGAGAGCCAGATGACCACGGTAAAGGTCGACAAATCCAACTTTCAGTCAAGCGTTCTCGAATCGGCGGAGCCGGTGGTCGTTGATTTCTGGGCGGAATGGTGCGGGCCGTGCAAGATGATCGCGCCTGCGCTCGACGAAATTGCTACCGAAATGGGCGGCAAGGTCAAGATCGCCAAGCTCAACATTGACGAGAACCCGGAATTGGCGGCGCAATTCGGTGTGCGCTCGATCCCGACGCTGATGTTGTTCAAGGGCGGCGAAGTGGCCGACATGAAGGTGGGCGCGGCGCCGAAGACCGCGCTTTCGAGCTGGATCAGCGGCAACGTCGCCTGATTCTGCTGTAGTCAACGACTCTTAAAAAACCCGGCGCAAAGGCCGGGTTTTTTTTATGCCGATTTCGGTCTGTAACATCTATCCGAGCCAGGCCGGGTAATCCGAGACGAGCAGATGGTCGGGCGCGCAATCCTCCGCAATCGAAGAAAACCGGTCGAGCGGTTCGGCGAAGATATTGTCGGTGAGGTCGTCATTGACCGTGGAAACCTCGCCAATCAGCACGTCGGATTTCTCCGCCCAGAAGGCATGCCAGATGCCCGGCATCAAGGTCACGCTTTCGCCCGGCTGCAGGGCCAGGATTCCGCCTGGCTCGAGTGAGCGCATCGCTCCGTCGCACGGCACCGAAACATGTGCCTCCCGGTCGATCGCGCCTTCGGAGTCCGAGGCAAAGAGCTTTATCGCCAGCGTGCCGCCGCCGCGGTTGATGATGTCCTCCGCCTTGATGACGTGGCGGTGCATCGGCGAGAGCTGTTCGACCCGCGAAATCATGATCTTTTCGGCATAGAGCATGCCGCGACCGGAGGCGAGATCGGCCGCTCGGCCGTTGCGCACGGTGAAAAGGAAGAGCCCGGTCTCCCCGAAGCGACCCTTGCCGTAGTCGGTGATATCCCAGCCGAGCCGGCCGTCGACGATGCCGCCGATATCGGCGCGACGCGCCTTCATGTCATCGGGCGTCCAGTAGGCGAAAGGCGGGAGGATATAGCCATGCGAGCGGATGAAGGCATCCGCACGCGCCATGACTTCGTTGACCTCGGACCGGTTCAAGCAGCCATCTCTTCGGGCGACGGTTCCTTGGCGCCGGTCATTAGTGCCACGGCATCCGACATACTGTGCTGCTTAGGTTCGATAACACAGAGGCGCTTGCCGAGGCGGTGGACGTGGATGCGGTCCGCGACCTCGAAGACATGCGGCATGTTGTGCGAGATCAGGATGATCGGGATACCGCGCGATTTCACGTCAAGGATCAATTCCAGCACCCGGCGCGACTCCTTGACGCCAAGCGCTGCGGTCGGCTCGTCGAGGATGATGACCTTGGAGCCGAATGCCGCGGCGCGCGCCACGGCCACGCCCTGGCGCTGGCCGCCGGACAGGGTTTCCACCGGCTGGTTTATGTTCTGGATCGTCATCAAGCCGAGATCGGACAGCTTCTGGCGTGAGAAGTCTTCCATCGCCTTGCGGTCGAGGCGCCGGAGCCAGGTTCCGAGCACGCCCGGCTTGCGCAGTTCGCGACCCATGAACATGTTGTCGGCAATCGACAGGGCCGGCGACATGGCGAGTGTCTGGTAGACCGTCTCGATTCCCTTCATGCGGGCGTCGTTGGGCGAGTGGAAATTTATTTCCTGCCCTTCCAGCCAGATTTCGCCGCCGTCGGGGATCACCGCGCCGGACAGCGCCTTGATCAGCGTTGACTTGCCGGCGCCGTTGTCGCCGATGACAGCCAGGATCTCGCCCGGCATCAAATCGAAATCGCAGCGGTCGAGCGCTGTGACCTTGCCGTAGCGCTTGTCCAGGCCGCGGGCCTTGAGAATGGGTTCCGTCGTCATGCCGATACCTTTCTGATCCACTGGTCTACAGCCACGGCGGCAATGATGAGCACGCCGATCAGGAGGAAGGTCCATTGCGGGTCGGCGCCGGCCATGCGGAGGCCGAGTTCGAAAACGCCGACGATCAGCGCTCCAAAGAACGCGCCCATAATCGAGCCGCGCCCGCCGAACAGGGAGATGCCGCCGATCACCACGGCTGTGATAGCCTGGATATTGCCGATCACGCCGGTTGTCGCTGACGGCGAGACCGAGCCGAAGCGGCCAATCATGACCCAGCCCGCCAGCGCGCAGATGAAACCGACCAGCATGTAGACCGACATCAGCGTGGCGTGGACATTGACGCCGGAAAGCCCGGCGGCTTCCGGGTCGTCGCCGACGGCATAGACGTGACGGCCCCAGGCGGTGGAGCGCAGTACATAGGCGAGTACCAGCACGAGCACCAGCATCAGGATGACGCCGAGCGTGAAGGTCGCGCCGCCGAACTGCACCGTGTTGCCGAGGAACTGGAGGAACGGCGCCTTTTCCTCGATATCCTGTGCGCGGATGGTTTCGTTGGCCGAATAGAGATAGTTGGCCGCCAATACAATCTGCCACATGCCGAGTGTGACAATGAAGGGCGGCAGCTTGATGCGGCTTATGAGCCAGCCGTTGATTGCGCCGATCCCGGTGCCGGCCGCCAGGCCCAAGAAGACGGCGAGATAGGGCGGCAAGCCGTAGCGGAAAGTGAACTGCCCCATGATGACCGAGCAAATCACGGCGACCGCGCCGACGGAAAGGTCGATGCCGGCGGTGAGGATGACCAGGCTCTGGGCCGCGGCAAGCACACCGACGATCTGCACCTGCTGGAGGATCAGCGTCAGGGCGAAGGGCGAGAAGAATTTTTGGCCCAGGACAAGGCCGAACACGATCACGGCGGCAACCAGCACGATCAGCGGCACCATCGACGGTGTCGTGTGCAGGGCATGCTGGAACTTTTGCAAAAATCCATGCGGCTGTGTATCGAATTCGGCGAATTTCTCGTCGCGGCGCGTCTTGACGACGTCCTCGAAGCTGTCGGCGTTGCTCACGGCATGTACCTCCCATGCGGCGCCGGGCGGGAACAGGCGGTGCCTTTTCCCCGGCTACAGGTACCAGTCTGCGGAAATTATGGTTGCGCGTAAAGCCGGTCAGGCGGGTTTGCCCCGCCTGACCGATGCAGGGCTTAGCCCCAGCAGAGCTTCTTGCCTTCTTCGACCGAGATCGAGTCGACGCCCTTGGCGGGCTTGTCGGTCACCAGCTGCACGCCGGTGTCGAAGAAGTTCTTGCCTTCGGTGGCCTGCGGCTTTGTACCGTCCTTGGCCCAGGCGGCAATCGCCTCAATACCCTTGGATGCCATCAGCAACGGGTATTGCTGCGAGGTCGCGCCGATGACGCCGGCCTCGACATTGGCCACGCCCGGGCAACCGCCGTCGACGGAGACGATCAGCACGTCGTTCTCGCGGCCGATGGACTTGAGCGCCTCGTAGGCGCCGGCGGCGGCCGGTTCGTTGATCGTGTAGACGACATTGACCGTCGGATCGGTGGCGAGAAGGTTTTCCATCGCCTTGCGGCCGCCCTCCTCGTTACCCGAGGTAACGTCGTGGCCGACAATGCGGGAATCGTCCTCGTCGCCCCACTTGTTCGGATCCTTGGTGTCGATGCCGAAACCGGTCATGAAGCCCTGATCGCGGAGCACGCCGACCGTCGGCTGAGAGACATCAAGGTCGAGGAACGCGATCTTCGCATCCGAGGCGGCGTCGCCAAGCGAGGCCTTAGCCCACTGGCCGATCAGTTCGCCGGCCTTGAAGTTGTCCGTTGCGAAGGTCATGTCGGCCGCATCGATCGGGTCGAGCGGCGTGTCGAGCGCAATGACCAGGATACCGGCTTCGCGCGCCTTCTGCACCGACGGCACGATGGCCGAAGTGCTTGAAGCGGTCAGCAGGATGCCCTTGGCGCCGTTGGCGATGCAGGTTTCGATCGCGGCGACCTGAGTTTCGTTGTCGCCATCGATCTTGCCGGCATAGCTGTTGAGTTCGATACCCAGTTCCTTGGCTTTCGCTGTGGCGCCTTCGCGCATCTTCACGAAAAACGGGTTGGTGTCGGTCTTGGTAATCAGGCAGGCGCCGATGTCGGCGGCAGATGCCGGTGCGGTGGCCACTGCGCCAAGGGCGGCAGCGCCAAAGAGAGCGGATGTAAGGGTTGCGAGTTTTTTCACGATAGTCCTCCCAGACTTTGAAACTCCCGACGAAGCGTCGCGCTTCGCCGATACGGATCGGTGAGCCGATGGCGGTCGCCGATCGACCATAAGATGAACGTCTATCCGCGGGCTTGTCAATAGATAATTCAATCTTATTTATTTATTGACATGACTGTGCCCTTCCCGCATGGTTGGTGTATGAGCGAGGACCTGCACGAAGACAGGCTTTGCGGGAGGAGGATCAGTTTTGGGCACCGACGTGTCACCCGTGCAATTACCAGAATCCGGTCGGGAACGATTCAATCGCGGTTCCAACCAGAGTGGAATGCGCGCCTACAATCAGCGCCTCGTGCTCACATTGGTGCGCCGTCACGGCGCCTTGTCGAAAACAGAAATTGCCCGGATGACAGCGCTGTCCGCCCAAACCGTCTCGGTGATCATGCGGGAACTGGAAGCCGATGGCCTGCTCGTGCGCGGCGAGCCCGTTCGCGGCAAGGTCGGCCAACCTTCGGTTCCGATGTCGCTTGCGCCTGACGGAGCCTATTTCTTTGGCCTGAAGCTTGGGCGGCGCAGCGCCGATATCGCGCTGGTCGACTTCGCCGGCGGTATCGTCGGCCAGGTACACCATACTTATCGCTATCCTACGCCCGCAGACATTACCGGTTTCGCCAGCGAGGCGATCGCGGCGCTGACCGACCGGCTGACCGGCCCGCAGCGAAGCCGTATTGCCGGTTTGGGTATTGCGATGCCGTTCCAGTTGTGGAACTGGGCGGAAATGATTGGGGCGCCCCAGGAGGCGATCGACGCCTGGCGGAATTGCGATATCGGCGCCGAGATCGAGACACTTACCGATCTTCCGATCTACGTTCGCAATGACGCATCCTCGGCCTGTAGCGCCGAACTGGTTTTTGGCCATACAGCGCCGCCGCGCGACTTCCTCTATTTCTATGTCGGCTTCTTTGTTGGTGGCGGGGTGGTGCTTAATGGAAGCGTATTCACCGGCCGTACCGGCAATGCCGGCGCGCTCGGATCGATGCCGGTCACGGGGGCGGACGGGAAAACCAGGCAGCTGATCGATGTCGCCTCCATCGCCAGTCTCGAAAAGATGCTCGAGGCGGACGGACAAGAGGCCTCGAGACTGTACGATTCCCCGGACAAATGGGACATCGACGAGACCATTCTCGGCAAGTGGATCGATGACGCCGGACAGGGAATGGCGCATGCGATCCTCTCGGCGGTTTCGGTGATCGATTTCGAGGCAGCTCTGATCGATGGCTGGATGCCGTTGGCGGTTCGCGCTGGACTTGTTTCGGCAACGCGCGCGCACCTTGAACGTATGAACCAGGCGGGACTGGAGCCGATCGAGATCCGCGAGGGGACCGTCGGCTACAACGCACGTGCTCTTGGCGCGGCGACATTGCCCTTGTCCGGGCGTTTTCTCATCGATCAGAACGCATTCCTCAAGGAGACGTGATGTGCTGATCGGGATTCCGCCCATTCTGGGCCCTGACCTTCTGGCGACCCTACGTGCCATGGGCCATGGCGACGAGATCGCCATCGTCGACGGAAATTACCCGGCCACGGAACATGCCCGCCGACTCATTCGGGCAGACGGTCACGGCATCAGCGAAATCGCCGACGCAATTCTCCAGCTTTTACCGGTCGACGAATTTGTTCCCGAGGCGCTGTTCCGCGCTTCTGTGGATGGCGATCCATCGAAATCGGCGCCGGTTCATCAGGAGATAGCCGCGGTCTGCGCCAAGAGGGCGCCCGGTTTCAAGCTTGTCGCGTTGGCGGGACAGGCATTTTATGACAGGGTCAAAGCCGCACATGCCATCGTGGCGACCAGCGAGCCGCGGCTTTATGCAAATATGATCATTCGCAAGGGCGTGATTCGCCCACAATAGGAATACCGGCCCATGATCCTATGTTGCGGAGAGGCGCTCATCGACATGTTGCCGCGGGAAACAGCCAGCGGCGAATCGGTTTTTGCGCCCCATGCCGGCGGCGCCGTGTTCAACACGGCCGTGGCGCTGGGCAGGCTCGGCGCGTCAGTGGGTTTCTTATCCGGCCTGTCTTCCGATTTCTTCGGCGACATGCTGCGGCTATCACTGCGGGACTCGAATGTCGCATGCGATTTGTCGGTTACGTCGGCCCGGCCCACGACCCTTGCCTTCGTGCGATTGAAAAACGGTCAGGCGAGTTACGCATTTTACGACGAAAACACGGCCGGACGCATGATCGCGCCCGACGACTTGCCCGAATTGCCCGATGATATCCAGGCGCTGTTTTTCGGTGGCATAAGCCTGATATCCGAGCCGTGCGGCTCGGCCTACGAAGCGTTGATGCGGCGTGAGTCCGGCCAACGGCTGACGATGATCGATCCCAATATCCGCCCTGGGTTCGTTTCAGATGTCGCGGCCTATCGCGCCCGCCTCGATCGGATGATCGCACTGGCCGACGTCATCAAGGTTTCCGACGAGGATCTGCGCTGGCTCGAAGGTGAAGGCGACACCGACATTCTCGCCCGTAATTTATTGGCACGCGGCCCCGCGCTGGTCATCGTCACCCGAGGTGAAAAGGGCGCAACCGGCACGACCGCAAGACACAATATAACGGCACAGGCGAGGCGAACGGCGGTAACCGATACCGTTGGCGCCGGAGACACGTTCAATGCCGGAGTCCTCACAGTGCTCCAGGAGCGGAACCTGCTCAAGCGCGACGCGCTCGGCGCGATGAACGAAGCCGATCTGAAGGCGGCTCTCGACCTTGGCGCCGCCGCTGCTGCCGTCACCGTTTCGCGCGCAGGCGCAAACCCGCCCTGGCGCAACGAACTGGGTCGGGTCTGATTTCCCAGGGCCGGTTTCAATCGATGCAGAGGCGCATTTCTTGCAACCCGAAGCGGGGCAGGGCATTCAGGCGGACGATCATGTGATCTTGCGAGGGGAGGAGTCCGTTGCCGTGAAGCCGCTGGAAGGCCTGCTGGTTATCGCCTTGGAACAGGCCGTCGCCGCGCCGATGGCGAGCGTGCGGCTGGCCGACGCCGGCGCCCGCGTGATCAAGATTGAGCGGCCTGAAGGCGATTTCGCGCGCTACTATGACGATGTCGCCGCCGGCGGGAGTGCCTATTTCGTCTGGCTCAATCGCGGTAAGGAATCGGTCTGCCTCGATCTGTCGCTCGACGCCGACCGGGCACTGCTGGAGAAGATGCTGGCGCGAGCCGACGTGTTCATCCAGAACCTGAAGCCCGGTGCGTTGGCCAAGCTTGGCTTCGCCCGCGAGCGGCTGCGCAGGGAGTATCCCCGTCTCATTATCGCGTCGATATCGGGTTACGCGGAAGGTGGGCCCTATGCTCGGCGCAAGGCTTACGACTTGCTGATCCAGGCAGAAAGCGGACTTTCGACAATCACCGGGGGGCCGGAAGCGCCGGCGCGGGTCGGCGTCTCGCTGGTGGACATCGCTACCGGACAAGCCTGTTACCAGGCGGTCCTGGAGGCGCTGATCGCGCGAGGCCGTACCGGCGACGGTGCGGATATCCGCATTTCCCTGTTCGACACTATTGCGGACTGGATGAGCGTTCCGCTGCTTCAGCATGAAGGCGGCAAGTCACCGAAGCGCATCGGGCTCGCTCACCCTTCCATCGCCCCTTATGGCGCCTTCGATACCGCCGATGGAGCGGCGCTGTTGATCTCTGTCCAGAGTGACCGCGAATGGGCGATCCTCGCCGCGCGCGTACTCGGCGACGAGGCGCTCGCGTCCGACCCGCGTTTCGCCACCAATGTGGCGCGCGTCGCCAATCGCGCCGAGACCGACCGCCTCGTCGGATCGGCATTCGCTCGCCGGTCGGCGGAAGACCTTTCCTCCGAGCTGGAAGTTGCCGGTATCGCCTTCGCTCGGGTCAGTTCGATGTCCGACCTATCGGGCCATGGCGACCTGCGGCGGATCGCCGTGGAAACGCCCGGCGGAGCTGTCGCGCTGCCGGCGCCGCCGTCGGGAGACGGCAACTACGGTCCGGTGCCGGGTCTGGGTGAGCACACGCTAGCGGTCCGCGCCGAGTTCGGCGGCTGACGCTGCCGCCGGGCGAAGAAGGGCACGAGGGGCTTGATCGTCAAATGACAGAGGCGCATTTCAATACAATCCTCCTTGTCTGGGTTGCCCTGGCCCTGATCTTGCTGCCCGTCCAGCTTGCGATCACAGCGCCCTATGGCCGCCATGCCAGCCGAAACTGGGGTCCGGTCATCGGCAACCGTTTCGGCTGGATCGTCATGGAGGCTATTTCACCTTTGGTCTTTGCCGTAGCATTTCTTTGGAACGGGGCACCGGCGCCCGGCCCGGTTTGGATCTTTTTCGCGCTATGGATGACACATTACGCCAACCGCACCTTGATCTACCCGCTGCGCACCAGGACTGCAGGTAAGACGATACCAGTCGCCATCGTCGGATCTGCGATGGCGTTCAACGCGTTCAACGGTTGGTCGAACGGTTTCTATCTTGCTTCGCCGTGGGCGTCTTATTCCGCCAGTTGGCTGTCCGATCCCCGCTTTATTGTCGGCACAGCGGTATTCCTTGCCGGTACAACACTTAACATATGGGCCGACAACCGGCTTCTGGCGCTGCGCAAATCCGGCGAAACGGGATACGCGCTCCCGCGAGGCGGACTGTTCGAGTGGGTTTCGTGCCCCAACCACCTGGGCGAGATCGTCGAGTGGATCGGCTTCGCCATCGCTTGCTGGAATATGCCGGCCGCCGCTTTTGCAATCTGGACGGCGACCAATCTCGGCCCGCGGGCGGTCAGCCATCATCGCTGGTACAAGCGAAGTTTCGCTGACTATCCGGCGCGGCGCCGGGCGCTGATACCCTTTATCCTTTAGGCGACGGCCTTCAATCGATCCGGAATCGGTACTCCGTGGATTGCGTGTAGGCTTCGCCGGGCCTGAGCACGGCCGACGGAAAATAGGAGCGGTTGGGCGCGTCGGGCCATATTTGGGGTTCGAGCGCGAAACCGGCATTGGCTCTATATTGCCGCCCACCAAGGCCCGGTACCGACCGGGCGACGTGGTCGCCGGCATAGAATTGAAGTCCCGGTTCGGTCGTCCACACTTCGAGTTCGACCCCCGAACGGCCACCCTGCACCCAGGCCGCCTGGCGCAGCGGGCCACGGGCCGCGGCCAGACAGAAATTGTGATCGTAGGCAACCTGGCCGTCGCCGCTTTCCATCCGGATTGGCCTGGATTGCCGGAAATCGAAAGCTGAATGATCGACCGGCATGACCACGCCCGTCGGGATCAATTCGTCGTCGACGGGGAGATAGGCCTGCGCCGGTATCATCATCCGGTGTTCGAGAATGTCGCCGTTTCCGCCGTCGTCGAGGTTGAAATAGGAGTGGTGCGCCAGATTGCACACCGTCGGCTCATCCGTCGTCGCGGTCAGTTCAACAGACAACCGGCCTCCTGCGATGAGCCGGTAGGTGCAGGCGATTTCGAGCGTACCGGGGAATCCCATCCAGTCGCCCGGATCGGTCAACTCGAGCCGCACAAAATCTTCGCCGCCATCGGCCAAACGCCAGTTACGCTGCCCTGTGCCTGCGCTACCGCCGTGCAAGGTATGCTTGTTCAGGAAATTTGCATCGATGTCATGCCGCTCTCCGTCGAGGAAAAAACGGGCATTGGCGATTCGATTGGCGTAGCGCCCGGCGATGGCACCAAAATAGGCCCCGTGGGCAATGTAGTCGTCGAGGGTTTCGAACCCGAGCACCAGCGGTTCGGGGTGGCCGTGCATCTGCAGGCGTTGGATCGAAGCGCCGTAAGTCATCACGTGCGCCGTCAGCCCGCCACCGGCAAGCGTCACGATCCGAACCTCCTCCCCGTTCGCCAAGGTCCCGAAATTGTCAGACTTCATTAGCGTTCCCCCCGCGTATATTTTATTTCGGTCAGATTCATACGATCCGGCCGGAATCGAAAATATCGAGCCCGTCACTGGAACGCTGAAAGCAATTGCAGATGAATTTGCTCGTCTCTCGCCAGGCGCGGTTTTTTGTCGCTCACTTGAGTTTTATCAATTGCTGATTGGATTTCTATGACAAATAGTAACGTTGTTGCGGGCTGGATTGTCGAGCGTTCGGGGTCGTGAGGATCCAAATCGCCGGCTGTGCTTGTCCTAACGGGGCCTGTTAAGATATGACCGGCGCCCAAGTCGGTGGAATTGTTCGCATTCAGCATGTTGTCATGTTGGCGGATCTAGGAAATTTGACGCCGCATCTGGTAATGCGGAGAAAAGCATGCAAAAATTTGCATGTGAGGACGGGAGTAGACGAATGGATTTCGAAAAACATTTCCGGGAGCGGCTCGACCAGCTCAAGGAGGAAGGCAATTATCGCGTATTTGCCGACCTGGAGCGCAAGGCCGGATCGTTTCCGCGCGCCGTTCGTTATTTCGGCGACGAAGTCCGAGATGTCACCGTGTGGTGTTCCAACGACTATCTGGGCATGGGCCAGCATCCCGTAGTCGTGTCCGCAATGCATGAGGCGATCGACAAGTGCGGCGCCGGTGCCGGCGGGACGCGCAACATTTCTGGCACCAACCATTATCACGTATTGCTCGAGCAGGAACTGGCGGACCTGCACGGCAAGGAAGCGGCGCTTCTGTTCACGTCCGGTTATGTGTCCAACTGGGCTGCGCTCGGGACTTTGCTTGCCAAGATCCCGGGCATCATCGTCTTTTCCGACGAGATGAACCATGCCTCGATGATCGAAGGCATTCGCCATTCGCGGTGCGAAAAGCATCTGTTCCGCCACAACGATCCCGACGATCTGCGCCGCAAACTTGCAGCCGCCGATCCGAATGCGCCGAAACTTGTCGCGTTCGAAAGCGTCTATTCCATGGATGGCGATATCGCGCCGATCAAGGAAATCTGCGACGTTGCCGATGAATTCGGCGCCATGACCTATCTTGACGAGGTCCACGCCGTTGGCCTTTACGGGCCTCGCGGCGGCGGCATTGCCGAGCACGAAGGTCTGATGGATCGCCTGACCGTCATCGAGGGTACGCTGGGCAAGGCGTTTGGCGTCATGGGCGGGTACATCACCGGCTCGGAGGCGCTGATCGATTTTGTCCGGTCCTTTGCCTCCGGCTTCATATTCACCACGGCGCTGCCGCCGGCATTGGCCGCGGGTGCGCGGGCTTCGATCCGCCACCTCAAGACCAGCCAGATGGAGCGGGCCAGGCACCAGGAACGTGTCGCGAAAGTGCGCGCGGCGCTCGACAAGCGCGGTATCCCCTACATGAGCAATCCGAGCCATATCGTGCCGGTGATGGTCAAGGATCCGGTCAAGTGCAAGTTCCTGTCCGATATCCTGCTGGACAATTATGGAATCTACGTCCAGCCGATCAATTATCCGACCGTAGCCAAGGGCACCGAGCGTCTTCGGATCACGCCGTCTCCGTATCATACCGATGAAGATATCGAGCAACTTGCCGGTGCCCTGAGCGACCTGTGGTCGCAATGTGCGCTTGCTCGTGCCGTGGCCTAGGAACCCAGATTTCTTCCCGTCAGTCATGCGGCCGGGCATTCAGGTGCCCGGCCCTTTTTTGTCGACTGTTCCCGGATTCCGCGGAATCCGTTCCAATGGCCGTTTATTTACGCGATTGGTAAAATTGCGCAGATCTTTTTTCCTTTTTGCTCACGCCCTGCTCCGAGAATTGAAACACCTTAGCCGCCCGACCTGGCAAGGTGCCTCGTGACATATGGAGCTCAGCAATGAAGCTGGAAGCGATCGACACCTCATTCACCGAAGTACTCGATGGGATGGCCTTTACAATGCGTTACGGCGCGAGCCGCGTGATTGTCATTGTCGCCAACGAAACCCTTGTGCGGCAGTCGTTGCCGGCCGATCCCTCCGCACGTGATGCGTTCCTCGCGCAACATCTGGCCGAATGGCAAACGATCGCCGATGCCAAGTTCCAGAAAGGCAATTACGAAAACCGCGGATTGCGGGTTCGCATATTGCCGCGAGATCTGGCCCTGCTTGAGCCGAAACTGCGCGAAGCGAGCTAGGCCGAAGCCGACTAGCGGGCCAAGGGCGGGGCACCGTCCGGTTTCTGGCCGGAAACGAAACGAAAGAAGGCGGCGTTGCGGTTGATATAGGAATCGGCTTGGCCGGCGAAGTTCCCGCGCTTGACAACGGATAAACCATAGTAAGTCCAGATCGCACCGCCTTCGTGACTGAAGAAATGCAGTGTTTTCAGAGCACCCGGCGGAAAAAAGGTAATCGGCCCGATGCCGATTGCCGTCAGGTTCACCATTTCGAAGGCGAAGCCGTCGGGGCCGCTGGCGATTGTCCTGAAGCTGTAGGCATTGATTCCGGTGGACCGCGTGTCGTCCTGAGCCAGATAGAGCTTGCGGCCGCTGAGCACCTCTGCCGCCGAGAAATCGCGGCGGCGCGATTTTCCGTCCGCCGTCCGGCTGGCATATGCGTCTTCGAGCAGTACCCTCCAATCCCGGTCGGTGACCGACCAGTAGCGCAGGCCCTTTGTCAGCGATACCGCGCCCACCCTCTTGGCCAGATCCGTGGTCGAACCCGCGAATTCAAACCGCCCCGCCAAAACGATAGCGAGCTTGGTTTTGCCATCGAGCAGGTCGCCGCAACCGGTGGCCCCGAGTGGGCCGATATTATGCCACGTTGCGACCTTGGGTTGTTGCCCGGCCGCGCTATAGGCGGGCGAAGGCGCCCGCCCGTCCGATGGGCAAATCGGCGCCGCTTGGGGTTTTGATACTCCAATGCCTGGCACCAGGGCGACCGCGATTGCCAGCGCGGCAACACGTCCCGGGCTTAGGATCAGATCGAGCAGTTTATGACCGAAAGACATTCGTGCACCGGTATCGTGAGTTCCGACAATACTGTATGTGCGCCAAAGACGGCAAATCCGAGACGCGCCGGCTTTCGCCACTGAGCCGGACACTGTTGATACTCGTCAATTCCCGGGAAAAGAAGACATGCAAGAATCAACATGAGTTTGAAAGAGAGGCTCATATGTCTGTATTTTCCATGTCACGTTTGTCTGCAATCGGTCTGGCTGCTTCGGTCGCCGTCGCCATGTCAGTTGCGCCCGCGATCTCGCAGTCGCGAACACAGGTCACGTCGAAGATAGTCGGTCAAAACTGCGCACGGAAATATGCATCTTTTACCGTGCCAGCGGGCAAGACGGCGTCAGGTTTCCAGATCCAGGCGCTAGCCTCCGGTCGTACTTGCAAGACGAACCAGACGATCGGCACGCAGGGCTTTCAGATTCGCAACGCAAACTACAACAATGTCTATTCCTACTCGGCGTCCAGCGGACGGCAGACCGGCGGAGGCAATCTATCGGCCCTGAGCCTGCCGGCCGGAAAATATTCGGTCTCGGTCGACGGCGGCAACGGGGCGGTTGTTACATTGTCCTTCGTCGTCCAGTAGTCCTGTCGCACCCGGCAAGCCGAAGTGAGGGGAGGCATGCGATGCGGAAAACATTAATATCTGTGTTGATTTGTTTGTTTGGTTTCGGTTTGGCGGTCACGGCTCACGCGCAGCAAGTCGCGCAGATTGAGATCGTACCGGAGCAATACAACAGCCCTCTGGTCGAGGGATATATTGCGCGCGGCCTCCCGTTACCCTGCAAGTATCTCGAGGGCGAATGGACCTGCAAGCCGGGCACCCGCAAAGGGACGACGATGTATTCGTTCAAGGTCGGAGGTGTGCAGCAATTCATGGTTGACCTTCAGGGGCCGACCACTGGCTATGTGGTGCATTATGACGAAAAAGGTTGCGTAAAGCGGAAGTTTTCGCCGGGATCACGTATCGAACTCAACCGCCGCTGTACCGCGGTGCTCGTTTGGGGCGGACAACGGTCGCAACTCGGCCCGCTGTGCAACATGTGGGTGAATCCCAAGCCGCCCAAGTGCGAGCGCTAGTCGCGCGATCTACTAGCGCGACAATGTTCGGGCAACGGCGTCGCGCCAGCCCGCCAGTTTCCGTTGGCGGTCGGCGGCGGACATTTTTGGTTTGAAACGCGTGTCGCGCGCCCATTCACGGGCAAAAGCCTTGCGCCCCGGCCAGGCGCCGGCATGCGAGCCGGCAAGCCATGCCGCGCCAAGCGCTGTCGTTTCGAGCACCACCGGCCGGTCGACCGGCGCATCGAGGATGTCGGCGAGGCGCTGCATGGTCCAATCGGAGGCAACCATCCCGCCATCGACCCTGAGCACGGTTTTCTTGTCTGCAGCCGATCTCCAGTCCCTTTGCATGGCGGCAAGCAGGTCGTGTGTCTGGTAGCAAACCGCTTCCAGTGTGGCCATCGCGATTTCGTTGGGCCCGGTAGCGCGCGTCAGGCCGAATATGGCGCCGCGGGCTTCCGCGTCCCAGTGCGGCGCACCAAGGCCGGTGAAGGCAGGAACCAGGTAGATGTCCTGGCCGGGATCTGCCTTCGCCGCCATATTGCCGCTTTCGGACGCCGCCTTCATGAAACCCAGCCCGTCGCGCAACCACTGCACCGTGGCTCCGGCCATGAAGATCGAACCCTCCAGGGCATAGGTCGTTTCGCCACCAAGGCGATAGGCTATGGTTGTCAGCAGACGGTTTTTCGAACGCACCATGTCTCTGCCCGTATTGAGCAGCGCAAAGCAACCCGTTCCGTAGGTCGACTTCAGCATTCCGGGCTCGAAACAGGCATTGCCGATCGTCGCCGCCTGCTGGTCGCCGGCAACACCGAGAATCGGGATCTCGGCACCGAATAGCGCCCTCTCGGTGGTCCCGAAATCCGCGGCGCAGTCGAGCACGTCCGGCAACACGGACTCGGGGATGTCCAGCGCCTTGAGAAGTTCCTTGTCCCAGCGGTTTTTCCTGATGTTGTAGATCAGTGTTCGCGACGCGTTCGTCGCGTCGGTAACGTGCACTCGGCCGCCGGTCAGACGCCAGATCAGGAAACTGTCGATCGTACCAAATGCGATTTCGCCCTTTTCGGCCTTCGCCCGCAGGCCGTTCACATTGTCGAGCAGCCAGGCTACCTTGGTGCCCGAGAAATAGGGATCGAGCAACAGTCCCGTTTTCGCCGTAACGGTTTTTTCCAGTCCGTCCCGCTTCAGGCGCGCGCAGGTTTCGGCAGTTCGCCGGTCTTGCCAGACGATTGCCTTGTGTACGGGCTTGCCCGACTTGCGGTCCCACATGACGGTGGTTTCGCGCTGGTTGGTGATGCCGATGGCCGCGATCTGGCTGGCTTCGATGCCGGCGCGGGCAATCGCCTCCCGGCAGACCTCGACGACGGATTGCCAGATCTCCTCGGCATCATGCTCGACCCAGCCCGATTTCGGGAAATACTGCTGGAACTCTTTCTGGCCGATCCCGGCTACGTTGCGATCACCGTCGAAAACAATGGCGCGCGATGACGTGGTGCCCTGATCGATCGCCAGCACATAACCGCTCATGGCCACTTGTCCGCTTCTACGGCCCGGTTCGCCCGCGCCCTGTCCTTCATCCACCGGTCGACGGCCTTGACCTGCCCGGCGCTCATGCGAATGCCGAGCTTGGTCCGCCTGAACAGCACGTCATCGGCCTCCATCGCCCATTCGTATTTCATGAGATAGCGAATCTCCGCCTCGTGCAAGCCTTCGCCGAAATCCTGGCCGAGATCGGAAAGCGACCGCGCCGGACCGAGGAGCGTTGCCGCCTCCGTGCCGTAGAGGCGCACAAGCCGCTCCAGCAATTGCGTTCCGGCAAAAGGATAGCGTGCGGCCATGTCGGCGACGAGCGCGTCATATCCGCTCGGCTCGAAATCGCCGCCCGGAAGTTTCGCATCGCGGGTCCAGGCCGGTTTTCGCTTGCCGAGAATGTCTTCGATCTCCACGAGCATCGCTTCGGCAAGCCTGCGATAGGTGGTGATCTTGCCGCCGAAAATATTGACCAGCGTGCCGCCGCCGAGCGTCTTGTCACGCCGGATCACATAGTCACGGGTCGCTTCCTGCGCCTTCGAGGCGCCGTCGTCATAAAGCGGGCGCACGCCCGAATAGGTCCAGGCGATATCGTCTTCGGTAACCGGCTCGGCGAAATATTCGCTCGCCGTCCGGCAGAGGTAGGATTTTTCTTCCGGGGTGATCTCGGGCTTGCCCATATCGGGGCCGTGGTCGGCGTCGGTGGTGCCGATCAGCGTATAGTCGCGCTCAAAAGGGATCGCGAAAATGATCCGGCTGTCGGCGTTCTGGAAGAAATAGCAGCGGTCGTGTTCGAATTTCTTTGGGATCACTATGTGGCTACCGCGCACAAGCCGCACATTGTGCGCGTCGTTGCGGCCGAAGACCGTCTTCAAAACCTGGTCGACCCACGGCCCGGCGGCGTTGACGACGACCGATGCCGTGATCTCCTCGGGCCCCGCCGCGCCATGGAGCGTCACGTGCCATTTGCCGTCCCGACACGCCGCCTTGACGGCCGCCGTGCGCGGCATGATGCGGGCGCCGCGGGCTTCGGCATCGCGAAGGTTGAGGATCACCATGCGCGAATCCTCCACCCAGCAGTCGGAATATTCATAGGCCTTTCGGAACACGGGTTTCAGCGATTTGCCCGCTTCGTCCCGGGTTAAGTCGATGGTCCTGGTGCCGGGAAGGATCTTGCGGCCACCCAGATTGTCATACATGAACAGGCCGAGCCGGATCAGCCAGGCCGGGCGCCGGCCCTTCAGCCAGGGCATGACGACCGACAACAGTTTCGAGGTCGGTGTCTCGCCTTCGAAGCGCATGTCGTCGTGGTAGGGCAACACGAAGCGCAGCGGCTTGGCGATGTGCGGCATGGCGCGCAGCAGCACCTCGCGCTCGATGAGCGCCTCGCGGACGAGCCGGAACTCGAAATATTCAAGATAGCGAAGTCCGCCGTGAAGAAGCTTGGTCGAGGCGGAGGATGTGCCGCTGCCGAAATCGCCCGATTCGCACAGGCAGACCGAATAGCCTCGGCCCGCCGCGTCGCGCGCGATTCCCGCCCCGTTGATGCCGCCGCCGATGACCAGGATGTCATAATGCGCCTGCCCGCCGCGTTGTATTTGTTTGTTCATGAGGCGCCATTCTCTTCGCTGGCTGTTTCCTGGTGTTCCGCGACGATGAGCTCGACATTAGCGGTCGCGCACAATTCGGCGATGCGCGCCGGCGGCGGCGCATCGGTCACGAACACGTCGAGGTCGGTGATATGGCCGATCTGCACCGGCGCCCGCCGCTCGAACTTGGTGTGGTCGGCGACAAGGATCTTCTTGCGCGCCTGGCCGAGGATCGCCTGGGCCACGCGCACCTCGCGGTAATCGAAGTCCAGCAGCGCGCCTTCCTCGTCGATCCCCGAGGCGCCGATGATCGCGTAGTCGACCTTGAACTGCCTGATGAGGTCGACTGCCGCGGCGCCGATGATGCCGCCGTCCGTCCTGCGCACCATGCCGCCAGATATGACAAGCTCGATGCCTGGTGCATCGGACAGTATCATCGCGACGTTGAGATTGTTGGTGATGACCAGAAGCTCCTGGTGCCGCCGGATCGCATGGGCGACCAACTCGGTGGTCGTTCCGATATTGAGGACGAGCGAGGCCCCATCGGGGATAAGGTCGGCCACGGCGTCAGCGATCCGCGCCTTGCCGCCGGCGGCGATTTCGCGGCGCGCCTGGTAGGCGAGGTTGACCGTATTGGACGGGAACACGGCGCCGCCATGGACCCGTTGCAACTTGTCCATGTCGCACAAGTCGTTGAGATCCTTGCGAATCGTTTGCGGCGTCACTGCGAACTGCGCAGCGAGCGTCTCCACGTCGACGCGCCCGTCGCGGCGCGCGATCTCCAGGATATCCATCTGACGTGGCGGCAGCGGGTGCATTGCCAATCTCCTCCAACTTTTCGGATAATTGCGAAAAGGTTCGAAAAGTTCAAGAGTGAACCTATTGACTTTCGTTTTTTTTCGGTATTGGTTTGTCGAAGTTCGAAAATCATGGAACCTGTGGGTTTCGAACTGACCAAATGTGGAGGAGAAGCATGAAGAAGTTGCTCATGGCATCGGCTGCGGCCGTTGCTCTCAACCTTGCATACCTGCCGGCCTATGCCGGCATGGCCGAGGCTGAGAAATGGATCGACAGCGAATTCCAGCCCTCGGCGCTCTCGAAAGACGAGCAGAAGAAGGAGTTGGAATGGTTTATCAACGCCGCCAAGCCTTTCGCGGGCATGGAAATCAACGTGTTGTCGGAAGGCATTCCGACGCATGACTATGAATCGAAGGTCCTCACCAAGGCGTTCGAGGAAATCACCGGTATCAAGGTCAACCACCAGATCCTCGGCGAAGGCGAGGTTGTCCAGGCGGTCCAGACCCAGATGCAGACCGGCCGCAACCTCTATGACGCTTATGTCAACGACTCCGACCTGATCGGCACCCATTCGCGTCTCCAGCTCGCCGTCAACCTGTCGGACTGGATGGCCGGCGAGGGCAAGGATGTCACCAATCCGATGCTCGATCTCGACGATTTCATGGGCACCAGCTTCACGACCGGCCCGGACGGCAAGCTTTACCAGCTTCCCGACCAGCAGTTCGCCAACCTGTACTGGTTCCGCAAGGATTGGTTCGACCGCCCCGACCTGAAGGAAAAGTTCAAGGCCAAATACGGCTACGAGCTTGGCGTTCCTGTCAACTGGTCGGCCTATGAGGATATCGCCCAGTTCTTCTCGGAGGACGTCAAGGAAATCGACGGCGTCAAGATCTACGGCCACATGGACTACGGCAAGCGCGCGCCCGACCTCGGCTGGCGCATGACCGACGCCTGGCTGTCGATGGCCGGCGCGGGCACGGCTGGTGAGCCGAACGGCGTGCCGATCGACGAATGGGGCATTCGCATGGAGAAGGGTTCGTGCAACCCGGCCGGCGCCTCGGTTTCCCGCGGCGGCGAAACCAACGGCCCCGCTTCGGTCTACGCGATCGCCAAGTGGGACGAGTGGCTGCGCAAATACGCGCCTCCCGGAGCCGCCGACTACGACTTCTACCAGTCGCTGCCGGCCCTCGCCCAGGGCAATGTCGCCCAGCAGATCTTCTGGTACACCGCGTTCACCGCGGACATGGTGAAGCCGAAGTCCGAAGGCAACAACACCGTCGACGACGCCGGCAAGCCGCAATGGCGTATGGCGCCGTCCCCGCACGGCCCCTACTGGAAGGAAGGCCAGAAGATCGGCTATCAGGACGTGGGTTCCTGGACGATCCTGAAGTCGACCCCGACCGACCGCGCCAAGGCGGCCTGGCTCTATGCCCAGTTCGCCGTGTCCAAGACCGTCGACGTGAAGAAGAGCCATGTCGGCCTTACCTTCATCCGCGACTCCACGGTGCGCCACGAAAGCTTTACCGAACGCGCCGCGAACCTGGGCGGCCTGGTCGAGTTCTACCGTTCGCCGGACCGCGTCCGGTGGTCGCCGACCGGCATCAACGTCCCGGATTACCCGAAGCTGGCCCAGCTCTGGTGGCAGCAGATCGGTGACGTGAACTCCGGCGCCTTCACCCCGCAGGAAGCCATGGACCGGCTTGCCAGCGAGATGGACCAGGTGATGGCCCGCATGCAGCGCGCCGACGAAGCCGGTAATGTCTATGGCGGCTGCGGCCCGCGCCTCAACGAGGAGAAGGATCCCTCCGAGTGGCTCGGCAGGGAGGATGGCCCGAAGGCCAAGCTCGACAACGAAAAGCCGCAGGGTGAGACCATCGCCTATGACGAGCTGATCAAGCGCTGGAACCAGTAAACGGCGCTTGCCGCCTTCATTGGCGGCCCACTCCGGCGCCCGGCCGATTGCCGGGCGCCGATCTCTCAAGAATGATAAGAATTCGATACGAACGGTGTCTGGGGGCACAGATGGCGCTTGAGCTAAAAAATGTCGGGAAAAGGGTCGGGACGGATGTCTACGTGCACCCGACAAGCCTGACCCTGGAGCCGGGGAGCTTCAACATCCTGTTGGGAACCACCTTGGCCGGCAAGACGACGCTGATGCAGTTGATGGCCGGGCTCGAAAAGCCAACCTCCGGGGAGGTCTGGTTCAACGGCGCCGATGTCACGGGCGTACCGGTCCAGAAGCGCAATGTCTCGATGGTCTACCAGCAGTTCATCAACTACCCGAATCTGAGCGTCTACGACAACATCGCTTCGCCGCTGAAGGTGGCGCGCATGCCGGCATCCGAGATCAAGGCCCGTGTCGGCCAGATGGCCGAACTCATGAAGATCTCCGCCATGCTGGACCGCAGGCCCGCCGAACTGTCCGGCGGCCAGCAGCAACGCACCGCGATGGCGCGCGCCATGGTCAAGGATTCCGATCTCATCCTGCTCGACGAGCCCTTGGCGAACCTCGATTTCAAGCTCCGCGAGGAACTGCGCGACGAGCTGCCAAAGATTTTCGCCGAGCGCAATTGTGTGGTTGTCTATGCGACGACCGAACCAACCGAAGCGCTACTGTTCGGCGGCCACACTGCCGCGCTGCATGAAGGCCGCGTGGCCGATTTTGGCCCGACCGGTGAGATCTACCGCCGACCGACCAACCTGAAGAGCGCGCAGGTATTCTCCGAGCCGCCGATCAATATTGCGCAGGTGCGCAAGCAGGGCGACCGGATCATGCTCAACGAAAAGGTGCAGTGGAAAGCCGGCCGGCCCCTGCCCGACGGTCAGTACACGATCGGCATTCGTCCCCATCATGTCTATCCGACAAGAAACAGTGACGAGGCCATTGCCATCGAGGGCACGATCAAGGTCGCCGAACTCAGCGGATCGGAAAGCATGATCCATTTCGACGCCTACGGGGATTCGTGGGTGTCGCTGTCCCACGGGGTTCATCCGTTCGAAACCGGCCAGGCGGCAACGCTCTATGCCGACGTCTCGAACTGTTTTTATTTCGATCAGGCCGGAAGCCTGGTCGACACGGTGGCTGGAGCGTAATCCGATATGGCCAAGATCACGCTTTCAAGCCTCAAGCACAGCTATTTTCCAGTACCCACCCGCGAAGATCACTGGGCGCTCAAGGAACTGGACCTGGAGTGGGAAGATGGCGGCGCCTACGCCCTGCTCGGCCCTTCCGGATGCGGCAAGACGACCCTGCTCAACATCATTTCCGGACTGCTTGTGCCATCGCACGGGCGCATTTTCTTTGACGAGGAAGACGTAACCGAGCTGCCGCCCGAACAACGCCACATCGCCCAGGTTTTTCAGTTCCCGGTCGTCTACGACACCATGACCGTCTACGACAATCTGGCCTTTCCGCTCCGTAACCGCGGGGCCGGCGAGAATATCGTCAAGGAACGCGTGATGGAGATCGCGGACCTGACGGACCTGACGGAAATGTTGTCGCGGCGGGCATCCGGCCTGACCGCCGACGGCAAGCAGAAGATCTCGCTCGGCCGCGGCCTGGTGCGCACCGACGTCAACGCGATCCTGTTTGACGAGCCGCTGACGGTGATCGACCCGCACCTGAAGTTCCAGCTGCGCTCGAAGCTGAAAGAGCTGCACCAGCGCGTCTCGCGCACCATGATCTACGTTACCCACGACCAGACCGAGGCATTGACCTTCGCCGACAAGGTGGTGGTCATGAACGTCGGCGAAGTCGTGCAGATCGGAACGCCCGAGGAGCTGTTCGAAAAGCCGGAGCACACCTTTGTCGGCCATTTCATCGGGTCACCGGGCATGAATGTCATCCCCTGCGACATCGACAATGGCAAAGCCTTTCTCGACGGTGACGCGGTCAGGACGACGAACAGGGCGCCAAGCGGTGTTAGTCGCGCCGAAATTGGGGTTCGACCGGAGTACGTGTCCTTCGCAGACAAGGGTCTCGACGCGCAAGTCGTCAAGGTTTTGGACGCCGGTCGGTTCCGTATCGTCGAGACCCGGTGCGCCGGGCACCCCGTAAAGCTGCTCGTTCCCGAGGGCGGCGAGATCCCGGCCGACGGCGCGAAACTCGAGCTCCGCCATGACCGTACGCGCATCTACTGCAACGGCCGGCTGGCAACGGAGGAGGCGACCCAATGAACAAGACCGTCAACCAGAAGGCCTGGTTCTTCGTCCTTCCCGTCCTCCTCCTCGTCGCCTTCAACGCGATCGTGCCGCTGATGACGGTCGTCAACTACTCGGTCCAGGAGACTTTCGGCGACAATGTCTTCTTCTGGGCGGGCATCGGCTGGTTCGAGGACGTGCTGCGGTCAGACCGGTTCCATGCCTCGCTCGGGCGCCAATTGTTCTTCACCTTCACCATCCTCGCCATCGAGGTGCCGCTCGGCGTGGCGATCGCGCTGGCCATGCCCAGGCGCGGCGTGTGGGTGTCGGTCTGCCTCGTGCTCATGGCCATGCCGCTGCTGATCCCGTGGAACGTGGTCGGCGCGATGTGGAACATTTTCGGCCTCCCCGAAATCGGCCTGCTCGGCAAGACCCTCAACACGCTCGGTTTCGACTTCAACTACACCCGCCAGCCGGGCGACGCCTGGTTCACGCTGATCATGATGGATGTCTGGCACTGGACGTCGCTGGTCGTGTTGCTGGCCTATGCGGGCCTCGTCTCGATCCCCGACGCCTATTACCAGGCGGCCAAGATCGACGGGGCGAGCAGCTGGGCGATCTTCCGCTATATCCAGCTGCCGAAGATGAAGCGCGTGCTGACGATCGCCATCCTGCTGCGGTTCATGGATTCCTTCAACATCTACACCGAACCCTCGGTCCTCACCGGCGGCGGGCCCGGCAATTCGACCACGCTGCTGTCGATCGACCTCGTCAAGATCGCGCTCGGCCAGTTCGACCTCGGTCCCGCGGCGGCGATGTCGCTGGTCTACTTCCTCGTCATCCTGCTGATGAGCTGGATCTTTTACACCGTCATGACACGCAATGAGGAACAGTGATGAAACGCGCATCCTGGCTCATACCGACCCTCTACATCGCCTTTCTCCTGCTGCCGATCTACTGGCTGGTCTCGATGTCGTTCAAAACGACCAACGAGATCCTCGGTTCCTTCACGTTGTGGCCGCAGCAGTTCACGCTTGACAATTACAGGGTGATCTTCACCGATCCCACCTGGTACATGGGCTACGTGAACTCCATTGCCTATGTGACGATCAACACCGTCCTGTCCGTGGTCGTCGCGCTGCCGGCTGCCTATGCCTTTTCGCGATACCGTTTCCTCGGCGACAAGCACCTGTTCTTCTGGTTGCTGACCAACCGCATGGCGCCGGCGGCGGTGTTCGCCCTGCCCTTCTTCCAGCTCTATTCGGCGATCGGTATCTTCGATACATATCTCGCGGTTGCGCTGTCGCACACGCTGTTCAACATCCCGCTGGCGGTCTGGATCCTCGAGGGCTTCATGTCGGGCGTACCCAAGCAGCTTGACGAGACCGCCTATATTGACGGCTATTCCTTTCCGGCCTTCTTCGTGAAAATCTTCGTCCCGACGATCGCAGCCGGTATCGGCGTCGCCGCCTTCTTCTGCTTCATGTTTTCCTGGGTGGAACTGCTGCTCGCCAAGACGCTGACGGCGGTCGAGGCGAAGCCGATCGCCGCCACCATGACCAAGACAGCCTCGTCGTCGGGCTATGAGCTCGGCCTGCTTGCCGCCGCCGGCACGCTGACCATCATCCCCGGCGCCATCGTCATCTATTTCGTGCGCAATTACATCGCCAAGGGCTTCGCCCTGGGGCGGGTCTAGGAGATCGCCATGCAGGACGCCGTGATGTTTTCCTTCCAGTGGTGGACCGAGCCGCTCGGCACCTGGATGGCCTGGACGCGCGCGACCATCGCCTTTTTCCTGTTCATCGCCGCCTGCATCGGCTCGATGGCGGTATGGGAGTTCTACAGCCCCGGCGGCAATCCGCGGCGCGGCGTCTTCGCCATCGACACCACGCGCGGCGACCGGCTGTTCATCTCCCTGCTTGGCAGCGCTTTCATTTTCATTGCCTGGCTGTTTTTCATCGGCACGCCGCTTTGGTGGCCGCTGGTGATTTGCGCCGTCTGGGCGATCGGCGTTTTCCGCTACGTATAAGCGCACTTCGCCGCTTGACTTGAACGCCGAGTCAGCAGCAAATGGCCTCGATGGTTCCCGGACCCGCCTCGGCGGCAAGGGATGAAATGGGAACGCGGTGCGGCAGGCTTTGCCCGCCAATTCCGCGACTGCCCCCGCAACTGTAAGCGGCGAGCAAATCCGGGTTGTACCACTGGGCATTCATGCCCGGGAAGGTCCGGGGGCGCGCTGACCCGCAAGTCAGGAGACCTGCCATCGAACATCCACTCAATCCGGGCGGGGTGTCCGGCAAGGAGCAGCGCTGTGGAACACCGGCTCAGCCGTAACGACATCAGCCCGGCCTCTCGCCAGCCCGCCTCAAACGCGGAGGGCGTTATGGTTCTTGATCAGGTACTTCAATTTCTCTCGGAATCCCCGGCGAACCGGCCGGAGGCCGACAGGCTTGCCCGCACGGGCTTCATGGAATGGTTGTGGTCGCTCCCCGGCGAAGCCGATTATTCGGCGCATGCCGCGGCGGCGGACGAGCGTGCGGCACTGACCGGCGGCGACGCTCCTGCGCTGCAGGCGTTCAGGCACCTCCTCCGCGAAGCCCGCACCATGCCGGTAACGCCCGTGCGCCGTGGCGGTGCGCAGCGGCGGCGCTGCCACTGACCGGTCCAGTACGGTGTTGGTTGAGTGGTGGCGGTGAGAGAGGGATTCGAACCCTCGATAGAGTTTCCCCTATACACCCTTAGCAGGGGT
>JBNLDE010000096.1:0-6271 GCA_050304175.1 Zhengella sp. | reverse complement strand
TCATCGGTCGCAGGTCCGGTGAGATCAACAACCGTCGCGGCCAATTGCTTGACGGGCTTCTCGACGCCGCCTCTCCGCCCCGCCTCGAGGACATTGTCGAGGCTCTGTTCCGACCGACTATCGAGACGGGGCATTCGCTGGCCAAGGGGGGCAATTCGTTCGCGCGCATTCTCGTGTGGTTTGCCAACTCGTCCGACGAGCGCGATCTCAAGCTGGGAGAGACCTACTACGATCCGATCGCGCGGCGTTTCATAGACGCCTTCTGCCGTGTCCATCCGGGGTTGTCCCGCGCGGACGCGGTCTGGGCCTACATGTTTTCCATCGGCGTCGGCATGACCATGATGGCGCGCACCGGCCGTTCACTGCGCCTGTCCGATGGCGCATGCGACGATTCCGACATCGAGACCATGCTGAAGAAGATCGTCATCTATGTGTGCGGCGGTATCCGCGCACTGGATGCCGCTGGGAGTTGAAACGCCTGACGACAACAAGGGAGGAAACAATGAAAAAACTGCTTTTGACACTGGCACTGGGGCTCGCCGTCACGACGACGGTGTCAGCCGAGGAAATCGACGTCACCATCGTCGCCGGCCATCCGCCGGTCTTCCGGTGGGTCAAGCACGCCAGCCAGACCTTCATTCCCGCCGTCAACAAGGCGCTGGAAGGCACGGACTACTCGATCAAGTGGAGCGAGCAGTATGGCGGTTCTCTGGCCAAGGTCGGCGACGAACTGGAAGCTGTCCAGGAAGGCCTGGCCGAGATAGGTCTGGTCTCCTCGCTGTTCGACCCGGCCAAGCTGGCCGTGCAGAACGTCACCTATTTCACCCCGTTCGTCGCCTCCGACCCGACGCGCATCTCCGAGCTGCTTGACGATTTGCAGGCCGAGAATCCGGACCTGCGCGCCTCGTGGGAGGAAAACGGTCTCGAATATCTCGGGGGCGCCATCGGCATCGACGACTACCTGCTGATGACCAACTTCCCGGTCAACTCGATCGCAGACCTTGAAGGCAAGAAGATCGGCGCGCCCGGCCCCGCGGTCAACTGGCTGAAGGGCACTGGCGCCGTCGGCGTCTCGGGCAACCTCACTACCTACTACAACGAGATCAAGACCGGCGTTTATGACGGGGTGATCGTGTTCGCCTCCGCCGCCCTGCCCGGCAAGCTGTTCGAGGTGGCGCCCTACATCACCAAGGTCGGCTTTGGTGCGCAGTATGCGGGCGGCCTCGCAGCCAACAAGGACTGGTTCGACAGCCAGCCGGAAGTCGTGCAGAAGGCGCTCAGGGCTGCAGCCGTCGCGGACCGCATCGCCTATCACAAGGACCTCGACGAGGCAGTCGCCAAGGCGTTCGAGGCGATGAAGGCCGCGGGCGCAACCGTGACCGAGGTCGACCAGGCGTTCCGCGAGAAATGGGCGTCCGGAATGGATAACGTCGCCAAGGTCTGGGCCGACAAGCTTGATAGCGAAGGCAAGCCCGGCACCGCCGTGCTCAAGACCTACATGGACGCCATGCGTACGTCCGGCGCGACGCCGGTTCGCAATTGGGACCAGGAATAGGCGGTTCGAAAGCGCCCGCCATGTCCAGTCCAGAAAACGGACAGAGTGCGCCCGTGGCGGCGCACTCCCTGAGTGACCGGCTGCTCCATGCGACCGACCGCATCACCATGGCCCTGAACGTGATCGGCACCCTGCTCATCATGGCGATGATGGTGCTGGTCAACGCCGACGTCATCGGCCGCGGGGCCTTCAACGCGCCGATCTCCGGCGTCCCCGAGATGGTCTCGATGTCGATCGTCGCCATCGTGTTTCTGCAGGTCGCCCAGACATTCCGCAGTGGCCGCCTCACCCGCACGGACGCGCTGCTCGCATCCGTCAGGCGCAGGACTCCGCGCCTGCGCGCGGCGATCGAGTTCGTCTATGCGGTGGTCGCGCTGTTCATCATGGGGCAACTACTAATCGCCAGCACGCCGCTATTCGTGCGTTCCTGGCAGCGCAACACGTTCGAAGGCACGATCGGCGATTTCACTGCGCCCATCTGGCCGGTCAAGCTGATCATCCTGATCGGCTGCACCGCGCTCATTGTGCAGCTTTTCATCACCGCGCTTTTGGCGGCGAAAGCCGTGATCAAGGGCGGAGACTTCTCGCAGGAAGCTGTCGATGAGCCATTTTGAAATCGGGCTTGCCTCGCTCGTCGTCATCGTGGTGCTGGTCTATGGCGGCCTGTGGGTGCCGTTCGCGCTGATGACCACGTCCTATGTCGGGGTGTGGATCATGAAGGGTTCGCCCCTGCTCGCCGGCAAGCTGCTGGCGCTCGCCGCGTCCGAGACCATCTCCAGCTATTTCTTCGGCGTCGTGCCGCTGTTCGTGCTGATGGGCTACATCGTTTCCGTCACCGGCATGGGCCGCGACGCGTTCGACGTTGCCAACCAGTTGTTCAGGCGACTGCGCGGCGGCCTTGGCGTCGGCACTGTCGGAGCCAATGCCATCTTCGCGGCCATCACCGGCATTTCAATTGCGTCGGCAGCCGTCTTCACCCGCATCGCGGTGCCCGAAATGGTCCGACACGGTTACACGAAGCGCTTTTCGGTCGGCGTCGTTGCCGGCTCCTCCGTGCTCGGCATGCTGATTCCGCCGAGCCTGCTGCTGATCCTCTATGGCCTGTTGACCGAGCAATCGGTCGGCGACCTGTTCATCGCCGGCGTCCTGCCGGGCCTGCTGCTGGCCGGCGCATTCGGCGTCGGCGTCGTCGCCATGGCCATCTTCTGGCCGGCTTTCGTGGGCCGTGACATCGCCACGTCGATCGACGCCGAGGCCAGGCTGTCGAGCGCGCAGGTCGCCGCCAAAGGCCTGCCGATCGCCCTGCTCATAGCAGTGGTCCTCGGCGGCATCTATGGTGGCTTCTTCACGCCGATCGAGGCTGGCGCGGTTGGCTGCCTCGGCGCCATCGTGATCGGGATTGCGCGCGGCAGGCTCAGCCTGCGCGATTTCTGGCAGGTGCTGACCGACACCGGCCTCGTCACCGCCTCGATCTGCTTTCTCATCATCGCCGCGCAGATGTATTCGCGCATGCTGGCGCTGTCGGGCGTCCCCGCCGGTTTCGGCGAATTCGTCGCCCATGCCGACATCGGTTTCTGGGGCGTCATCGTCGCCTATGTCGCCCTCGTCATCGCCATGGGCACCATCCTCGATTCAGGCTCTATCATGCTGATCCTCGTGCCGCTGATGCTGCCCGTCCTCACCCCGATGAATGTCGACCTGATCTGGTTCGGCGTCGTTACCGTGCTGGCGGTCGAGATCGGCCTGCTCACCCCGCCCTTCGGCATTTCGGTCTTCGTCATCAAGTCGGCGCTCGACGATCCGGAGATCACGCTCGGCGACATCTTCGCCGGCGCCGCCCCATTTGCGGCGATGATGTTCGCCGTGTTGATCTGCCTGTTGGTGTTTCCCTCCCTGGCGACTGCACTTCTGTGAAGAAAGGACAAGAAAATGCCCCGCCGTTTCGTTGACATCTCCGTTCCGCTCGAAGCCGACATCGCCTCCGACCCGCCGATGGCGCTGCCGAAGATCGAATATTTCAACCACAAGCAGACCGCCGAGCAGATGGCGTCGTTCTTCCCCGGGCTGAAGACCGACGAACTCCCGGGAGGCGAGGGCTGGGCGGTCGAAGCGCTGCAGATTTCAACCCATAACGGCACCCATCTCGACGCGCCGTACCACTACCACTCGACCATGAACAATGGCGAGCGGGCCATCACCATCGACGAGGTTCCGCTGGAATGGTGCTTCAATCCGGGCGTCAAGCTCGACTTCCGCCATCTCGACGACGGCTACGTGGCGACCGCGGCCGATATCGAGGCCGAGCTGAAGCGCATCGGCCACGAATTGCAGCCGCTCGACATCGTCGTCGTCAATACCTCTGCCGGCGCCCATTACGGCAAGGACGATTACCTGCTGAAGGGCTGCGGCATGGGCCGCGAGGCGACGCTCTACCTGCTCGAACGCGGCGTTCGGGTTACCGGCACCGATGCCTGGAGCTGGGACGCCCCGTTCGCCTTCACCGCGAAGCAGTTCGCCAAGACGCACGACCCGTCGATCATCTGGGAAGGCCACCGCGCCGGCATGGAGATCGGCTATTGCCACATCGAGAAGCTCGGCAACCTGGAGAGCCTGCCGGCAACCGGCTTCCAGATCTCCTGCTTCCCGTGGAAGATCAAGGGCGCCTCGGCAGGCTTCACCCGCGCCGTCGCGATCTTCGAGGAGTAACCCGATGCGCCTGGCGACCGTAGTCCACGACGGCAGCGAGAAGGTCGTCGCCGCAATCGGCGACGATGCCCTGCTCGATCTCGCCCGCGCCGCGGAGCTCAGTGGTGGAGCCAATCCCGCCTTCGCCTCGATGCAGGCCCTTATCGAAGGCGGCGACAAGGCGCTGGCTGATGCCCGCGCCCTAGTCGCCGATCCTCCGCAAGCGGCGGTGTTTGCGACCGGCGATGCGTCCTTCCGTGCGCCGATCCCGCGCCCGGTCAGGTTGCGCGACTGCCTCGTTTTCGAGGAGCACATGCGCAATTCCGCGGCCGCCGCCGCCAGGATGATGGGCCGGCCGGAGACAAATACGCCCATTCCCGAAATCTGGTACCGGCAGCCGATCTACTACAAGTGCAACCACCTCTCGGTCATCGGCCACGGCCAGGACACCATCTGGCCGGCCTATTCCGCGTTGATGGATTACGAGCTCGAACTGGCCATCGTCATCGGTAAAGGCGGCGTCGACATCGCGGTCGAGGAAGCGATGGACCATGTCTTCGGCTACACCATCTACAACGACATGTCGGCCCGCGACGCGCAGGTGCAGGAAATGGCCGGACGGCTCGGCCCCGCCAAGGGCAAGGACTTCGATACCGGCAACATCCTCGGCCCCTACATCCTGACCGCAGACGAGGTAGCGCACCCGGCCGTGCTCGACATGCAGGTGCATGTCAATGGCGAGCGCCGCGGTGGCGGCAATTCGTCGGCCATGCGCCATTCCTTCGCCGACATTGTCGCCTTCCTGTCGAAATCGGAGACGCTTTATCCCGGCGAGGTCATCGGCTCCGGCACGGTCGGCACCGGTTGCGGTTTGGAAGTCGGCAAATGGATTCAACCAGGCGACCTTATCGAACTCACCGTCGAAAAGATCGGCACCCTTGCCAACCGCGTCGTTAAGCCATGACCGGCATGCGGCGTCATAATTCGAAATTTTGAGGAGGCTTTCATGGCCCGGAAAATGAAGAACGTGATCATCACATGTGCGGTCACCGGCGGCGTCCACACGCCCACCATGTCGGAATACCTGCCGGTCACGCCCGACGAGATCGCCAAGCAGTCAATCGACGCGGCGGAGGCCGGCGCCTCGATCATCCACCTTCACGCCCGCGACCCGGAGACCGGCAAGCCGACACCCGACCCGAACGTCTTCATGCAGTTCCTGCCGCGCATCAAGCAGGCGACCAACGCCGTGGTCAACATCACCACCGGCGGCGGGCTCGGCATGACCATCGAGCAACGGCTCGCCGCGCCGCTCAAGGCGGAGCCGGAAATGTGTTCCCTCAATATGGGTTCGATGAACTTCGCGCTGCACCCAATGGCGTCGAGATATTCGGACTGGAAGCATGATTGGGAGAAGCCGTTCCTGGAGGCTTCCGACGATTTCATTTTTCGCAACACTTTCCGTGACATCGCCTACATTCTGAAACATCTCGGCGAAGGCTGCGGCACCAAGTTCGAACACGAGTGCTACGACATCGGCCACCTCTACAATCTCGCCCATTTCGTCGATGCCGGGCTGGTCAAGCCGCCCTTCCTGATCCAGTCGATCTTCGGCATCCTCGGCGGTATTGGCGCGGAGATGGAAAACGTCACGGTGATGAAGCAGACTGCCGACCGGCTGTTCGGCGACGATTATGTCTGGTCCGTGCTGGCCGCCGGCCGCTTCCAGATGCCGTTCATCACCCAGGCCGCGATGATGGGTGGCAATGTCCGCGTCGGGCTGGAGGATTCGCTCTATATCGGCCGCGGCAAACTGGCGGAGTCCAATGCCGAGCAGGTTGCCAAGATCCGCCGCATCCTTGAGGAACTTGGCCTCGGTGTCGCCTCGCCCGACGAAGCCCGCGAGGTGTTGGCACTCAAGGGCGGCGACATGGTGAAATTCTGACCATGGGCTCCAACCCGATTGACGGCTTTCAGGTCGATCCCGCGACGATCCGCTCCGTCGGCCACGACCTGCAGCGGCCGGAATGC
>JBNLDE010000095.1:0-10506 GCA_050304175.1 Zhengella sp. | reverse complement strand
CCCTGCCCTCGCGCGACGGCTTTTCGGGTTCGGGTTCGGGTTCGGGTTCGGGTTCGGGTTCGGCAACCACTTCCTCGATCTGGACGATGGGCTCGTCCTTGGCAACCGGCGTTACAGACTCCGCCGGTTCCGGCTCGGACGGTCCGGTTTCAACCGGCTCCGGTTCAACCGGCGCCGGCACATGTTGCGTCTGCTCGACGGGCGCGGGCGCTTCCGGGGCCTGAAGTTCGGAAGGCTGCTCGCCTTCGGCGGGTACTTCCTCGACCTGCTTCTTCCCGAACGAGAAGATCTTCTTGATGAATCCGAGCGCCATGCGGCGGGTTACTCCATTGAATTCAGGCGGCGGCCGACAGGACGCGCGCGGTCAGCATGGCTCCGTCATGGCCGAAAATTTCCGCGGCAACAATCTCGCCCGGCGTACCGCGGTCGACTTGTGCCAAGGTGAAATCCTCGGTGCGGCCGACGCCTTCGTTTTCGATCAGCAGGTAACGGCGGCTGCCGGTCTGCGATTCGAGATGGCGGGCATGCGCTTCGTGGCCGGCAGCGCGCAGCAGCGCGGCGCGCTGTTTCGCGACCGACTTGTCGACTTGCGGCATGCGGGCCGCCGGCGTGCCGGGCCGCGGGCTGAAGGGGAAGACATGCAGATGGGTCAGGCCGCACTCGGCAACCAGCTTCAGCGTGTTTTCGAACATCGCGTCGGTCTCGGTCGGGAAGCCGGCAATCAGGTCGGCGCCGAACACCATGTCGGGCCGCAAGCGCCTAGCCTCCTCGCAGAAGCGGATCGAGTCGTCGCGCAAATGGCGGCGCTTCATGCGCTTGAGAATCATGTCATCGCCAGACTGCAAAGACAGATGCAAATGCGGCATCAGTCGCGGTTCGGTCGCGATCGCTTCCATCAGCGCATCGTCGGCTTCGATCGAATCGATCGACGACAGGCGCAATCGCGGCAGGTCCGGCACCTGGCGCAGGATTGTTCGCACCAGGCGTCCGAGCTTCGGCGTGCCCGGCAGGTCGCCGCCCCAGGAGGTGAGGTCGACGCCGGTCAGGACGATCTCGGCATGGCCGTTGCCGACGAGGCGCTTGACCTGTTCGACCACTGCGCCGGCCGGTACCGAGCGCGAATTGCCGCGGCCGTAAGGGATGATGCAGAAGGTGCAGCGATGGTCGCAGCCGTTCTGGACCTGCACGAAGGCGCGCGCTCGGCCCTCGATCGCGTCGACCATGTGGGACGCGGTTTCGCGCACCTCGAAAATGTCGTTGACGCGCACCTTTTCGAAATCGTTGATGCCGAATTCCGGCAGCGCGCGGTAGCTCTGCGCCTTCAGCTTGTCGTCATTGCCGATGACGAGGTCCACCTCGTCCATGCCCCCGAACGTTTCCGTCTCGGTCTGCGCCGCGCAGCCGGTGACGATGATCCGCGCACCGGGATTTTCGCGGCGCGCCTTGCGGATCGCCTGGCGCGCCTGGCGCACGGCTTCGCCGGTCACCGCGCAGGTGTTGAAGACGACGGCGCCGTTCTCGAGCCCGCCGAGGCCGGCAGATTCCGCCTCGCGCTTCATAACCTCCGACTCGTAGGCGTTGAGTCGGCAACCGAAGGTGACGATCTCGACGCCCATCATGCGACGCCTTCGGATTCGCGTTCCCATTCGCCTGTTTCGGGATCGAACGTGCCAGAGAATTCCCACTCCGCCGGCCCGGTCATGATGACGTGGTCGTCGTCGCGCCACTCGATCAGCAGCGGGCCACCGGGCACGTTGACCATTACCGTGCGGTCGGTCCGCCGGAGCCTTGCAGCCGATACGGCGGCGGCGCAGGCGGCCGAGCCGCAGGCGCGGGTCAGGCCGGCGCCGCGTTCCCATGTGCGCAGGTCGATCTCGCCGCGCGACTTGATGCGCGCGACCGAGATGTTGGCGCGCTCGGGGAATATCGGATGGTTTTCGAGCAGCGGTCCGAATTTTTCCAGATCGTAGGACCAGACGTCGTCATCGACCCAGAAAACAGCATGCGGGTTCCCCATCGAAACCGCCGATGGCGAATGCAGCACCGGCGCGTCGATCGGGCCGATTTGCAGTTCGATCTGGCGGGTGTCGCGAAACTCCTCGGCGAGCGGAATGTCCTGCCAGTCAAAGCGCGGGCAGCCCATGTCGACGGAAATGGCGCCGCCGGCGTGTTCCTCCGCATTGAGGATACCGGCGAGCGTCTGGAAGGTGAAAACGGTCTTGCCGGTTTCGGCTGCGAGCGCCTGGACCACGCAGCGCGTGCCATTGCCGCAGGCCTGGGCCTGAGAACCGTCGGAATTGAGGATCTCGATGTAGTTGTCGGTTCCCGGCGTGCGCGGATCGTGGATCGCCATGATCTGGTCGAAGCGGGTGGCCGGATCGGCGTTGAGCGCAATCGCGGCAGCCGGCGCGACGCGGTCCGCACGGCCGCGCATGTCGGCAACGATGATTTCGTTGCCGAGCCCGTTCATCTTCGCAAAGGGTGCACGCTTCGCCATCGGATTTCCCGTCGGTCCTTCGACGCGCTTATATGGCAATTCGCCCGCAAATACCAAGTCTTGCCGGCTTGCTCGCCGACATCAGCTCGCCGAGGCGGAGTCCCAGTATTCGCCCGGCCTCAGCGCCCGAAAGCGCTCCGACTGCACGCCGTGTCTTTCGAGGGCTGTTTCCAGCGCCCGGGCCGGTTCGTCGATCGCCTCGTCGGTCAGCTGGAAAGTGCCCCAATGATGGCCGACGGCGTGGTCGGCGCCGCTCAGCAGGAATCCGCGCACCGCCTCGTCCGGATTCTGATGCTGGCCCTTCATGAACCAGCGCGGCTCGTAGGCGCCGACCGGCAGGATGGCGAGGCGGAACCGCCCGTGCCGGCGCGCCGCGTTGCGATAGTTGATGCCGTCGTGGAAGCCGGTATCGCCGACGTGATAGACCTTGCCCGCCGGGGTATCGATCACGAAGGCGGCCCACAGCGCCATGCGGCGGTCACCAAGGCCGCGCGCCGACCAGTGGTGGCAGGGTTCGAAATGGACGCGCAGGCCGCCCTGCGCCTCGACGGCCTGGTGCCAGTCGCCGGTGACGATGCGCATGGAAGGGACAGCACGGCTCACGATCGCATCGTTGCCGAGCGGGGTAACAAGCAGCGGATCGTGACCGGCACGAAGGCGCTTCAGTGTCGCCAGATCGAGGTGGTCATAGTGATTGTGGGTCAACAGGATGACGTGGACCGGCGGCAGGTCATCAAAGGCGATGCCCGGCGCATTGGCCCGCTTTGGCCCGGCAAAGGAAAAGGGCGAGGCACGGTCCGACCAGACCGGATCGGTCAGGATGTTGATTCCGCCCGTCTGGATCAGCAGCGTCGCGTGGCCGACCAGGGTGACGCGCAGATCGCCCCCGTCGATCGCCGGCGCCGGGCGGGCGGGCGTGTGCGGCGAAGGATAGTGCGCCGGCCATTTCGCCTGCTGGCCGTTGAAACGCCAGCGCAACAGGGCGGACAGGTTGCCCGGCGGTTCGCCGCCCGGATTGAAGAAGGTCCGCCCGTTGAAATGGTCGGTTACCGGACCGGCATAGTAGGGATTGCGGCGTTCGCGCGCCATGAAGCTCTTTCGCGTTCGGCGGCACACAGGCACACCCGCCGCCCGATTCCAGTTTGGTTGCCGTTCAATTGACCGATTTAGGCATGGCCAGGGCCGCGCGCCAGCCCGTGCGGGCGAAGATTGCTGTTTTATATTGCCGCTGTTCGTATTAGAGCCGCGCGGCAACCGCATTTTAACCCTATTTGGTTGCAATTGACCTTCAATAACCCGTTGAATGAGTTCACCGGGGTTTCGATTTTGCGCCGGGCGGCGCCGACGGAGGACATGAGCATGGAGAAATCCAGAACCGGCCTGGTTGTGGTGGCGGCCGCCCTGCTTGCGCTTGGCGGATGTCAGAGCGAGCGGTTTCAGCCGCTCTACTCCCGGCCGGTGGCAACGAGTCCGGAACCGCTGACGCCGGCCCCGGTCGATTCCGTCGATCAGCAGCAGTTGCCGCCGCCGGACCAGATGTCGCAAGGCGAGTTTCCGGATGCCCCGGGCGCGGAGGGAACCGACACGCAGGTTGCATCGGCCGAACCGCCATCGGGCGCGGGCGAAATCACCAAAAGCAGCGTGGTCGGCAACTGGAAGACCAATGTCAGCGGTTCGACCTGCCAGATGTTCCTGACGCTGACGAAATACGGCAATGCGTCGCGCGGGGGGACACGCGGCTGCCCGGGCGATCTCGCCAACATGCGGGGCTGGGACGTGCAGGGCAAGCAGTTGATCGTCTATGACGATTCGGGCAATGCGATCGCGCGGCTCTATTCGAGCGGCGGCGAGAAGCTGGACGGCCGGACGAATTCGGGCCAGTCGGTTTCGCTTTATCGCTAGCCACGGGTTTCGGCGGGGGAACAATGACATCAGAGGCAGTTCGTGAGGCGCTGCCGGCGCATGCTTCGGTACGTGACCGTTACGACCATCTGGTCCGCGCCGGGACGATCGAGTCGGATGACGACCAGGGCCGGGTCGCCGATCTGCTCGATGAACTGACAGCCCGGCTGCACCAGCAACGCCTAGCTGCAAAATCGAGCTCGCTCGGCTGGCTGTTCGCCAAACGCAAACCGGACAAGACGCCGGTGCGCGGCCTTTACATCCATGGCGGGGTCGGCCGCGGCAAGACCATGCTGATGGACATGTTCTTCTCCGCCGTGCCGGTCAACCGCAAACGCCGGGCGCATTTCAACGATTTCATGGCCGAGGTGCACGACCGCATCGCGCGGCACCGCGCCGGATTGAAAGCGGGAACGATCAAGGGCGACGATCCGATACCGCCTGTGGCCGCGGCGATTGCCGAACAGAGTTGGCTGATCTGCTTCGATGAATTCGCGGTTACCGATATCGCCGACGCCATGATCCTGTCGCGGCTATTTTCGGCGCTGTTCGACAAGGGCGTGGTGCTGGTGGCGACCTCGAACGTGGCGCCACGCGACCTTTATCGCGACGGGCTCAACCGCGGCCTGTTCCGTCCTTTCATAGATGTGCTGGAGCGAAACGCGGAAGTTGTCACGCTCGACCATGAAACCGACTACAGGCTGAAAAAGCTCGACCGGCTCCAGGTCTATGTCACGCCGCTCGGGCCGCAAGCGGACGCGGCGATTGACCAGGATTGGGAAATGCTGCGCGACGGCCGGCCCGAAGCGCCGGTGTCGATCGAGGTCAAGGGACGGAAGGTGGTCGCCGAACGCGCGGTCGATGGCGCCGCCCGCTTTTCATTCGCCCAATTGTGCGAGCAGCCGCTCGGGGCCCGCGACTACATAGCGCTGGCGGAGCGCTTTCCGATCGTGATGGTCGAAAATGTTCCGGTCATGGAGCAGAAGGACCGCAACGCCGCCAAGCGCTTCATCCTGCTGATCGACACGCTCTATGACCGCCATGCCCGGCTGATCGTCAGCGCTGCGGCCGGGCCGACCGAGCTCTACCGCGGACGCAGCGGCGCGGAAGCCTTCGAATTCGACCGCACGGCATCGCGCCTGATCGAGATGCAAAGCAAGGCATGGCTGGCGGTTACCGAACGGCGCAAATTCACGGAAGTCAGCCGCTAGACGGCGGGTGGCGCATGCACTGGCGGATGAACTCCGCAGCCAAAGCCGTCGACCGCTCGGCCTCAAGCCCGCCATAGATCTCCCAAACGTGGCCTTCATCCAGCCATAGCCGGACCATCAGCGCACCATTTGCGGCCTTGATCCGGTTTGCCAGCAATTCTGCATCATCGCGAAACGGATCGGTCTTCGAAGCGTGGACCAGGATTGGCGGAAATCCCTCGAAGGAGCCCGAAAGCGGATTTGCCCATTCGTCCAGGGGCGAGCGCCCTTGCAGATAGAGGTGGCGCGCCAGGGCGAGGACGTCGAGCGAGAGTGCCGACTTGCGCGCCAGGGAATGGGAAATGACCGACCAGTGGGAGAGCGACAGGTCGATCCAGGGCGAAAATAGCAGGATACCGCGCGGCATCGGCAAACCCTGTTTCCTAGCCTGCTGGAGCATGACGAGCGCAATATTGGCGCCGCAGGATTCGGCCACGATGACCACATCCGTCCGGGCCCTGGTGATCCTTCGATAGTTCTCGAGCACGTCCTCGACCGCGGCCGGGCAGGGATGCTCCGGGGCCAGCCGGTAGGCCGGCCTTACCATCGCCGTTCCTGCCTTGCCGGCAAGGCGCGTGACCAGCGTGGTCACCGCCGGTGAAGCTTCGGCTAGAAATCCGCCGCCATGGACGTAGAACATCAAGCCGTCCGCCTGGCCCTTTCGCGGCTTGTACCAGCGCATGGACTGTGGCGGTTGCGGCTCAGAACCGATCGCAGGCCCGGCATCCTGCTCGTCGTCGGGCCAGGCCGGATAGTCCTCGACCATGTCCATGTGTACCGGCTTGCGAACGAAGGAATCGACGCGCGCCTTGCGCAACCGCGAATTCCGGCAATAAGCATAAAGGGATTCCCGGTCGCCGGCCTCGGCGAGCCGTGCCATCCGCTCGACTCCGGCACGTATGAGATGCGTGCGGAGCGGTTCGAAAAGCTTGTGCCGCATCCGCCTGAGATTGGCGGGGGAGGGCCGGATCTGCATGTCACTGAACATGACCTGCCCAGGCGCAACCCGACTTCCCGTCATCATAAGTCCTTGTATTGAATGCCGTAGGAAAGGTATGTCTGAAATATAGTGCGGGAAAGTCAAGTGCGATGAAGCCGAAACTGGATGACATCGAAACATTCATGGACCAGTTGGGGCGTACTCCATCGTTCAAACGCTTCCGTCACTGGCATCCGGACATCGCGATGCGGATCCGTGACTTGCTGGAGACCGGCAATCCGATCGTGACAAAGTTCATGGAAGCCACGCTGTCGACGCGCGCCGAGGAAGCGGAAACACGGGAAGAACGGTGGGTTGCCAACTACGCAATGACGCCGAAGGAGGTGGCGCTTGCCAGCGCGCTGGTGGGCGGCACGACGCTTCCCGACTATGCCGCAAAGACCGGCAAGGCCTATTCGACCGTGAAGAGCCAACTTCTGTCGCTGTTTCGCAAAACCGGCGCGACGCGGCAGCTGGAACTGGTCGAACTGTTGCGGCAGGACTGACTCGCGCCGCCCGCGCTTCTTTTTTTCGGCTTCCACCAAATGGTGGAATACATGGCTGGCCGACATGCCTAACGAGAGGGAAACCCACGTTTTGAAAGGTGTTTCCCATGCGCGTGTTAACCCGAGTTCTCATTGTCAGCGCAGCCATGTCGGGCCTGACCGGATGCTCCCTGTTCGGTGGTGTTCCCGGCTCGCCCGGCTCGCCAGGGGGAGGAGGCAAGACCAACGGCGGCGGAACGGGCGCCGCTGATAGCTGGCGGACGACCGAACAGAAGTCCGCAATCCGCAAATACGCAATGTGGATTCCGGCCGGCAGCACCACGCCGCAATACGCCGTCGGTGACCGCAATGCCCGGGGCGGCCAGAAGACCCTGTTGCAGCGCGGGTCCAACAAGACCGGTGAAATCGACGCCGAATACCAGACGCTTCCCAACAAGAACGGACCGCTTGAAGGCGGCGACCCGATGCAGGGCGGGCTTAATCTCAAGGTCAAGAATGTCTCGACGCGTTCCGACGGAGCCAATGTTACCGATTACGTGAATGATGGCAGTGCATACGCCGCCGGACAGAGCGATGTCCTGAGCGTGGTCGAGCTCGCCTACGCGCAGTCGACAGTGAGCCAGTTCGTCGATGCCAAGACCGGCGAAACCTATTTCATGACCAGCTATTCCGGCCGCGACGATTCGATCAAGCCGACGACCCCGACCGCGTCGGCTACCTACAAGGGTCAGGCCGGTGCGCAGGTCATCACCAATGCGAGCGTCTATGCCACGCAAGGCGACCTGACGATGAACGCGAATGTCAGCGGCGGCGGCGCCACGGTGGACGGCTCGATCACCAATATTCAGGTGACCGACCAGAAGGGCAATACCTCGGCGGCGAACTACCAGCTTGCGCTCAAGCAAACCGCCATCACCGATGGCGAATATTCGGGCACCGTGGAGATGCAGGATCTCAGCAGCAAGGCAACCGGCGATTTCTCGACCGCGATCAATGCGGATGTCGATGCGCGCGCGGATTATCACGGCGCATTCTACGGGCCGAACGGCGAGGAGACGGCCGGCATTCTCGACATGACCGGCACCGCCGATACCGGGAGCGGCAATTCGCGCTTCGACCTTGTCGGCGGATTTATCGCCAAGAAGCAATAGGCCTTCCAAACCGTGGTGTCATGGTTCCCGCGTCGGCTCCGGGGGGGGATGCTTACGGCCCCCCGGCTGGCGCTCATCCTCGCCGGTTTCTGCTCCCCGGTCACCGGCAGTCCAGCCAAGGCTGCCGGCCTCGCCGAAGCGCTCCCTATCGTGAAAAGCGGACCGTTGGAGCAGGCGCGCCAGTTGTTGCCCCGACTGGCGCGCTCCGGCGGGATGAGTGCCGACGAGCAGGCGCTGCTGGAAGCAATCCTGCTGCGCCGCGAAGGCCAGCATGCCCGCTCGGAAGAAATATTGCGGCGGCTGCTCGACAAGGATCCCGCGCGCCGGCTGGTCCGCTTCGAGCTTGCCCGCACGCTCGCCGCAGAACGGCGATTCACGGCCGCGCGGTTCCAGATCGACGAACTGATCAACACCGAAAACGACGCGCGGCTGCGCCGGATCTACATCGCATTCGTCGCCGCCATTCTGAAGGAAAGGCCGTGGAGCATCGATGCCGGCGTGAACGTCACGCCGGGAACCAACATCAACGGAGGTTCAAGCGAGACGGTGTTCGACGCCGGCGGCAAGAGCTTTGTCATCAATCCCGCGAGCCGGGCGCAGGCTGGCGTAGCCGCCTACGGCTATGTCACGGGCTCCTACAAGATCATCGTCCGGCCACGTTGGTCGCTGGCGATTCACGCCGCGGGGCGGATCCGCAAATACTCGATCGCCAGCCTCGACCGGCAGACGGGGAACGCCGGGTTTAAACTGGAAGCCTATGTCGGCAAGGCTTCGGTGATCGATCTCGACATATCGGCGGGGCTGGAATGGGCGCCGTCCGGCCTCGTCACGCGCTCGATCAGCGGCACCGCGCAACTCCGCCGTCGCATCGGCCACGCATGGCAGGCCTTGGCGACATCCAGCCTGACTTACTCCGATGCCGTCAACTCGAAGGCGCTCGACGGCATTTCCGGCTCGCTGTCGGCCGACATCATCTACAGTCCGGCAGCCGGGTTCCGGGTTGGCGCGCATGCCGGCTATTCCTTCGACAGCCGCGGGATCGCCGCGTTCCAGTATGACGGAATCGACGGACGGGTCTATGGCTACAAGGAATTCGGCCACGGCATAAGCGTGGAGGCCGGCATCGAGGCCGGCACACGCATATACCGCGGCCCGTATCCGCTGGCCGGCTTTGCCCGCCGGGACCGCTGGGTCGGCGCCTATGCCGCGATAACCGAGCGCGACTGGGCCATTGCCGGTTTTGCGCCGCAGCTCAAGGCATCCTGGTCGCGCCAGGTCAGCAATATTTCCTTCTACAAGAACGGTTCGTTCAGCGCCGCGGTGAATTTCACCCGCGCGTTCTAACCGGCCAAGAATGGCGCGGACCGCCCCGGGAAGCGCCGGATCGAGGTCCGCGCACGACCGGTCTCAAGTCAAAAATACGCGGAAAGCGCCGGAATCACCGCATATATTTTGACGTTTACGTAAATCCCGCATCATATAACCGATTGAAAATGCTGATGACGAAAGAATGAGTTGAAAATTTAACCAGCGAGGTCTAAGCGATTTCCCGGTCTGCCGGTCCGCCCGGCGCGTCTTTTTTGAACCTGCGCCATGTTGCCGCACATTCGGCAGGCGCCGCAAGAGGGAACCTCCACCATGGCACGCAACAAGATTGCGCTGATCGGCTCGGGCATGATCGGCGGTACGCTGGCTCACATGATTGGCCTGAAGGAACTGGGCGACGTCGTCCTGTTCGATATCGCCGAGGGCATACCGCAGGGCAAGGGCCTGGATCTAGCGGAGTCGTCACCGGTCGACGGGTTCGACGCCAAGTTTTCCGGCGCGAACGACTACTCGGCGATCGAAGGCGCGGATGTGTGCATCGTCACCGCCGGCGTTCCGCGCAAGCCGGGCATGAGCCGCGACGACCTGCTGGGCATCAACCTGAAGGTGATGGAACAGGTCGGCGCCGGCATTCGCAAATATGCGCCGAACGCCTTCGTGATCTGCATCACCAACCCGCTCGACGCCATGGTCTGGGCGCTGCAGAAATTCTCCGGCCTGCCGCGCACCCACGTGGTCGGCATGGCCGGTCTGCTCGACTCGTCGCGGTTCCGCTACTTCCTGGCCGAGGAATTCGGCGTGTCGGTCGAAGACGTCACGGCCTTCGTGCTCGGCGGTCACGGCGACTCCATGGTGCCGCTGGCCCGCTATTCCACGGTTGCCGGTATTCCGCTGC
>JBNLDE010000094.1:0-9920 GCA_050304175.1 Zhengella sp. | reverse complement strand
GCCTGGCCATCGCGGCGGCAAGTTCGATGATGGATTGCGGTCCAGAAAGGCTTTGCGCTGAGGGGCAAAATGCTAGGGGAGGCGCGCATTCGCTAACCGGACTCAGGCCTGAATGGACGCCAAGACACTGAAAATCGAGGCCGCCCGCGTCGCGCTCTCGCATGTCGGCGACGGCATGAAGCTGGGCATCGGCACGGGATCGACCGCCGAGGAGTTCGTACGTCTTCTCGCCGAAAAGGTGGCCGGGGGACTTTCGGTGATCGGGGTGCCGACCTCGGAACGAACCGCCAGCCTGTGCCGCGAACTCGGCGTGTCGCTGACCACGCTCGACGAAACGCCGCATCTCGACATGACGATTGACGGCGCCGACGAGGTCGATCCGCACCTTGGCCTGATCAAGGGCGGCGGCGGTGCGCTACTGCGCGAGAAAATCGTCGCCGCTGCGTCGGACCGGATGATCGTCATTGCCGACGAGAGCAAGCTTGTCGACACGCTGGGAAACTTTCCGCTTCCGATCGAAGTCAACCGGTTCGGCCTGAAAGCCACCGAGCTGGCCATCGCGGCGGCTGCCCGGCGGCTGGGGCTTGAGGGCCCGCTCGTCCTGCGCCTCGACGGCAGCGAACCTTTCGTAACCGATGGCGGTCATCTCATCATCGATGCATCATTTGGCCGTATTCCCGATCCAGAAGCGCTCTCGAGCGCGCTACACGCGATTCCCGGAGTTGTTGAACACGGCTTGTTCCTCGGTCTTGCCCGCCTGGCGATCATCGCCCGAAGCGGCGGAGTCGAAGCCCTGGAGCCCTTGCCCAGAAACGGAGTTGAACCAAAATGACCTTCTTGTCCCGCATGCGCCTGCTTTCGCCCCTGGTGGCGGTGATCGGGCTGCTGTCGATCATCACCGCGGCGCAGGCCCAGGATTACACCGAAAGCCATCTCAAGGCGGCGCGAGAAGCGATGACGGCGCTGAATGCCAGCGACCAGTTCGATACCATTCTTCCGAGCCTTGCCAAGGAATTGCAGGGCCAGTTGACGGCCAAGAACCCCAATCTCGAAGAGCTGATCGCCACGACCGTGCAGGAAAAGGCGCTGGAACTCGTCGGCCGCCGCACGGCGCTAGAGGACGAGATCGCCCGGGTGTTCGCCAAGATCTTCACCGAGGAAGAACTCACCGCCATTACGGCGTTCTACAACACCGAAGCCGGCAAGAAGATGAACCGCGAGCTCCCGATCGTAACCCGCGAGATGGGCAAGGCCGCCGAGATCTGGCAGCGCGGTCTCGCTCGCGACCTGGCGGAAAATGTCGGCAAGGCGATTCAGGCCGAGGTCGAAAAGGAAAAGCCTGCGGCGGCAACCGACGGCAAGACCGAGTAACCCGTTCCGGTCCACCGGCGGGGTTGCCCGAACCGGGGAAATACGACTTGGCCCGGCTTCCAGCCGGGCTTCTCATTTGCGGTGACGGCTGCAGGACGGCGCGACCGCGCGCGGTTTCAAAGAGGGGCTCAGATGGCCAGGTTCGACTATGACTTCTTCGTTATCGGTGGCGGTTCGGGCGGCGTCCGGGCCGCGAGGTTGGCCGCCTCGCTCGGCAAGCGGGTGGCGATTGCCGAGGAGTTCCGCTACGGCGGGACCTGCGTGATCCGCGGCTGCGTGCCCAAGAAGCTGTTCGTCTATGCGTCGCAGTTTCCCGAGCATTTCGAGGACAGCGCCGGGTTCGGCTGGACCGTCGGCGAAACCCAGTTCGACTGGAAGACCCTGATCGCCAACAAGGATCGCGAGGTCGCCCGCCTGGAAGGCCTTTACCGCAAGGGATTGGAGGGCGCCGGGGCCGAGGTCATCGCGGCGCGCGCCGAATTGGCCGATGCGCACACGATCCGCCTTGTCGGCGAGAACCGCCTTGTCACCGCCGAGCAGATCCTGATTGCCACCGGCGGGCGGCCCAATCCGCACCATGCGCTGCCCGGCCACGAATTGTGCATCACCTCCAACGAGGCGTTTCACTTGGAGGAACTGCCGAAGTCGATTCTGATCGGCGGCGGCGGCTACATCGCCGTGGAGTTCGCCAACATCTTTGCCGGGCTCGGCGCCGACGTGACGCTGCTCTATCGCGGCAAGGAGATCCTCGGCCGGTTCGACATGGACATGCGCCGCGGCGTGCACGAGGCGATGGAGGCCAAGGGCATCCGCATCGTTTGCCACGAGGTGCTCGACAAGGTGGAGCGCACGCCGGCGGGGCGGCTGCTGGCGCACATGAAGGGCGGCGAAGCGGTGGTGGTCGACCAGGTCATGTTCGCCATCGGGCGGATTCCGAACACCGAAGGCCTCGGTCTGGAGGCGGCTGGCGTGGCAACCGACCATGCCGGCGCGGTCATCGTCGACGAATACCAGCGGACCAACGTTCCGCATATCTGGGCGGTCGGCGACGTCACCAACCGGGTGCAACTCACCCCTGTCGCGATTCACGAATCGATGTGCCTGGTCGAGACCGCGTTCAAGAACAATCCGACCTCGCCGGACCACGACACGATTGCAACCGCGGTGTTTTCGCAACCCGAAATCGGAACGGTCGGACTGTCGGAGGATGACGCGGTCAAGCGGTTCGACGAGGTGGAGATCTACCGCGCCGAGTTCAGGCCGATGCGCCACACGCTGTCGGGCCGCCAGGAGAAGATGATCATGAAGCTCGTGGTGGACGCTGCCAGCCGCAAGGTCGTCGGCGCCCATGTGCTCGGCCCCGACGCGGGCGAACTGGCGCAGGTGCTCGGCATCGCGGTCAAGGCCGGCCTGACCAAGCAGGATTTCGATCGCACCATGGCGGTGCATCCCACCGCGGCGGAAGAGCTGGTGACGATGTACCAGCCCACCTACCGGGTGAAAAACGGCGAGCGCGTGGGCTGAGAGTCCGGCCTGACCGGTTGGGAGCAGGATCCGGACCGCCTCAGCGGGCCGGGCCGTCGAGCAGCCAGCCGATCACGTCGGGCCACAGGTCGTGGCGGAACTTCGAGCGGAAGAAGCCGAGATGGCCGACCGGCACGCCGCCGGTCTGGTCCGGCCCGATCACGCGGCGTTCGATATCGGCAGCCGGATATTGCGCGAGAAGCGCCTCGACAGCCCTCTTCGTGCCCCAGGGGTCGTCTGGATGACGGATCGACAGGACCGGCGTCTCGACGGAATGGGAGCGGCCGGATTCGGGAATGTCGCGCATGCCGTAGAGATAGAGCGGATGGCGGCACCAGCGCGCCCATTCGCGGAAGACGGGCGCCGGCACGGTTTCGCCAAGCCCCATGAACGGCAAAGTCCTTCCCGCGGCGATCGTCACCGGCAGGCCCAGGAGTTGCATGGCGGCGAATACCCGCCAGGGGTTTTCCATGTTGCGCCAGTATCCCGACAGCACCGCTACGAAGGCGTAGCGCTCGAACCGGTCGGCGACACCGCTGATCCCGTAAGCCTGGCCGCCGAAGGACTGGCCGATTCCCACCACCGGATGCCCCGGCGCTTCGCTTCGCAGCCGTTCCAGCGCGGCCGGGAAATCCACCAGCGCCCAGTCGCGGGCGCGCAGCGAACCGCGCCACCCGGCGGGCGTAGGGGATCCGGGCATGCCGCGATAATCCCAGATCAGGACCGCGCGCGCCCCGGCCTCGGCAAGCGCGGCGGCGAATTTAGCGTAGAACCCGCTGGGGACGCCCATGGCGCCCGAGACGAGAACAAGCGGACCGTCTCCCGCGCTGCGAAACAGGGTGCCACGTAGCGGGAAACCGTCCGCCGCGGCAAATTCGACCGGTTCGCCATTCGCCGACCGGGTCGGTATGGGCGATATTTCCGTGGATGCTTGCAGGGCTGTCATAACGCGTTCCTTACCTCCCAAGATCAAAGAACGGCCAAGCATAACATTGACGTTAACGTCAAAGTCAATCGGGGTGATGGTGGGTTTTCGGTCATACGCCGCAGACAGATTTTCCGTGGTGCGGGCGCGAATCCGGGTCGCGCGGGTGTCGCGCGATCAGGTGCCTGCCGGTCCTGATTCTGGATTTGCGAGGATCCAGTCGATCACGTCTTTCCACAGGCTCTCGGAGAAACGAGACTTGAAGAAGCCGAGATGGCCGATCGCCGCGACGCCGCAGTCCTTGGGGCTGATCCAGCGGCTGGTCACGGCGGCGGCGGGGAGCGCGGCCACCAGCGCGTTCAGTGCGCGGCGGGTTGTCCAGCGGTCGTCGTCGAAACCGATCGCGAGCGTCGGCGTGCGGACGCGAGCAAGGTTCGCCGCTTCCGGCACCCTGCTGGCATCGTAGAGGAAGCTTCGCCTGAGGGTGTAGCGGCCCCAGTCGTCGAGGATACTGCGCGGCAGGCGCATGCCGGCACCCATCCACGCCGGCGCGTGTCCCAGGACAGCCGCGACAGGTCTGGCGAGCAGGTTGAGCAGGCAGAACAGCTTGACGGGTTCGTCGGTGTTGCCGAGCCAGCCATGGCCGCTGGCGATCATCACGTGCCGGGAGAACAGCGTCGCGATGCCCGAAAGGCCGAACATCGTGCCGCCGATAGACTGGCCGATGGCGACGAGCGGGGTGCCGGCGCCGACCGCGTCGCGCAGGCGCGCGGCTGCTGCAGGCAGATCAAGCGCAGCCCAGTCGCGCATTGACACCCGCCGGCGCCAGCGCCGCATCGGCTGGGAGCCGCCGGTGCCGCGGTAATCGTAGGTCAGAACGGCGGATGCCCCCGACGCCACCGCCGCGCGGGCAAATTTAGCGTAGTACCGGCGCGAAACGGCGATCGCGCCCGATATCAGGATGGCAGGCCCTTTGTTCGCCGGATTGACGAACAGCGTTCCCTTCAACGGGAAACCGTCCGAAGCCTCGAAAATGATGTCGTGAACCTCGACAGTCGGCACATGCGCCGCCGCCCGAGCTGCGTCGCAGTTGCCCCGGTAATGCTGCCGCCCGGAGGTTGCGAATCCCGAATCCAGGGGGAGGGAAGCTTCAGCCATGGAACGGAGGTAGCACTTGACGGCGGCGCCATCAGTTACCCATTTCACACAGGAGCGGCCGATTGCCGCGAAAATTGCCGGAGAAGGAGTTCGATGAGCGCGGATATTGGCGAACTGGCGCGTCGCGGTGATCTCGTGGCCTATTTCGGCTACGGATCCCTGGTCAACCGCGCGACCTTATCCGCTACGGTGCTGGATGCGATGCCGGCGCGGCTGTCGGGCTGGGCGCGCCGCTGGCGGCCGCGCCCCGACATGCCGGGTTTTCCGGCAGCGCTGCTGACCGTGTCCCGGCAACAGGGCGCGGCACTGGACGGGCTGGTGGTGTTCGACCGGCGCGAAAACCTCGAAGCTGTCGACCGGCGCGAAGGCCGCTATCGCCGCCGGGAAATCGATCCCGGCCAGGTCAGCGCCCGAAAGGACATTCCCGAAGGTTGCCCGCTCTATGTCTACGAGGCGATGGTGGAACTGCCGGTCCATCGCGACCCGCCCCGTATTCTGCGATCCTATCTCAACGTGGTCATGCAGGGCTTCCATGCCGAGCATGGACAGGACGGCGTCGAGCGGTTCATTGCGGAGACCGCCGAGTTTCATATCCCGATCCATGAAGACGCCCACGAGCCGGTCTATCCGCGCCATGTCGGCATATCGGATGCCGAGCGACGCCTGTTTGAGGCCATTCTGACGACCAGGCTCGAAAGCGCGGCACCCGACGAATAAATTAATTCACTTCAATTTTCATCTTGAATAATTTATTCAGTATCCGTACAAGGCCGGGCAGATTGGTACGGAGACCGAGTACATGGAAATCCCGAAACTGACAGGCCGGCAAATCAAGTTCATCCGCTCGATGCTCGACCTGTCGCAAAGCGACCTGGCGACAAAAGCCGGTGTTTCGCAGCCAACCATCTACCGCATGGAGATGGATGCCGATCGGATCTATGAATCGATCGCAGTCGTACGGATCAGGGCGCTGGCCGACGAAAACCTGCTGTCGGTGCCCGATCACAACCAGCTCTCAGGCCGCCCGGTTCTGGAGCCCGCGGCCGATGTCGCGAATGACCGCAAGCCGGCTGCGCGCCGCAAACCTTCTGGTGACGACATGAGCACGAACTGGACGCCCGATTCCTGGAGATCCAAACCCATCAACCAGGTACCGATCTATCCCGACCCGATGGCGCTTGCGCAGGTAGAAGATCGGTTGCGCACCTATCCGCCGCTGGTTTTCGCCGGCGAAGCCCGCGATCTCAAGAAGGCGCTGGCCGACGCCGCCGAGGGCAGGGCGTTCCTGCTGCAGGGCGGCGATTGCGCCGAGAGCTTTGCCGAGCATGGCGCCGACAATATCCGCGATTTCTTCCGCGTGTTCCTGCAGATGGCTGTGGTTCTGACCTTCGCGGGCTCCAAGCCGGTGGTCAAGGTCGGTCGCATTGCCGGCCAGTTCGCGAAGCCGCGCTCGTCCGACAATGAAACCAAGGACGGCGAGACCCTGCCGTCCTACCGCGGCGACATCATCAACGGCATCGATTTCGACGTGGCTTCGCGCATTCCCGATCCCAACCGCCAGGAAATGGCCTATCGGCAGTCGGCGGCGACCCTCAACCTGCTGCGCGCCTTCGCCCAGGGCGGCTATGCCAGCCTCGAAAACGTGCACCAATGGATGCTTGGTTTCGTATCCGACAGCCCGCAGAAGAACCGCTACGAGGCGCTCGCGGCGCGGATTTCGGAGACGATGGACTTCATGCGGTCCATCAACATCACGTCGAAGAACAACTATGCGCTGCGCGAGACCGATTTCTACACCAGCCACGAGGCGCTGCTGCTCGGCTACGAGGAAGCGCTGACCCGCATCGATTCGACCTCGGGCGAATGGTATGCGACCTCCGGGCACATGATCTGGATCGGCGACCGCACGCGCCAGGCCGACCATGCTCATATCGAGTATTGCCGCGGCATCAAGAATCCGATCGGCCTCAAATGCGGACCGTCGTTGGAGCCGGACGACCTGCTCAACCTGATCGATATTCTCAATCCGGACAACGAGGCCGGCCGGCTGACGCTTATCTCGCGGTTCGGGTCCGACAAGGTGGGCGATCACCTGCCGGCACTGATCCGCGCGGTCGAGCGCGAGGGCCGTAAGGTTGTCTGGTCGTGCGATCCGATGCACGGCAACACAATCACCGCGGCGGGCTACAAGACGCGCCCGTTCGAGCGGGTGCTGAAGGAAGTGCAGAACTTTTTCGCGATCCACCGCACCGAGGGCACGCATGCCGGCGGCATCCATATCGAGATGACCGGCAAGAACGTGACCGAGTGCACCGGCGGTGCTCGCGCGATCCGGGCCGAGGACCTGTCGGATCGCTACCACACCCATTGCGATCCGCGGCTCAATGCCGAACAGGCGCTGGAACTTGCCTTCCTCGTCGCGGAGCAGATGAAACAGGACCGGACAGGCCTGCAGGTCGAAGCCGCGGAATAGGACCTTCCGCCATCGCTTAGCCGAACAATCCCCGGCCCATCAGGCCGGGGATTTTTTATTGGGGAACGTCATCGCGCAAATGCGTCGCGACCGGTCCGGCCGCGTTGTTTAATCGCGGTCGATGAATTCCAGCTGCGCTTCCAGGATTTCGCGCCAGGCGGGGTCCGACGGAAGGTAGATGTGGTTGTTGCTCTCCACCTGTAGGAACTCGGCACCCGGAATCCTGCTTGCGATCAAGCGGCCCTGGGATACCGGGTGCAGGGCATCATTGCTCGCGTGAATGACGAGCGTGGGCGCGCGAACCTCGCCCAGATATTGCGTGACATCAAAATCGTCGATCGCAAGGCGAATGCGCGCCGCGTTGTCGGGCGACGTGGACGCCAGCTGGATCTCGACGAGATTGTCGAGTTCCTCTTTGGAAGCCCCGGGGCAAAACACCGATGTAAAGGCGACCATGAAAGGGCTTTTCGGATTGCCCCAACCGGCGCGCACCATTGTCAGCAGGGCACTCGCCTCTTCCGCGGCATAGGTATGATCGCGCTTTGCCCGGCCTTGGGCAAAGCCGCCAAACAGGACCAGCCGGCTGACGCGGTCGGGATATCGCGCCGCAAAATAAATCGAGATCGGCACTCCCTGCGACGATGCGATCAGGGGAAAACGTTCGAGCCCGGCGGCGTCGGCGACGGCCAGAAGGTCTGCAGCGTAGGCTTCGACGCTCGTGTCCGTCAAGGCGGGATCGGACAGACCGGTACCGCGCTGGTCATACCGAACCAGGGTGTGGCCGGCGCTCAACGCGTCGAGGTAGGGTCCCCAGACCGGGCTGGACCAGTCCTTTTCCAGATGGGTGAGGAAATGTCCGGCTCGCATGATCCGCGGCCCGGCGCCGGAAATGGCATAGGCGAGGCTCGTTCCATCGGCCGAGTTTGTGAAGCGGATGGTCTGGCGGTGGTCTGTCCCCTTCGCCGCGGCCTGCTTGTCGGCGGTTTGCACAGGCACCACCAGCTCAAGACCCCTGCGTTGGATCGTGCGGATGACCGCCTGCGTCTTGCCGGTGTCACCGACGGCGGTGCGCGCGGCGTTTATCCGCGCACTGATGGTGGCGTCCGAGATGATGCGGCCGCCCCAGACCGCGTCGACCATCTGGTCCTTCGTCACCAGCTTGCCGGCATTTTCCACGAGAAGGCGGATCAGATCGAACACCTGCGGCTCGACCGGTATCTGCGTTCCTTCCCTTTCCAGCACGTGGCTATCCGTATCCAGAACGCAGCCGGCGAAGGTATAACGCATTGTTCCGGCTCCCTCCGCTCGGTTTGTGGTGAGCTTAGGCAACCGATTGCACAAATCAAGGAAAAGACAAGGCGTCCTAAAGGAAGTCTTCAAGCGGCGAGGCGCAATCGCCGCCATCTTGGCCCCATACAACCAAACAAGGGAGCCGACACATGACACAGCAAGTTCCGACATATGAAACGTTGCCCGGCGGATCGATCGATTACGCGTACTACCAGAAGAAGGCCCATGCCATTCGCAGCGACGACGCGCACCGCTACGCACACGCCGTGTGGCATTGGCTGAAATCCCTTCGCCCCGGGCGCCGCCTTACCGTCAATATACGCGCCGCCGGCTCGCGCCGCAGGCCGGCCGCGATCGGTTCCAAGGGCGGAAACTTCGCATACAGCTAGGATCGAATCCCCAAGCTGTGATAAAGTTATAAAAATCATAATATTAGAGGGTTTTACAATGCAAACCCCAACCCAGCTTCCGGCCTATCGGTGGGTCATCGTTTCCGCCTCCGCCCTGATCCTCGCCATATCGATGGGCGCGATCGTTAACGGCATGTCCGCCTTCGTCGTTCCCATGCAGCAGGCGAACGGATGGGAACGTGCGGATACCGCGCTGATTAATGTCGCGGGAATTGTCGGCCTCGCCTTTGGCGGGCTTTTCATGGGGCCGCAGGCGGACAGGAGGGGCACGCGCCCGGTGGTGCTTTTCGGGGTCGTGGTTCTGGGCCTGTGCTACGTCGCCGCCTCGTTCGCCAGCGCCCTCTGGCAGTTCTATGCGCTGATGTTCGTGGCCGGATTCTTCGGCGCTGCGGCGATCTTTCCGCCGATCATGGCGGCGGTCGGAAACTGGTTCACCGCCGGTGCGGGACTCGCAATCGGCATTGCTTCGGCCGGGCAGGCCCTCGGCCAGGGCGGCGTGCCGTTCGCGTCTTCCTTCCTCATCCAGGGCTTTGGGATCAACGGCGCCTTTGCCGTCACGGGACTGGTGATGCTGGGGATCCTCATTCCACTCTCTCTGCTGCTCAAACAGCCGCCGGCCAAACCCGGCGGCGGATTCGCTGCCCAGGCGGACGGCGAAAAAAACTATCCGCCCTTCAACCTGGTCATTCCCACCCTGTGCGTCGCCATCTTGCTGTGCTGCACCTGTATGTCGGTGCCGCTGATGCATCTCGTGCCGCTGATCCAGGAT
>JBNLDE010000093.1:0-14831 GCA_050304175.1 Zhengella sp. | reverse complement strand
GGCGACGATGGCGGCTCCGGCGATGACGGCAGCTCCGGCGACGATAGCGGTTCCGGCGACGATGGCGGCAACAGCGGTTCGGGCAGCGACGATAGCGACTCGTCGTCAGGGTCCGGAACCACGCAGGACGACTCCTCGACCGATCACGGCGGAATGTAAGTTCGGTCTGCCGCACGCGGCGACGGTCATGGCCAGCGCTACGCTGGCCATGACCATGCCTGAAGGAGACCGGCCAGCGACACGGGAGCCGCGAACGGGCAACTGCATGGAATTGAGGTTCGCGGCGCGATGAGTTTCAATGGGCCGGGACAGGGGCGCAAGATCTGAAACGCATGTCGACATCAGGTTGCACATCTTCGCACGCGGCGCAGCCGGCAGCCCGGGGTTATCCGGGGCGGCTGTCGCGGCCGCGCAGCCTTTTGCTCGTCCTGGTTCTCGCCAAGCTGCTCGTTCTTGCCCCGCTGGCGTCGCACGCCACCTGGGGACCGCTGGCCGATATCCTCGGGTCCGGCCACGCTTGGGCCGATGACGGCGGGGAAGGAGGTGAGGGCGGCGACGGTGGAGAAGGCGGGGATGATGGTGACGGCAACGGCGACGATTCACCCGGCCCGTCGATCAGCGCATTCCTGTCCGCACTTCGCAGCCATGGTGCGATTACGGCATACAGCGATTCCGGCAATACGCTGTCGGTGACCTATTCGGACGGCTGGACCGAACAGGTCGTCGGCAAGACCTACCAATTGCTCGACCGGAACAGCCGCACGGTCATCAGCCGGCGGGCCTCTTCGCGCGATCGCGCCCGGTTGAAGGCCGCCATCGGCCAGTAGGGCGGACCGCCGGTCACTTCCAGTTTTCGCGCGCCATGATCGCCGCCTCGGTGCGGTTCCGCACCTGCAGCTTCTGCAGGATATTGGTCATGTAGTGCTTGACCGTCTTTTCCTGCAGGTCCAGGTCGCGGCCGACTTCCTTGTTGCTCTTGCCCTCGGCAACGAGCCGCAGGATCTGCTCTTCGCGCTCGCTCAGGCTGGTCAGCGGATTGCTCGGTTCGGCCTTGTTCTCGCGGGCGCGCATGTTGACCAGGAGCCGGCCGGCCAGTGACGGCGAGACATAGGAGCCGCCCTCCGCGACCATTCGGATGATCGAGACAAGGTCGTGCGCGCCGACGCCCTTCAACACATAGCCGCGCGCGCCGGCGGCAAGCGCCTCCAGGATGTCGTCTTCCTCCTCCGACGCCGTCAGCATCACACAGGCGCAATCCGGGAAACGCTCGGCAATCTGCCGCGCGGCCTCGACCCCGTTTCCGGGCATGGAAATGTCGAGAAGCGTGATGTCCGGACCGGTCCGCTGCACCAGGTCGATCGCCTCCTGGGTAGACCCGCCCTCGCCGAGAACCTGGAACCCCTCGGTTTCCGACAGGGTGCGCACGACGCCGGAGCGGTAGAGCGGATGGTCGTCGACAACGATGATCGTGGTGACGTCAGGCATGATCGGTGTCTCCAGTCAGTTCCAGCTCGGCCGAAAGCCGGGCGCCCTTGTCCTCGTCAACGGCGAAGCGGAAGGTCCCGCCGAGACTTTCGATCCGCTCCTTTAGCCCGACCAGGCCCATACCGCCGCTTTCGATGTTGCGCGGCTCGTCTACCGCCCTGCCGTTTTCGACCGCGACGCGCAGCTTGTCGGCGTCCCAATGCGCGCGAACCGTGACCGGCGCCCCCGGCGCGTGGCGATAGGCGTTGTTGAGGCCTTCCTGCAGGACGCGGAAAAGGCAGGCCTTGACCGCCATCGTCGCATTGCGGGCGCCGCCGCTCATGTCCAGTTCGACCTCTTCCCCGGTCCGCGTTTCGTGGGCCGAGATCGCCCGTTTGGCGACCTTGTCCAGCGTCAGCGCCTCGAGTTCGGGCAACGACAGCCCGCGGCTGATCACCCGGATGTCGCGCATCGCGTCGCCAAGCACCTCGCGCAGGGACGATATCTCGGCGCGCCGCTTCTGGTCGTCGTCGATGCCGCCAAGCGCGTCGAGACGCAGCGACGCCAGACCGATCAGCTGCGCCGGCCCGTCGTGAAGATCGGCGCTGACCTGCCGCAGATGGGCTTCGGTGATTTCGCTGACGCGGCTTGACGCTCGCTCGACGCGGCCGCGCAGCCGCAGGTTTTCGGCCGACATGCGCTGCGCATCTGCATAGCGCTGCTCCAGGGTCCGCCGCTGGCGGTCGATCTCGCGGCTGCCGGCGTCGACAATCCCGTAAAGCGCGAAACCGATCACGCTGGTGGCGACGATCGTGATCATCCAGCCCTGCAGCCGGGCGCGTCTGATCGTTGCCATCAGATCCGTCGCGTTTTCGTAGAATTCCGCGACCGCGATCACGTTGCCTGTCCAGTTCTCCCGGATCGGGCTGTAGATTTCGAGCAGGGGAACGCCGGCCTTCCGTTCGAATGCGCTGTCGGGAGAGGTCGCCTCGTCGAATCCGCCGGTCACGACACCGCTCAGCGCCATTTTCAGTTTGTCCGAAGGCGGTATGCGCGTTCCGATGATGGAGATGTCCGAGGCGAAGGCGATGAGGCCGTCGGGCTTCCAGATCTTGATCGAAACAACCCGCTTGGAAAGGCTGGGACTGCCCAGCATTTCTTCCAGCGCGCGGATCGGTCCGATCGACAGCGTATCCTTTTCGGCCAGTTCCTGGATCAGCGGCGATATGAAACTGTCCATGAACAGCGCCGTGGCCGCCGCGTTGCCCCTGATCGCATTGGCGGTGATCTTCGACGTCACCCATTGGCCGATGGCGAGCATGGTCAGCACCATCACCGCGCCGCCCGCCAGGGCGAAGCGTTTCGACAGGCTCCAACCCGCCAGCCGCGCGCGGATGCGGCGGATGATCGTGATTCGTTTGGCGCCCTCTTCCATGCGCCTTCATAAGCCTCTGCCGGGGCGCATTCAATCGGACCATGGTCCGCCACCGCCCCGCCATGGGTCCGCCGCCGACTTCGCCGTTGACCTCCGCAAAGGCATCCGCCACTGTCCGCCAACTGCAATAAACCCCACGTTCCAGCACCGGAGATCCCCAAATGGCGCTTGACGGCAAAACCACCATCGTCACCGGCGGCGCGTCCGGTATTGGGCGGGCCATCGTGCGTCGGTTTGTCACCGATGGCGCCCGGGTCGTTATCGCGGACATAGACCAGGAAAAGGCCGACGAAGTCATCGGATCGCTGCCAGCCGGATCCGACGTCCGCTTCGTCAAGACCAACGTGTCGCGAAAGCTCGACGTGCATAATCTCGTCGCCAGCACGATCGACGCGTATGGCGACATCGACGTCCTGGTCAACAATGCGGGCATCGTTCACGGCGCGGATTTCCTCGATCTGCTGGAAGAGGATTTCGACCGCGTGCTGGCGGTCAACCTCAAGGGCGCCTTCCTCACCGGCCAGGCGGTGGCCCGCTTCATGGTCGACAGGGTGAAGGAGGGCGGCGATCCGGGCGTGATCATCAACATGTCGTCGATCAATGCGGTCTACGCCATTGCCGACCAGGTGCCGTACTCGGTCTCCAAGGGCGGCATGAACCAGTTGACCAAGGTGATGGCGCTGGCGCTGGCGCCGCACGGCATCCGCGTCAATGCCATCGGGCCCGGCTCGATCATGACCGAGATGCTGGCCTCGGTGGCGTCCGATGCCACAGCGCGCAACAAGGTCCTTTCGCGCACGCCGATGGGGCGCATCGGCGATCCGTCGGAGATCGCTTCAATCGCCGCATTCCTGGCGTCGGACGACGCCAGTTACGTCACGGGCCAGACGATCTACGCCGATGGCGGACGCCTCCCGCTCAATTACACGGTTCCGGTCAAACCCGAATAGAAAGCGCCGCTGCCTGACAGGCTCCTGACAGAAGGTTGTCAGGAGGGGTGTGCGAGAGTAGCCGCGGTTCGAAAACAAGGAGGAACCGCAATGTCTGAAACGTCCCCCAACACCTGCGTCTGGTTCGAGATTCCCGTCACCGACATGGCGCGCGCCAAGTCCTTCTATGGCGCGCTCGTCCAGGGCGAACTGACCGACAACAATGAAGGCCCCAATCCGATGGCCATGTTCCCGATGAACGGACAATCGGCCGTTTCCGGGCATCTTTATCCGGGCAAGCCCGCCGCCTCGGGCGCGGGAAACACCATCCACATCGCGGTTCCCGGCACGGTCGAGGACGCGATGGAAAGGGCGACCGCCGCGGGCGGAACGGTCCTGTCCCCGGTGATCGAAATCCCCGCCGGGCGCTTCGCCTATTGCCTCGATCCCGACGGCAATTCCATCGGCCTGTTCGGAGCCTGATATCATGCGTCGAGCCGACCGATTGTTCCAGATCGTACAGCATCTGCGCGGCGGACGGCTCGTCACGGCGGCCAAACTTGCCGAATGGCTGGAGGTCTCGGAGCGCACCATCTACCGCGACATCGCCGACCTTCAGTCGTCAGGCGTTCCCGTCGAGGGTGAGGCCGGCGTCGGCTATCTGATGCGCGAGGGTTTCGCCCTGCCGCCCCTGATGTTCACCCGCGACGAGATCGTCGCCCTCGTTGCGGGTGCACGCATGGTCAGGGCGTGGGGAGGGACAACCATGGCGCGCGCCGCCGAGGAAGCCCTGGTCAAAATCGGCGCGGTCCTTCCCGACAACGAGCAGGCGCGGGTGCGCGAAACGCAGATTTTCGCCCCGCCGATGCATCTGACCGGCACGGAACGGGCCTATATCGACGCGCTCGACCGCGCGATCGAGGCTCGAGACACGCTGTCGATCGCCTATTCCGACGGAGATGGCGCACATTCCAGGCGGGACGTGCGCCCGCTTGGCCTGTGGTTCTGGGGCAAGGTCTGGACGCTCGTCGCCTGGTGCGAGATGCGCGAGGACTTCAGGATGTTCCGCATCGACCGGATGGAATCGATGGAACCGGCAGGCAGGCGGTTCAGGCCGGAGCGAGGCCGCATGCTGGCCGATTTCTACCGCCAGATGGAAGCGCATGGCGAACCCCGTTCGCGGTAGCGCCGTTCAGTGGTCGTCTTCGCCCTCGTCGGTGGCGTCGCCCTTCATCGAGGTCAGCTTGGCAAACACCGCATCGGCGTCGATCTCGTCATCTTCAGACGCCGCCGGCTTCTCGCCAATGCCGGATTCGAAAAGATTTTCAGTCTCGCTCGCCGGCAGCAGCGTGTCGCCGGCCGGCTCGACCGGCGGAAGGTTCTTGGCCGCCCGCTGGACTTCGAGATCGAGGTCGATCTGGGAGCACAGGCCGAGCGTAACCGGATCCATCGGCTGCAGGTTGACCGAATTCCAGTGGGTACGGTCGCGAATCTGCTCGATCGTCGACTTGGTCGTGCCGACCAGCCGCGAGATCTGGGCGTCCTTCAGCTCGGGATGATTGCGTACCAGCCACAGGATGGCGTTGGGGCGATCCTGCCGCTTTGACAGGGGCGTGTAGCGTGGCCCTTTGCGCTTGGCTTCGGGAACGCGCACTTTCGGTTCCTGCAGCTTGAGCCGGTGCTCGGGATCGGCTTCCGCCTTTGCGATCTCGTCGCGGCTCAGCTGCCCGGTGCTGACCGGGTCGAGACCCTTGATCCCCTGCGCGGAATCGCCATCGGCGATCGCCTTGACCTCCAGCGGGTGCAATTTGCAGAAATGGGCGATCTGGTCGAAGGTCAGCGCGGTGTTGTCGACCAGCCAGACTGCGGTCGCCTTGGGCATCAGAAGCTGTTGTGCCATGGAAGAATATCCTCTCGTTCGCCCGCGTCCCTTTCGCGGGCGGTGGGCAAAGCCACCAATTTCGGGAAATCATGCCTGTCCTATAAAGGGATTTGGCGAGGCATGCAACGGAAAGGCAGTGCACAATCCATCGCTTGACAGGCGCGAAAAGACATCGTGCGGCTTGACAGCGCGGCCCGCCTTCTTGTATCAGCCGCCCATCCTATTTTGCGCGCCTTTCCGGGCGCGCTCATCATGTCAGGCCCTGCGATGGGCCTATAGCCGACGGGCCGGAACAATGAAGATCAGAAACTCGCTCAAAGCGCTGAAGACCCGCCACCGCGAAAACCGCCTGGTTCGTCGCAAGGGCCGGATCTACATCATCAACAAGCAGAATCCGCGCTTCAAGGCCCGCCAGGGCTGATTGCGGGGCCCGGCCGACGCCGGCCGCACCTTCATCACGCGAAATTCAGTTTGACCTTCGCCTGCACGGGATTACCATCCCGGGCATGCGATATTTTCATGCGCTCCTGTCAATCCTGTTGCTGGCCGTGACGCCGGCTCTGGCTGGTGACGCCGGCCCGGTTCCCGCTGCGGCCACGCAGCAGGGCCGCCTCGACGGGCTGTTCTCTGAGCTCAGCCGCGAGCGCAACGAGATCGCGGCCGGCCGGATCGCCGAATCGATCCAGCGCGAATGGGCCAAATCGGGAAGCGACACCGTCGATCTGTTGATGGTGCATGCCACGCGCGCGATGAAAAACGAGAAACCCGACGTGGCGCTCGATCTGCTCGACCAGGTGATCATGCTGGAGCCCGGTTATGCCGAGGGCTGGAACAGGCGGGCGACCGTACATTTCATGCTCAAGGACTATGCCAAGTCGATGGCCGACATCGCGCGCACTCTGGAGCTCGAGCCGCGCCATTTCGGCGCCCTTGCCGGAATGGCCAACATCCTGCGCGCCAGCGGCGAGGACGAACTCGCCCTGAAGGCCTTCCAGCAGGCCCTCGCCGTCTACCCGATGATGCGCGCCGCCCAGAAGGCGGTCGCCGAGATCGCCGACAAGGTCGCCGGCGAGGCGATCTGAACCGCATTTAGCCCCGCCCCACAACTCCAAACTGCCGAGTACCCGACCGACAATGCCCCTCGCTCTAGTCATGCCGGCGTCCCTTGTCGTCGTTATCGTCGTCCTGTTTGCAATAACCCGGATCGCGTCCGTGCTCATCGAGCGGCGCTACCCGCCGGTCGGCGCGTTCGCTCTCGCCAACGGCACACGGATGCACCATGTCCACGTCAAGGGCCCGCAAGCCCCGTCCCTGCCGCCGGTGGTCGTGATCCACGGGGCGAGCGGCAATCTGCGCGACCCGATGGTGCCGCTGCGCCCACTGCTGGAGGGCAAGGCCGAACTGCTGTTTCTCGACCGCCCCGGCCATGGCTGGTCCGGACGTGGACCCGCCGCGAACGCCACCCCGTCCGGACAGGCGGCGACCATCGCAGCCCTTATGGACGAGTTGGGCATCGCAAAGGCCGTGATCGTCGGCCATTCCTTCGGCGGGGCGATCACCGCCGCGCTCGCCCTGAACCACCCCGACCGGGTCGCCGGGCTCGTCTTCGCCTCGGCGGCGACCCATCCGTGGCCCGGCGGTGGCACCTCCTGGTATTACCGCGTCACCGCCCTGCCGGTGATCGGCCGCCTGTTTGCCGAGACGATCGCCTGTCCAGCCGGTCTGCTGCGCCTGGAAGCCTCGACCAATTGCGTTTTCGCGCCGAACCAGCGGCCGCCCAGCTACAATGCGAACGCCGCGATCCCCCTCGTGCTACGACCGCGCAACTTCCGCCACAACGCCATCGATGTCGAAGGGTTATACGACCACGTGGTCGAAGCCGCTCCGCGTTACCCCGAGATCAAGGCGCCGACCGTCGTCATTTCGGGCGACAGCGACACGGTCGTCTACGAGGAGATCCATTCGCTTGGGCTGGCGCGCGATGTTCCGGGCGCGGAACTGGTCTGGGTCACGAATCTCGGCCACAAGCCCGATTATGCGGCCAGCGACCTGATCGTCGCCGCGGTCGGCAGGGTCGCCGGCGCGCCGGCCGAGCTGACCGGCAATCTCCATGACGTCGCGCGGAAGGTGGCGGACCGCATCGCCGGCGACGACTACGCCCCAAAATGCCCGGAGCTGAAGCTGCCGGAAACCGCGCGCGTCTAGAAGGCGATCGCCGCGCAGCCCGGTCGATTCGGGACTACACGCCGCCGACGCCGCCCGCGCCGATATAGGCGATACGCAGCATGTTGGTCGCACCCGGCGTGCCGAATGGAACGCCGGCGGTGATGATCACGCGGTCGCCCGCATTGCCGAAGCCTTCGCGATAGGCAATCGAGCAGGCGCGCGAGACCATGTCGTTCTCGTCGGTCGCGTCGCCCGTGACGACGCAGTGCAGGCCCCAGGCGAGCGCCAGGCGCCGCGCGGTCTCGACGACCGGCGACAACGTGATGATCGGCACGTTCGGGCGCTCGCGCGCCGCCCGCAGCCCGGTCGTTCCCGACGAGGTGTAGGTGACGATCGCCGACAGGTTCAGCGTCTCGGCGATCTGCCGCGCCGCCGCGGAGATCACGTCGGCGCCCGTCGCTTCCGGGTCGGCGCGCTGAGCGGTCATGATCGACGGGAAAGTCGGGTCCTTCTCGACCTGCACGGCGATCGAATTCATCGTCGCGACCGCTTCCTCCGGGTATTCGCCGGCCGCCGATTCCGCTGACAGCATCACCGCGTCGGCACCCTCGAACACGGCCGTGGCGACATCGGACACCTCGGCGCGTGTCGGCACCGGGGTCGTGATCATCGATTCGAACATCTGCGTGGCGACGACGACCGGCTTTCCGGCCCGCCGCCCCGCGCGCGTGATCTGTTTCTGGATGCCGGGCACCATTTCCAGGGGCATTTCGACGCCAAGGTCGCCGCGCGCCACCATCAGCGCGTCCGAAAGCTCGATGATCTCGGCAAGCCGGGTCACCGCCTGCGGTTTCTCGATTTTCGACAGGATGCCGACGCCGCCGCGGGCGATCTTGCGCACCTCGGCCAGATCCTCCGGCCGCTGGACGAAGGACAGCGCGATCCAGTCGACCTTGGCGTCGAGCGCGGCCAGAAGATCCTCGCGGTCCTTATCGGTCAGCGCCCCCACAGGCAGATCGGTGTCGGGCAGCGAAACGCCCTTCTTGTCGGAGATCCTGGTGCCGGAAACGACCGTGCACGTGATCGACTTGCCATCGCTCTTGTCCGCCTTGAGCTGCAGCTTTCCGTCGTCGACAAGCAACCGGTCACCCGGCTGCACCGACGACAGGATCTCGGGATGCGGCAGGTAGACGCGCGTCGCGTCGCCCGGTTCAGGGTTGTCGTCGAAAGAGAAGGTCTGCCCCGCTTCCAGTTCGGCGGAACCGTCCTTGAACTTGCCGACCCGCAGTTTCGGGCCCTGCAGGTCGGCGAGGATGCCGATCGGCCGCCCCATCTCCACTTCGACGTGGCGAATGCGCGCGACCAGCGTGCGCATCAGGTCGTGGCTGGCGTGGCTCATGTTGATGCGGAACACGTCGGCGCCCGCCAGATAGAGCTTGCGAATCATCTCCTCGGACGAGGAGGCCGGTCCAAGCGTGGCCAGGATCTTGACCTTGCGGCTGCGTCTCATTGTATTTCGGTCCAGTTCTAAATCGGTTTAAATCGACATTACACGTGCGGCCCCGACACCGCCAGTCGCCTTGAAGTCATTCCTATTGCTTTGGATTGGCCCCGGTGATCGGGGTTCCGGGAACAGGTTCGTCGGTCAACTGAACCATCCAGTTCGCCTGCGCTCCGGTGTCGTATTCCTGGAAACCGGCGCGCTGGAACCCGCGGGCGTAGCAGTCGTTGATACCGACAATCTTGAACTCGCGGTCGGCGACGCACATGTTTATGGGGCCATCCCAGCGGCCGCCGCGTTCGGCGTCTTCGGCGTAGAGGTAGTAGTAGCGCGAGGCCAGGCCTCCTTCGAGCAGGGTCTTGCAGGACGACCCTTCTATGTGCCACCAGCCTTCGGTGATCCATCCCGACGCCGCGCGATAGCCGATGGCGACGCCGACAAGGCTCTGGGTGGCGTTACAGACACGGAAATCGGCGCGCGCCGGTTCGCTCGACAGGAAAACGGCGCCGATGGCGGTCAATGCAAAGACGATGGTGATAATCGAGCGCTGCGCACCGCATTTCGCCCTGAATATCATCTTCCGGCCTTTCCCGCCTGTTGGTCGATCGAAACCGGGGCCGATCGATGTCGAGACTACTCGAAGCCCCTTTTCGGAAAACTGCGCGCCCATGTCAACGCGCAGTGCAAATCGTTTCGAAGAATGGCTACATGATGGCGGCGGCGAATGAACATTGAAGCCCGGGAAAGAAAAATCGTGAGCAGCGGAGACTTCCAAACGTTCATGGAACTGGAGGGCGACCTGTCCCGCGGCATGGTCCTCGTGGCCGATCACGCCCGGCGCGACCTGCCGGCCGAATATGGCGATCTGGGAGTGCCGGAAAAGGACTTCGATCGCCATATCGCCTACGACATCGGCGTCGAGGGCCTGACCACCCGCCTTGCCGCCGAACTGGGCGTCCCGGCCATCATGGCCGGCTATTCCAGGCTGTTGATCGACCCCAATCGCGGCACGGACGATCCGACCCTGATCCGCCAGATTTATGACGGCACCATCATTCCCGGCAACTATCCGCTGTCGGACGACGAACGCCAGAGGCGCATCGATCACTACCACAAGCCGTACCATGCCGCCGTATGGCACCTGATCGGCGAGGTCGAGCGCGTGTCGGGCCGCGCCCCGCTGATCATATCCATTCACTCGTTCACGCCGCACATGCAGGGTCGGCCGCGTCCCTGGCACGTCGGCATCCTGTGGGACTCCGATCCGCGCGCGGCCGTGCCGCTGATGGAGATGCTGCGGGCAAGCCACGACCTCGTGGTCGGCGACAACGAACCTTATGACGGCGCGCTTCGCGGCGACACTATGTACACCCATGCCATCCGACCGGGTTTTCCCCACGCGCTGATCGAGATCCGCCAGGACCTGATTGCCGCCGAGTCCGGACAGGTTGAATGGACAAACCGGCTGGTGCCGATGCTTGACGCCATCAACGCCCACCCCGATATCCATGTCAGGCGCCAATATGGCTCGCGCACCGGACCCGTCGAATAGGAGGACGTTATGACCGAACTGAGCGAAGACCAGAAGCGGGAGTTCGAAGCCGCCGCGTTCCGCCGGCTTCTGTCGCATCTGCGCGAACGCACCGACGTGCAGAATATCGACATGATGAATCTGGCCGGTTTCTGCCGCAATTGCCTGTCCAACTGGTATCGCGATGCCGCCGATGCCGCCGGCGTCCCCCTGTCCAAGGACGACAGCCGCGAAATCGTCTACGGCATGCCCTACGACGACTGGAAGGCGATGCACCAAAAGGAGGCCAACGCCGCCGATCTCGCCGCCTTCGAGGTCAACCGCCCGAAAGAATGAGCCGAGGAAACGGTCGGTCGCGCCTTGACCCCGCCGAAATGGTTGGGCATCGACGGTGGCAATAGACATGCCGCGATTCTGCGGCCTCACATTACGGAGACCTGACCGTGGACGACATCACCAGCGAACCTTCCCAGACCGTGGCCGCCGGCCAGTTGCGCGCGATTGTCGAGCGCATCGAACGACTGGAAGAGGAAAAGAAGACGATCGCCGACGACATCAAGGAAATCTACGCCGAGGCAAAGGGCACCGGCTTCGATACCAAGGCGCTGCGCAAGATCGTTTCGCTGCGCAAGAAGGACGCCAACGAACGCCAGGAAGAAGAGGCGATGGTCGACCTCTACAAGGCCGCGCTCGGGATGGAATGAGCCCCGGCCAGGCTGCCTGTTCGGGACATTTGCCATGCGATTGCCGGCCCCCCGGCAATCCGGCACCCGGTCCTCAGTGCTTCCTGGAAAGTTCCTTCGTCGCCTGCTCCAGGCCCTTGAGCGTTAGCGGATACATCCGGTCGGAGAATAATTCGCGGATCATGCCGATCGAGTGCGTGTAGCTCCAGTGCTTTTCGCGCACAGGGTTGATCCAGATCGCGTTCGGCCACTGGTTGAGCGCGCGCTGCAGCCAGAGCGCGCCGGCTTCCGGGTTCCAGTGCTCCACCGATCCGCCCTGGTAGGCGATTTCGTAAGGTGACATCGACGCGTCCCCGACGAAGATCACCTTGTAGTCGTGACCGTATTTGTGCAGCACGTCCCAGGTCGGCATCACTTCCGAGTGCCGCCTGCGGTTGTCCTTCCACAATCCCTCGTAGAGGCAATTGTGGAAGTAAAAATACTCCATGTGCTTGAACTCGGTACGGGCCGCCGAGAACAGCTCCTCGACCACCTTGATGTGATCGTCCATCGAGCCGCCGACATCGAAGAACATCAGCAGCTTCAGCGCGTTGCGGCGCTCGGGCCGCGTCTGCGGATCGAGATAGCCGTGCTCGGCGGTGGCCCGGATCGTGCCGGGCAGGTCGAACTCCTCGTCGGCGCCCTGGCGTACCCAGCGGCGCAGCCGCTTCAGCGCCACCTTGATGTTGCGCGTGCCGATCTCGACGGAATCGTCGAAGTTCCTGAACTCGCGCTTGTCCCACACCTTGACCGCGCGGCGGTGGCGGCTCTCGTGCTGGCCGATGCGGATGCCCTCGGGATTGTAGCCATAGGCGCCGAACGGCGAGGTGCCGGCCGTGCCGATCCATTTCGACCCGCCCTGGTGGCGGCCCTTCTGCTCCTCCAGCCGCTGCTTCAGCGTCTCCATCAGCTTCTCGAAACCGCCCAGCGCTTCGACCAGTTTCTTCTCTTCCTCCGTCAGGTGTTTCTCGGCGAGCCGCCTGAGCCATTCCTCCGGCAGGTTCATCACATCGACCGCGCCCTCGCCCGACACCGCCTCCACGCCCTTGAAAACATGGGAGAACACCTGGTCGAAGCGGTCGATGAAGCGCTCGTCCTTCACCAGTGCGGTACGCGAAAGATAGTAGAAGCCCTCGACGTCATAGGTGACGAGATCGGCCTCCATGCCTTCCAGCAGCGAGAGATATTCGCGCAGGGAGACGGGGATTTTCGCGGCTTTGAGTTCGAGGAAGAAGGGTATGAACATGGCGCAGGACAATAATGGGGGCTGGGCGTCTTGTCAGCCCTGCCTGTTGTACTTGATGAACGGCGTCAGGGTGCCGATCCGGTCGTAGAGCTTGCGCGCGGTCGCGTTGAAATCCTGGGTGAGCCAATAGACCGACGGGCACCCGGCCTCGTCGGCGGCGGCATAGACCGCCTCGATCAGTGCCCGGCCGACGCCGGTGCCGCGTACCTCGGGATCGGCATAGAGGTCCTGCAGGTAGCAGACATTCTCGATTTTCCAGCCGTGCCGGTGAAACAGGTAATGGACGAGGCCGGCCGGCTTGCCGCCGACCTCCGCGATCAGGCCGCGATACTCGTTCGGCTCGCCCGCATTGCCTCTCAGCATGCGCGCGAAACTTGACCGGTAGACCTCTTCCGGTACGCTGGTTTCGTAGAACGTCAGATAGGCCGTCCACAGCCGCCGCCATTCCGCTTCGTCGCCGGCCTCCAGCGGCCTGATGACCGGTCTCTGTCTGTCGCTCATAGTTCCATCCATTGCCGGTCGTTGCCGATATTGTCGAGGTCGAACGGTGTGGTCTGGTAAACCTGGTTGATCCAGTTGCCGAACAGCAGGTGTGCATGGCTGCGCCAGCGGTTCTGCGGCGGCTTCGACGGATCGTCGTCCGGATAATAATTATGCGGCACATGGATATCCACATGCGCCGCGACATCGCGCTCGTATTCTTCCTTGAGCGACGTGGAATCGTATTCGATATGGTTGAAGATGTAGAGCCGGTTGCAGGTCTTCTCGGCAATCAGGCACGGCCCCGTGTCGCTCGAATCCATCAGCAGCTCGAGATCGCCATTGACCGGCAGGTCGGCGCCGCGGACTTCCGTCCAGCGCGAGACCGGAATCTGGAAGTCGTCGGAAAAGCCGGAAAGATAGGGCGACGCCGGATTGAGATTCTTGTGCCGGTAAACCCCGAACGCTTTCCGCTCGAGCGCATATTTCGGCACCTTGTGAAAGTGCCAGATCGCCGCCATCGCGCCCCAGCAGATGTTGAACGTCGAGTGGACATTGGTCACGGTCCAGTCGAGAATCTGCTCAAGCTCGCTCCAGTAGGCGACTTCCTCGAACGGCAACAGCTCGATCGGCGCGCCGGTGATGATGAACCCGTCGAACTTGCGGTGCTTCACCTCCTCCCAAGTCTGGTAGAAGGCGATCAGGTGGTCCACCGGCGTATTCTTCGGCGTATGGGCGCCGACGCGCACCAGCGACAGTTCCACCTGCAGCGGCGTCGCGCCGATCAGCCGCGCGATCTGGGTCTCGGTGCGGATCTTGTTGGGCATCAGGTTGAGCAGCCCGATCTGCAGCGGCCGGATGTCCTGGCGGACGGCATCGGCTTCCGCCAACACCATCACGCCTTCCTTGCGCAGGGTCTCGCGGGCAGGCAGGGCATCGGGAATGCGGATCGGCATGGTCGAAACTCCAAAACAAAACCGGCCAACGGATTTGCCGCTGCCGGTCCGATTCGGGGTTTTCCCGCGGCCCTTTTAGCGACTTCTTTAACGTGGCTGCAAGCCGGCCGGCCAAATCACCACGGTTCTTTCATTAATCCCACTTTCCCAAGCGGTCAACGCCGCAACACGAAGCCGCCCGGCCGGGGGATCGGCCGGGCGGCTTGCTTGAGCGGGCGCGATGCGCCCGGTGCCGGCGATCAGCGGCCGGAATGCATGATGTAGGCATTCCCGGCCGGCGCGACCTTGATCGACGCGGTGACGGTGCGGTCGATCGAATTGCCGTCCGTGACCACCTGGGCGCCCGAGCTGGCGAGCTGGTTGGCGACGGCCGGGCCGTAATTGCCTGCGTAGACCGGCGCCTGCTGCGCGGCGGCAACGCCGGCAAAGCCGAGGACCAGGGCGGAAGCGATAAGAATGCGGTTCATTGTCTTACTCCATGTGTTCGGTTTGTTGTCTGGTGGCGTCTTGGGAGGATCG
>JBNLDE010000092.1:0-6078 GCA_050304175.1 Zhengella sp. | reverse complement strand
AACGCCGGCAAAGCCGAGGACCAGGGCGGAAGCGATAAGAATGCGGTTCATTGTCTTACTCCATGTGTTCGGTTTGTTGTCTGGTGGCGTCTTGGGAGGATCGCCTGGATGGTGTTGGCCGCCGATCAGCGGTTGGTGTGGTCGACGACATAGGCGCTGCCGGCCGGCGCGACCTTGATCGACGCGGTGACGGTGCGGTCGATCGAATTGCCGTCCGTGACCACCTGGGCGCCGGAGCTGGCGAGCTGGTTGGCGACGGCCGGGCCGTAATTGCCTGCGTAGACCGGCGCCTGCTGCGCGGCGGCAACACCGGCAAAGCCGAGGACCAGGGCGGAAGCGATAAGAATGCGGTTCATTGTCTTACTCCATGTGTTCGGTTTGTTGTCTGGTGGCGTCTTGGGAGGATCGCCTGGGTGTCTGTCCGGTTGGCTTGTTGCCGTCCGATGGAGTGAAGATGGTCCTCGCCCCGTTGACATGCAAAGCAACTGAACGCGACGCACACGTGATCACCGGATCGCGGAGTCGTGACCGCGAGTTGTCTGTCAACCCATTGATATACAGTGTGTTTACAATGCAGGGGACAATCGCCGCGCCCGCGTTTCGAAAGCGCGGAAACACGTACGATTGCGGTGGTAATGGCGGCGCGGGAGACTTATATTGGCGGCGCGGTCTGCGCTTCCCGACAGGAGTAAAATATTCCCGGGGCCTTATCGATCTCTCAGGGAGCTGTCCCTGACCTCGCCCGTGGGCTTGGTCACACGGCGCCCACCTACGCTGTAGGTTCCCGGGATCGATCTCTCCACCGGTCGCCGTGGATCGCACATGGCTCTTCCGTATCAGGCGCCTGCGCCGGCGGGATTTCCGACCGCGCCCAATACAGAACCGATCCGCAGGCCAGCCTTGTCCGATATCCGTGATCTCAAGAAGCAATTGCGCAAGGCGGCGCTGGCGCGGCGCGACGCGCTCGATCCGGTCTGGCGCATCGAGGCCGCCATGACCATGGCCGAACAGGCCGGTCTCGCAGGGATCGAACCCGGCGCGATCGTCTCCGGCTTCTGGCCGATGCGCTCCGAAGTCGATATCCGGCCGCTGATGATGGAACTGGCGGCGAGCGGCGCCAGGCTCTGCCTGCCCGCGATCCTCGACAAGGAGACCATCGTGTTTCGCGAGTTGATCCGCGGCGCGCCGATGGTCGAGATGGGCTACGGCACGATGGGACCGGGAGAAAAGGCCGACGTGCTCGACCCGTCCGTCATGCTGGTGCCGCTGGCCGCGTTCGACGCCTCCGGCAACCGCATCGGCTACGGCGCCGGCTACTACGACCGCGCGATCGCGCGGCTGCGCGAAGAGGGCCGGTCGCCGCGGCTCATCGGCATCGCCTTCGATTGCCAGCTGGTCGACGCCATTCCCGCCGAGGGTCACGACGTGCCGCTCGACGCCATCTGGACGGAATCGGGCTTGCGTCCGTTCCCGTTCGCCTGATAAGGCCGCCGCCCATGAGATTTCTTTTCCTGGGTGACATGGTCGGCCGTACGGGCCGCACCGCGGTGTGGGACCGGCTGCCGGGCCTGATTTCCGATTTCAGGCTCGACTTCGTGGTCGTCAATGGCGAGAACGCGGCCGGCGGTTTCGGCATTACCGAAGAAATTTTCCACGCCACCATCGAGGCCGGCGCCGACGTCGTCACCACCGGGAACCATGTCTTCGACCAGCGCGAGGCGTTGAGCTTCGCCGCCCGCGAGGAACGCTTCCTGCGCCCGGCCAACTACCCGGCCGGCACGCCCGGTTCGGGGTCGGGCATCTACGAGGCGCGCAACGGCGCCCGCGTCCTCGTCGCCAACATCATGGGCCGGGTGTTCATGCATCCCGAGCTGGACGATCCGTTCTCGACCGGCGCCAGGGTGCTGGAGGCCTGCCCGCTCGGCGAGGCCGCTGACGCCGTCATCTTCGATTTCCATGCCGAGGCCACATCGGAAAAGATGTGCTTCGGCCATTTCGTCGACGGCAAGGCGAGCCTCGTGGTCGGCACCCACACCCATTGCCCGACCGCCGATCACCAGATCCTGGCCGGCGGCACCGCCTACATGTCGGATGCCGGCATGTGCGGCGACTACGATTCCTCGCTCGGCATGGACAAGGAAGAGCCGCTCAACCGCTTCCTGTCGAAGGTTCCCAAATCCCGCTTCGAGGCGGCGACCGGCCCGGCGACCATCTGCGGCCTGGCGGTGGAAATCTCCGACAGCACGGGACTGGCCGAAAAAGTCGCGCCGCTGCGCCTCGGCCCGCGTCTTTCCGAATCGGTTCCCGAATTCTGGTAGGGCGCCAACGGGAAAAGCCCACCTACCGGTGTGTTTCATGCCACGCATCGCGTCCGGGACGACAGGTGGAAAGCATCTGCGCAATCTAATATCTCGATGCCTTGTCGCGCGATCTGGCGACGCCATGAGCATTGCAGCCTGACGGTATTGTCCGGAATGCGACGATGGACCGGACTGCCTGCCTTGACAGCGCGGATCGACCTGTTTCCCTTGCATTGTCTTTGACCGGAAATCCCCAATGGCGTCTTTTGGTCATCTGCTGCGCACGACCCTGAACCCGGCCATGTATCACGGGGCCGGAAAACGGCCTCCTTTTTTCGAAGGCTGGTATTTCAAGCTGGTCGATGCTGCGGAGACGCGACGATATGCCATCATTCCCGGCGTGTTCCTGGGCGATGGCGCGCATGCATTCATCCAGGTGCTGAACGGAACCACGGCGGAGTCGCGCTACTACCGCTTTGATCTGGCGGATTTTCACGCCTCGGAGCATGTGTTCGACATTCGCATCGGAAGCAATGCGTTTTCCGAACGCCAACTGAAGCTCGATCTCGACGGCGCCCTTGGCCGGATTGCCGGTACGGTCTCTTTCGACGGGACAAATCCCTGGCCGGTCTCGATCCCGTTTCCGGGCGCCATGGGCTGGTATGCGTGGGTCCCGATGATGGAGTGCTACCACGGCATTCTCAGCCTGGATCACCGGTTGCAGGGGAGTCTCGAGATCGACGGCATGGACACCGGTTTCGACGGCGGACGCGGTTACATCGAAAAAGACTGGGGACGGTCTTTCCCCCAGGGCTACGTCTGGATCCAGAGCAATCATTTTTCAACGCCCGGCACGTCGGTCACCGGTTCGGTTGCCGTGATCCCCTGGCTCGGGCGCGCCTTTCGCGGCTTCATCGTCGGCTTCCGCCACGAGGGGGTGCTTTACCGTTTCACGACCTATGCCGGCGCCAGGATCGAACATCTGACGGCGGACGAAAAACAGGTGCACTGGTCGGTGCGTAATCGACATCACCGGCTGGAAATGACCGCCACGCGGGCAAAGGGCGGCCTGATTCACGAACCGACGGGAAAACAGATGCTGCAGCGGGTCGAGGAAACCATGCTCGCCACCGTGGCCGTGCGGCTGTCGACGACCGGCGGCGACGTGCTTTTCGAGGGAACCGGCAGAAACGCCGGTCTGGAAGTCCAGGGCGACGTGAAGAAACTGCTGGCGATGAAATAGCCTTGCCGCCTGCAGTATCCGGGCGCCCACCCCCTTGCCCCCACGCTTTGCCTGTTCTATCTCTTCCAACGCTCTAACGGGGTGCCCGGCGCGCAAGCGCGCGGGCTGAGAGGCGAGATGCCAACCCGCTGAACCTGAACCGGCTAGCACCGGCGGAGGGATTAGACGCGTTTCGCAGAAAACGGCGCCTGTCCTTCAACCCGCAACAATGGAGGCGCCTGATGCGCAAGATGATATTCGCCGTCCTGTCCACCCTCGTCCTCGCCGCGCCCGCGCACGCGCAGGACACGCTCACCGTCTATACCTATGACGCCTTCACCGCCGACTGGGGCCCCGGCCCCGCCGTCGAGAAGGCGTTCGAGGCCGAATGCGGCTGCGACCTGAAATTCGTCGCGGCCACCGACGGCGTCGCGCTGCTCAACCGGGTTCGCCTCGAGGGCGAGGACACCAAGGCCGACATCGTGCTCGGCCTCGACACCAATCTGACGGCCTCGGCGAAGGAGACCGGCCTGTTCGCCCCGCACGGCATCGCGCTCGGCAATGTGTCGGTGCCCGGCGGCTGGGACGACGACACCTTCGTGCCGTTCGACTACGGCCACTTCGCCGTCGTCTACGACACCGAAACCGTCAAGAACCCGCCGAAAAGCCTCAAGGAGCTGATCGAGGGCGGGCCGGAACCCAAGATCGTGATCGAGGACCCGCGCACCTCGACGCCCGGCCTCGGCTTGCTGCTGTGGGTCAAGAAGGTCTATGGCGAGGGTGCCGCCGATGCCTGGGCGAAGTTCTCCAGCCGCGTGCTCACGGTGACGCCGGGCTGGAGCGAAGCCTACGGCCTGTTCACCAATGGCGAGGCCCCGATGGTGCTCTCCTATGTCACGTCGCCGGCCTATCACATGGTCGCCGAAGGCACCGACCGCTACCAGGCGGCGCCTTTCGCCGAGGGCCACTACATGCAGATCGAGGTCGCCGGCCAGACGGTCACGGGCAAGGCCAATCCGCTGGCCGCGCGCTTCCTCGCCTTCATGACCGGCCCCGCGTTTCAGGATGTCATTCCCGAGACCAACTGGATGATGCCGGCCGGCAAGACCACCAAGCCGCTCAATCCGGCCTTCGACAAGCTGGTGAAGCCGGCCGAGAGCCTGATCTACGCGCCCGGCGAAGTGGCGGCGAACCGCAAGGCCTGGGTCGACGAGTGGCTCGCGGCGATGAGCCGCTGACCGCATGATGGCGGGGCGGCAAATACCCTTCCGCGGTGCTCCCGAGGGCACCGGAGCGGGACGCGCCGCCCTCGCCTTTCTCGCCATCCTTGCCGGCGGCGCCTTTCTCGGCCTCGCCGTCGAGGCGGCCGGGGACTTCGGGGGCGCCGTCGGCGCCGTCGATCCCTACATGCTGCGCGTCGCGCGCTTCACCCTGTGGCAGGCCGCGCTGTCGACGCTGCTCTCGGTCGCTCCGGCCGCCTTCGTGGCCCGCGCCTTCTTCCGCCACCCGCGATTCTTCGGCCGCCGCTTCGCCATCCGCCTGTTTGCCCTGCCGCTGGCGATCCCGGCCCTCGTCGCCGCGCTTGGCGTGCTCGCGCTTTATGGCCGCGCCGGCCTCGCCGCACCGCTCATGGGTTGGCTTTCCGGAGGCGCCTGGAACGGCATTTTCGGGCTGTCGGGCATCCTGCTGGCGCATGTGTTCTTCAACCTGCCGCTCGCGACGCGGCTGTTCCTCGAAGCGCTGGAAGCGGTGCCCGACGACCGTTGGCGGCTGGCAAGCCAGCTCTCCATGGGCGCGCGCCCGGTGTTCCGGTTTGTCGAGTGGCCGGCCCTGCGCGCCGCCATCCCCGGCATCGCCGCCCTGGTCTTCATGCTGTGCGCCACCTCGTTCACCATCGTGCTGACGCTCGGCGGCGGGCCGCGCGCGACGACGCTGGAAGTCGCGATCTACCAGGCGCTGCGGTTCGACTTCGATCCCGCCCGCGCCGTCGTGTTGACCGCCCTGCAGGTGACGCTGACCGCGCTGATCGTCGTCCTGCTTGCCCGTCTCGGAGCACCCTTCGTCCACGATACCAACATCACGGTGACGGCGCGGCGCTACCTGCGGCCGACGCAAACCGAAACCGCGCTGAACGCCGTCACGCTGGCCGCCGCCATCAGCTTCGTCGCCGGGCCGATCGCGGCAACCGTGATCGCGGGACTGACCGCCGATCTGGCCCGCCTGGCCGGCGATCCGGCGGTGCATCGCGCCATGGCCACCAGCCTCATGCTGGCCCTCATCTCCGGGCTCCTCGCGCTTGCGCTTTCGTTCGCGCTGGTCCGCGCCCGCCAGCGGCTCGAGGCGGCCCGCAATGGCGGCGCGACCGGCCTCGTCGAGCGGCTTACTGAAAACGGGTCGAGCCTGATCCTGGTCGTACCGCCCGTGGTGCTCGGCGCCGGTTGGTTCATCCTTCTGCGCCACGCGTTCGACGTGTTTGCGTCCGCGCCGGCGATGGTGTTCGCGGTCAATGCTGCGATGGCGCTGTCTTTCGCGCTGCGCGCCCTGCGCCCCGCCCAC
>JBNLDE010000091.1:0-12307 GCA_050304175.1 Zhengella sp. | reverse complement strand
GTGGTCGGCGTGCTCGTCGAGGTGCCGGTCATGCTCTCCGTCGTCTGGATCGTGAACCGGTCGAAAGGCTGGTACGAGAGCGGATCGGCCGTTTCTCCGGTTGCGCAGTCGCGGGAGTCCCGGCCATGACCGTCACGATCTATCACAACCCCGAATGCGGCACCTCGCGCAACACGCTGGCGATGATCCGCCAGTCCGGGGTGGAGCCGACGGTGATCGAATACCTCAAGACACCGCCTTCGCGCGACGAACTGAGGGCGTTGGTCGCGGCGATGGGGATCTCCGCCCGCGCGCTCCTGCGCAAGAAGGGCACTCCCTATGAACAGCTTGGCCTGGACGATCCGAAATGGACCGACGAGGACCTGATCGGTTTCATGTTGCAGCATCCCGTCCTGATCAATCGTCCGATCGTCGTAACCCCAAAGGGCGCAAAGCTTTGCAGGCCCTCGGAGACCGTGCTCGACATCTTGCCAAATCAGGACATCGGTCCGTTCACCAAGGATGACGGCGAAGTTGTCATCGATGCCTCGGGCAGGCGCGTTCGCTGATCACGGAACCGGCAGAGCCGCCAATAATCCCGATTCCGGGGCAAACCGTCGCGCGAAACCGATTCACGTCTTTGCCTCACAGCCCAAATTCTTTATGAAGCGGCGAGGGCATCGTTGCGATCGCCCCTATGCCGAATCATGCAGGATTGACAAATCATGGTCGAGATCACCGCCACCCCGAAACTCGTTACCGTCTTCGGCGGATCCGGCTTTCTCGGACGCCACGTGGTGCAGGCGCTGGCGCGGCGCGGCTACAACATCCGAGTCGCCTGCCGCAATCCCAACCTCGCCGGACATCTCCAGCCGCTGGGCAATGTCGGCCAGATCCAGCCTGTCCAGGCCAATTTGCGTCACCGCTGGTCGGTTGACCGTGCAGTCGCCGGCACCGATTGCGTGATCAATCTCGTCGGCATCCTGTATGAGAGCGGCAAGCAGCGGTTCGGGGCCGTGCAGGATTTTGGCGCCCGCGCAGTGGCGGAAGCGGCGCGCGGGGCCAACGCCAGGCTCGTCCATGTCTCCGCGATCGGCGCGGACGCCGGGTCCGACTCCGTCTACGCCCGCACCAAGGGGCTCGGCGAGAACGCCGTGCGCGAGACGATCCCCGGCGCGGTGATCTTCCGGCCCTCGATCATGTTCGGCCCGGAGGACGGCTTCTACAACAAGTTTGCCGAACTGGCGCGCTGGACACCGGTGCTGCCGCTGATCGGCGGTGGCCATACGAAGTTCCAGCCGGTCTATGTCGGCGACGTCGCCGAGGCGATCGCGAAAGCGGTAGACGGCAAGGTCGAGGGCGGCAAGATCTACGAACTCGGCGGACCCGAGATCCTCAGCTTCCGCCAGCTGCTCGAGCAGATCCTGGACGTGATCGGACGCAAGCGCATTCTGGCGCCGCTGCCCTGGACGTTGGCAAGGATCAACGCGTTCTTCCTCGGGCTGCTGCCGAAGCCGCTTCTGACCACCGACCAGGTGAAGCTGCTGCGGCATGACAATGTGGTTTCCGACGCGGCCATCTCGGAGCACCGGACACTGCAGGATCTCGGCATCAAGCCGCGCGCGGCCGACGCGATCCTGCCGTCCTATCTGTGGCGCTACCGGGTGACCGGCCAGTTCACCAATCCGGCCGGCCAGTCCTAGGTCTACCGGCGTTGGATTTATTTGCCTCGTTGTTGCTGCCGGAGGGGCTGGCGGCCGGTGGCGCAGCCCTGCTGGTTCTCGCCAGTTTTTTCACTTCCGCGCTGACCGCGGCCTTCGGTGTCGGCGGCGGGGTAGCCATGCTAGCGCTGATGGGCGTCCTGATCCCCGTGACACAGCTGATTCCGGTGCACGGCGCAGTGCAACTCGGCTCCAATACCGGGCGCGCCTGGCACCAGCGCATCAACATCCGCTGGCCACTTGTCGGGCCGTTCCTGCTCGGCGCCATCGTCGGATCGGCGGTTGGCGGCTATGCGGTCACCGGCATTCCCGATGCCGCGCTGAAAGTCCTGCTTGGCGCTTTCATCATCGCCGTCACCTGGGCAAAGATCCCCGGCTTCGCCGAGTTGTCCAGGGCCGGGCTTGTCGCCGGCGGCGGGGTGCTTGGCCTGATCACGATGGCGCTGGGCGCGACCGGGCCGATGATGGCCGCCTTCCTCAACAAGTCGATCCCGGACGACCGCAAGGCGGTGATCGCGTCGCATGCAGCCCTGATGACCGTCCTGCACGCCCTGAAGATCGTGGTCTTCGGCGCACTCGGATTCGCGTTCTGGCAATGGGTTCCGCTGGTCGCGACGATGATCGCCACGGGATATGCCGGTACGGTCTGGGGTTCAAAACTGCTCGACCGGTTGCCCGAGCAGCAATTCCGCTTCTGGTTCAAGATCCTGCTGACCGCGCTGGCGCTCGATCTCGTTCGCCGCGGCATCATGGCGGCAACCGGCTAGCCCCAGATAAGCAAGGCCGCGAGGCCGGCTCCGCCGACGACCAGACGCCACCAGCCGAACAGCGAGTAGCCGTATTTCGACACGTAGTCTAGCAGCTTGCGCACCACGACGACGGCGGCAAGGAACGCGACGACGAATCCGACGGCGATGATGGGAAGGTCGCTGAACGTCAGGATGTCGCGGTTCTTGAACAGGTCGAAGGCGAAGGCGCCAACCATGGTCGGCATCGCCAGGAAGAAGGAAAATTCGGCGGCCGAGCGTTTGTCGGTTCCCAGCAGCAACGCGCCGACGATGGTGGACCCCGAACGCGAGGTGCCGGGGATCATCGCCAGGCACTGGAACAGGCCGATCCCGAAATAGACGCCGAGCGGATAGTCCATGATATCGGTGTAGCGCGGCTGCAGCGCCAGGCGGTCGACCCAAAGCAGGATCACGCCGCCGATGATCAGCGTGATGCAGATCAGCATCGGCGTCTCGAACAGCACGTTCTTGATGAAATCGTGGGCGAGCGCCCCGATGACGGCCGCCGGCAGAAAGGCAATAAGGATTCCCAGCACAAAACGGCGGGTGCGGGCGTCGGACGGCAAATCGGTCAGCATTTTCCACAGCCGGCCGAAATAGACCGTCAGGATCGCGAGGATGGCGCCAAGCTGGATCAGCACCTCGAACGCCTTGCCGGTCGACTTGAAGCCCAGGAAATGGCCGGCGAGCAGAATGTGCCCGGTCGAGGAAACCGGGATGAACTCGGTCAATCCCTCGACCAAACCCAGCAGGACTGCATCGATAATGCTCTGTTGTGCCATCAAATCCTCACCTTTTCGGTGCTTGAACGCACGATCCGCCGGGACCGCCCGTTCTTGTCAGGTCGCATGTCAGCCCCTATAGCTCACACTGGTTCTCAAGATGCCAACGAATCGCGCAACAGCAGGCTTATCCGTCTCTGGGCGCCAAAGCCAGAACCCCGGGCAAACCTTCATGCTGACGCTTTTCCACCACCCCATGATCGCCGGCTGCCGCTACATCCGGCTCATCCTCGGCGAATATGGCGAAGGCGCCTCGCTGATCGAGGAACGCCCCTGGCAGCGGCGCAAGGAATTCCTCCAGCTCAATCCGGCCGGAACATTGCCGGTCCTGCTGGCCGAGGGCGACATCCCCGTGCCCGGCGCCGGTGTGATCGCCGAATATCTCGACGAGACCCGCGGCGTGCTGCAACGTGACAAGAGGCTGTTTGCCGACGACCCGTTCGAACGCGCCGAGATCCGCCGCATCGTCGACTGGTACCTGGTGAAGCTGGATTCGGAAGTAACACGGCACATGGTGCGCGAGCGGATATTCAAACCGGTCATGCCGACGCCCGCCGGCGGCGGGTCACCGGACGCGGGCGCCTTGCGCGCGGCGCGAGCCAATATCCGGGCGCACATGAAATACACCAACTGGCTGGCCGACAGCCGCAACTGGCTGGCCGGCTCCAAGCTGACCTATGCCGATCTCGCCGCCGGAGCCGCGATCTCGATCCTCGATTATCTGGGCGAGATCGACTGGCAGGCCAGCCCGGCGGCACGCGACTGGTTCGCACGGCTTAAATCGCGCCCCTCGTTCCGGCCTCTGCTCAACGAGCGCGTTACCGGCCTGCCGCCGGCTTCCCACTACGCCGACCCGGATTTCTAGGGCGCGTCGAGGCTGGCCATGGCCACGCAAACGGCAGATCCCGACAAGCTTCGCAAATTCCTGGAAGCCGAAGCCGCCAGCGCCGGTTTCGCGGCACTGGGCGTTGCCTCGCCAGATGCGATCGGCGAAGCGGGCGACCGACTGGCCGCTTTCCTCGCCAAGGGCCATCACGCGACCATGGACTGGATGGCGCACCGGGCCGCCTGGCGTGCCGACCCGCGGGCGTTGTGGACCGACGTCCGCAGCATCATCATGCTGGCGATGAATTACGGGCCGGACCACGACCCGCTGGATGTACTCGAACAGCCGGATCGCGGCGCGATCTCGGTCTATGCGCAGAACCGCGACTACCACGACGTCGTCAAGGGCAAGCTGAAGACCATCGCCGGACGGTTTGCGGCGCGCGCCGGCGCTGAGGTCAAGGTGTTCGTCGACACGGCCCCGGTCATGGAAAAGCCGCTTGCCGCGGCGGCGGGCCTCGGGTGGCAGGGCAAGCACACCAACCTGGTGAGCCGCACCCATGGCTCCTGGCTGTTTCTCGGCGCGATCTTCACGACGGCCTCGCTGGCGCCGGACCGCGACGAGACCGACCATTGCGGCCGGTGCCGCGCCTGCCTCGACATCTGCCCGACCGACGCGTTTCCCGCCCCCTACAAGCTCGATGCGGGGCGGTGCATCTCGTATCTCACGATCGAACACAAGGGCCCGATTCCGCGCGAAATGCGCCCAGCCCTCGGCAACCGGATCTATGGCTGCGACGACTGCCTGGCGGTGTGCCCGTGGAACAAGTTTGCGCAAGCGGCGAGCGAAACGCGGCTGAAGGCGCGCGACGAGCTGAAGGCGCCGCAACTGGCGACCCTGCTGACGCTTGACGATGCCGGCTTCCGCGCCATGTTCTCGGGTTCGCCGGTCAAACGCATCGGCCGCGACCGATTCGTGCGCAATGCCCTGATCGCCGCCGGCAACAGCGGCGACGCCAAGCTCTCGGACCCGGTGCTCGCGCTGCTTGAAGATCCCGCGCCGCTGGTGCGCGGGGCCGCGGTGTGGGCTACGGCCCGGCTCGCGGACACCGGCGCCTTCGCCGCGCTCAGGAGCGCGCGGCAGGCGGTCGAAACGGACGAAACGGTGCGAACAGAGTGGCGCGACGCAGACAAGGGAACCAGTTGATGCGGCTTTTCATTTTCGGGGCGGGGTATTCGGGCAAGGCGATCGCCCGCGAAATGTCGACCATGTCGCGCTGGATTGTCGGCACGACGCGCAGCGCCGACAATTTTGCGGCACTTGAAGGCGCCCATATCGAGCCGCAGATATTTGCCGGAACGCGCCAGAACGCGGTCGACCTGCCGCTCGAATACATGACCCACATGGTGGTCTCGATCGGGCCGGACGCCGACGGCGATCCGGTGCTCAACGCCGCCGCCGACATCATCCGCGACTCCATGCCGGCCCTGTCCTGGATCGGCTACCTGTCGACGGTTGGCGTCTATGGCGACCATGGCGGCGCGTGGGTGGACGAAGAGACCGAATGCCGTCCCGTCTCGACGCGGTCGGTCCAGCGAAAGGCTGCCGAAGAAGCCTGGACGCGGTTTGGCGCGGAAACCGGCCTGCCGGTCGCGATCCTGCGCCTGTCGGGTATTTACGGCCCCGGCCGCAACGCCTTCGTCAATCTGGAGCGCGGCACGGCGAAGCGGCTGGTCAAGCCCGGCCAAGTCTTCAACCGGATCCATGTCGACGATATCGCCGGGGCGACGGCGCACCTGCTGCGCATGCGCGCCAACGGCATCTTCAATGTCACGGACGACGAGCCCGCGCCGCCGCAGGATGTCGTCGAGTACGCGGCGCGCCTGATGGGTGTCGAGCCGCCGCCCGAAACCGATTTCGACACCGCCGAACTGAAGCCGATGGCGCGTTCGTTCTACGGCGAAAACAAGCGCGTCTCGAACGCCAGGCTCAAGCAAAGCGGCTACCGGTTTCGCCATCCCGACTACCGGACCTCATTCGACGCGATGTGGGCCGACGGATCATGGCGCGCACAATCGGCATAACTGCCGGCCGACGCACCGCCGGCATCCTGTATTTCGGCCCAAATGTCGATTACAGTTGAGCGACTGCAAGAATCACGCGATGCGGAGCAAACGATGCGGGTCCCAGCATCTCTTGTTGCGGCGGTCGGACTGGCCCTGCTGACTTCCGGAACCATCGGCGCTGAGGCCGCGCCGCTGGCGAAAAACCTGTTCGGCCACAAGTCGCTCCCGGCCGCGACCGCGCCGGCTTCCTACGGCTTCTACTCCAAGGGCTGCTTCTCGGGCGGCATCGCCATCGCCGAAGACGGTCCCCACTGGCAGGCCATGCGCCTATCGCGGAACCGGCGCTGGGGCCACCCCGTCCTCATCAACCTGATCGAACGCCTGTCGCGCGATGCGGCAACCGACGGCTGGCCTGGCCTGCTGGTCGGCGACATCTCGCAACCGCGCGGCGGACCGATGCTGACCGGTCATGCTTCGCACCAGATCGGGCTGGACGCCGACATCTGGCTAACGCCGATGCCCAGCCGCCGGCTCAGCCGGTCCGAACGCGAAAAACTGTCGGCGACATCGATGCTGAAAAAGGACTCGCTCCATGTCGACGACCGGGTATGGACCCCGGCGCATGTCGCGCTGCTGAAGCGGGCGGCAAGCTACCCGCAGGTGGAGCGAATCCTCGTCCATCCTGGCATCAAGAAAAAGCTATGCGACACGGTGACGGGCGACCGCAGCTGGCTCTACAAGATCCGGCCGTTTTGGGGGCACTACTACCATTTCCACCTCAGGGTCGGCTGTCCGGCGGGATCTCCGGGGTGCAAGCCGCAAAGTCCGCCTCCGCACGACCCCGGCTGCGGAAAGGCGCTCGCCTGGTGGTTCACGGACGAGCCGTGGCGACCGGCAAAGCCTGGCACCAAGGCAAAACCGAAAGCGCGCGACGTGATGACCATGGCCAGCCTACCGGCTGCCTGCCAGACCGTGCTTGATGCGCCTTCGCCGCCGTCGGCGGAGTCCGTGACACTGACTGCGCCCGGCGTTCTCGCGGCGGGCACGCAGGCGCCTGTTGCGGCCAGCGCATTCTGGCCGATACCGTCCGGCGCGAACGCCCCGTTGCCGAAACCGCGGCCGCAGCGTTGAGCGGAAGGCGCCTGGCCTTGCAGAAATGACTTTCACCTTCCCGGAAGCCGGTCTATACGAGCTTTAATCGATTTAGCCGACGAGCGCCGGGCCCGAATCCGGACCACAACAGCTCGCGGCACGCCAAGCACACGGCCACGGGGGTTACGGTCAGGGACGATGCCAACGAACGATACAAACGACCTGCCCAGGCAGTTTCCCGTCCTGATCGGCGACGTTGGCGGAACCAATGCGCGGTTTGCGATCATCGTCGACTCGAACTCGGAGCTCAAGGAGTTCCCGATCGTCAAGACATCCGACTTCGCGACCATCGAAGCCGCCATACAGGCCGCCGTTCTCGACAAGACGTCGTTGCAGCCACGGTCGGCGGTTCTCGCGGTGGCGGGCCCGGTCGATGGCGACGAGATCGATCTGACCAACTGTCCCTGGGTCGTGCGCCCGCTGCAGATGGAAGACGCGCTCGGCCTGATCGACGTGACCGTGCTCAATGATTTCGAGGCGCAGGCGCTCGCGGTGGTGGCCCTCGACGAGGCCGACATGGAAATGATCGGCGGCGAACCGGGCGAGGAGTACGGCAGTCGCGTCGTGCTGGGGCCAGGCACGGGCCTCGGCGTCGCCGGCCTCATCAACTGGAAGAAGACATGGATTCCGGTGCCCGGCGAAGGCGGGCATATCGATGTCGGTCCGCGCACCGAGCGCGAAACCGCCATCTGGCAGCACCTGGAGCGGATCGAGGGCCGGATATCGGCGGAACAGCTGATCTGCGGGCGCGGCCTCGTCAACATCTACACCGCCATTTGCGCGACCGAAGACAGGGCGGTGAAATTCGAAACGCCGGCGGAAATATCGGCGGCCGGCCTCGACGACAGCGATCCGGCGGCCAACGAAGCACTGGCGCTGTTCGTGACGGTGCTCGGCCGCGTTGCCGGCGACCTGGCGCTCGTATTCATGAGCCGGGGCGGCGTCTATCTGACGGGCGGAATCGCGCGGCAGATCATCCCGGCGCTCGACACCGGCGCCTTCAGGGCCGCCTTCGAGGACAAGGCGCCCCACACCGCCCTGTTGCGAGCGATGCCGGTGCGGGTCGTCACCCACCCCATGGCGGCGCTTGTCGGCCTGTCGGCCTACACCCGCATGCCGGCAAGTTTCGGGGTCACGACCGCCGGGCGGCGCTGGATTCTCGACTGATCCTTGCCGTTGCCGCTTCCGGTATTGGCCGGGCGCGCGCCGAACCGGCGCGATCGCGGGGCATTTCGCCCGCCGTTCTCGAAGTCCGGGCCATCAAGCGGCTTCCATTTGAAGATGATCGGCTCTATGAAACCGGCGCGGCGAACCGGCCACGGGGAATGCGGAACAGGCGATGACAACTTCGGAACATGACAGGCCGACATCGCGTTCCGGAGAAGTCGTCTGGGTCCTGAAACGCATCATGGCCGAAAACGGCCGCGACTATCTTGGCAGCTACCTGCTGGCCATCGCCTTTCTGATCAGCGTTGCCCTGGCGACCGCCTATCTTGCCTGGGTGATGCGCGACATCATCGACACGATCTTCTACGAGAAGCGCCGCGACCTGGTTGTCGCCATCTCCGGCAGCGTCATGCTGGCGTTCGTCGCGCGTGGCCTGGCCACCTACGGGCAGGCCGTGCTGCTGGCCAAGATCGGCAACAACATTGTCGCGCGTTACCAGGCGCGCATCTTCGACCACCTTCTTGACCTCGGCATGCCTTTCTTTTCGGGCCAGCGCTCCGGCCAGCTCGTCGCGCGGATCAACGAAAACATCAACGGCGTTCGCGACCTGCTCAATATCACGCTGACCTCGCTTGGCCGCGACGCCGTCTCGCTGATCGCGCTGGTGGGGGTGATGCTCTTCCAGGAGCCGCTGCTTTCGCTGGCCGTGTTCCTGGTGGGGCCGCCGCTCGGTTTCGCGATCAACTACCTGATGCGCCGGGTGCGCGCGGTCAGCCGCCAATCGGTGGAAGTCAATTCCCGGCTCATCGGCGCGATGCAGGAGACCGTGCAAGGCATCACGATCGTCAAAGCGTTCACGATGGAAGACCAGCTTCGCAAGCGCCTCGACGAAATGATCGTCTGGGCCGAAAACCGGGCCAACAAGATCGCGCGGGTTGCCGAGCGCACGGTCCCGATCGCCGAAATCCTGGCCGGCATCGCGGTTTCGAGCGCGATCGCCTATGCCGGCTTCCGCACGATCGAGGAAGGCCAGTTGCCCGGCTCGATCGTGGCGTTCATAACCGCGCTGATGCTGGCCTACGATCCGGCGCGCCGGCTTGCCCGCGTTCAGGTTGGCCTGGAGCGCTCGCTGGTCAATGCGCGCATGATTTACGAAATCCTCGATCTCGAGCCCCATCAGCGCGACAATGGCCACGCCGGAAACCTGTCGGTCGGCAACGGCGAGATCAGGTTCGAAAACCTCTCCTTTGGTTATGGCATCGACATGCCGGTTCTCGACGGCGTCGACCTGGTGGCCGAAGCCGGCAAGACGACGGCGATCGTCGGAAGCTCGGGCGCCGGCAAGTCGACGCTGATCGCACTCGTCCAGCGCTTTTACGAACCGACGTCCGGTCGGATCCTGATCGACGGGCAGGACATCGCGACCGTGTCGATGAACTCGCTGCGGTCGTCCATCGCCTATGTTTCGCAACAGCCCTACCTGTTCGAGGGCTCGATCCGCGACAATATCCGCTATGGCCGGGCCGACGCGACCGACGACGAGATCGAGACCGCCGCCAGGCTGGCCCATGCGGAGGAATTCGTGATGGCGCAGGCGAACGGGTACGAAACGCCGGTTGGTGAAAACGGGATCACGCTTTCCGGCGGCCAGCGCCAGCGCCTGTCGATTGCCCGCGCGATCGTGCGCAATGCGCCGATCCTGCTGCTGGACGAAGCGACATCGGCGCTCGACAACGAATCGGAAAGCCGCGTCCAGGCAGCGCTCGACCAGATCATGGCGGATCGCACGACGATCGTGATCGCCCACCGCCTGTCGACCGTCGTCAATGCCGACAAGATCGTCGTGATGGATGCCGGGCGCATTGCCGAACAGGGCACGCACGAACAGCTGATGGCGATCGAAAACGGACTCTACCGCCGGTTCCACGATCTTCAGGCGCCGCGTATGCTCGAACTGGAAGACGACCTCGGCACGGATTTCGGGCCGCGGAAGGCTACGCGGAAAGCGGTACGGAAAGGGAGCAAGACATGACGGAGATGGGCCTCGTGGTCGTCGGCGCGGCCGGCCGGATGGGCCACGCGCTGATTCGCACGATCACCGAGACGGAAGGCACGAAAGTGGTGGCGGCCGTCGAACGCAAAGGCGCGGACGCGATCGGCCGCGATGCCGGCGAATTGGCCGGAATCGCGCCGCTGGGCGTCAAGGTGACCAGCGACCCGCTCGCCGCCTTTGCCCACGCCGACGGCGTTCTGGACTTCACCGCGCCTGCCGCCACCGTGGAATTTGCCGGCTATGCCGCCCAGGCCCGGATCGTCCATGTGATCGGCACGACGGGCTGTTCGCCCGCGCAGGACGAGCAGATCGCCGCCGCGGCGCGCCATGCCACGATCGTCAAGTCGGGCAATATGAGCCTTGGCGTCAACCTGCTTGCGGTGATGGTGCGCCAGGCCGCGATGGCGCTGGACGCGGCCGATTTCGACATCGAAGTGCTGGAGATGCACCACCGCCACAAGGTCGATGCGCCATCGGGAACCGCGTTGCTGCTGGGCCAGGCGGCCGCGGACGGACGCGGGATCGATCTCGATGACAACGCGGTGCGCGCGCGCGACGGCCATACCGGCCCCAGGCCGGCCGGGGCGATCGGATTTGCCACGCTGCGCGGCGGCGCGGTCGTCGGCGACCATTCGGTGATCCTGGCAGGGCCCGGCGAAACCGTCACGCTGTCGCACCACGCGGCCGACCGCGCCATTTTCGCCCGCGGGGCAGTCAAGGCGGCGCTGTGGGCGCATGGCCGCAAGCCCGGCCTTTATTCCATGCTCGACGTGCTCGGACTGGCCTCGGCCTGACCGGCGCGCCGCCCAATCCAAACAGACTGGAGAAGACGAAATGACCGGAACGCTGGTTCTTGTCCGCCACGGACAGAGCGAATGGAACCTGAAAAACCTGTTCACCGGCTGGAAAGACCCGGACCTGACCGAAAAGGGCGTCGAGGAGGCGATCAGCGCCGGGCGCAAGCTGGCCGAGCGCGGCCTGACCTTCGATCTCGCGTTCACCTCCGACCTGACCCGCGCGCAGAACACACTGAAGCTGATGCTCGCCGAGCTTGGCCAAGAGGGGCTTGAAACCCGCCGCGACGAGGCGCTGAACGAGCGCGACTACGGCGACCTGTCGGGGCTGAACAAGGATGACGCCCGCGAGCGCTGGGGCGCCGAGCAGGTGCACGTCTGGCGCCGCTCCTACGATGTTCCGCCGCCCGGTGGCGAGAGCCTCAAGGACACGCTGGCGCGCACCCTGCCCTATTATGTTACCGACATCCTGCCGGAAGTGATGCGCGGACGGCGCGTGCTCGTGGCGGCCCACGGGAATTCGCTGCGGTCGATCTGCATGGTGCTCGACCGGCTGAACCGCGAGCAGATCGTCGGCCTCGAGATCGGCACCGGCGTGCCGATGATCTACGAGCTTGGCGCCGACACGACCGTGAAATCCAAGGTGACGCTGGCCGGCTGAACCGCGCCGGTGGCCGCGGCGAAAAATAGTTCGCGCAGACGGCCGGAAACATGCCGCGACGCGTTGACAGGAGCGATTCATCCGCCTAAATCAGCGCGTCGCCTGCCCAGGTGGCGGAATTGGTAGACGCGCCAGCTTCAGGTGCTGGTACTGGCAACGGTGTGGAGGTTCGAGTCCTCTCCTGGGCACCAAGACTTTTGCTCATAGCAGCTCAAAGCCCTTGAATTTCAAGGGCTTTTTCTTTATCCTCCTGTTCATAGATGACCACCCGTACCCAGGAAATCGCACTCATTTCTGGGTACCAAACTGGGTACAGGT
>JBNLDE010000090.1:0-12805 GCA_050304175.1 Zhengella sp. | reverse complement strand
CTCCCTGGCCTCCGGTCCGGACCGGGTTCCCGCAAGGGCGATACCGGCGAGTGTAAGGGTGGTCAGAGGGGAGGGGATAAAAAATTCGGAGCTACGATAATCCTTGGCCAATTCTGGACAATGAGTATCCGACGATTCATTCTCGATCCCCTCCCCCCAAAGGAGACAGTGGATGTCTTCGACCAAAATGAACCGTTTGAAGATCGCCCGCCCGTACCGGCGCAATAGACCGCCATGAGCAGTTTCGTCTGGATGAAGGTGCTGGAATCGGCGCCCGAGCGCTACGACCGGGGCATCGACATGCTGGCCCGCGGCAAGATACGCGACGTCTACGCCCGCATTGCGGCGCTCGCGGCGGCACCGGGAAAGCGCGTCCTCGATATCGGCTGCGGTACCGGCGGCGTTTCGCTGGCCTGCGCGGCCAACGGCGCGGCCGTGACCGGGATCGACATCGACGCCGGCATGCTGGAGCAGGCGCGCAACAAGCCGGTGCCGGCGGCGGGCAGCGCGACCTTCCTCGAACTCGGCGCCGCCGAGATCGCCGACCGCTTCGGGGAAAGGAGCTTCGACGCGGTGGTGTCGTGCCTGGCCATCAGCGAATTGTCGCCAGACGAAGCCGACTACGTGCTGCGCGCGGCCTTCTCGCGTCTGGTGCCCGGCGGCATCCTGGTCATCGCCGACGAGGTCGTGCCCGACGGGGCGCTGGCGCGCGCGCTTTACTGGCTCCGCCGCCTGCCGGTCGCGGCGTGGACCTATCTGTCGACCCAGACCACGACGCGGCCGGTGCGCGATTTGGCGCGCCGGATCGAGACGGCCGGGTTCCGGATCCTGAACAACGAGCGCATGCTGTCCGGCGATTTTCTGCTCGTTCAAGCCACGAGAGAGGCACCATGAAGGCTGCCGATATCCCCGGCTATCTCCGCGACACGGTGCTGCGCCTGCTGCCGCACCGCGCGCCGACCGGGCTGGTGCGGATCGGCAATCCGGGCCGCTCGTCGCCGGTGCTGGTGACCGGCAATTTCACCCTGACCGTCAGGCGCATGCGCGATGCGCTGCGCGGGCACGATTGCTGGCTGCTGGTGGCCAATTCCAAGGGCGTCAACGTCTGGTGCGCGTCCGGCGGCGGGCACTTCACCCACCATGACATCATCTCGGCGATCCATGTCTCCGGGATCAGGGACCTGGTCGACCACCGCGAGGTCATCCTGCCGCAACTCTGCGCGACCGGGGTGGAGCGCCGCCGCATCACCGAGGCGACCGGCTTCGAGACGCGCTGGGGCCCGGCGCGGCTGGAGGACCTGTCGGCCTTCCTCGACCGCGGCGCGCGGGTGCATTCGCGCGAGCGGTTCATGCGCTTTCCGCTGTGGGAACGCATCGAGATGGCCGCGATGTGGGCGGTGCCGATGGCCGTCATCGCGCTGCCGGTCCTGTGGCTCGTTGCCGGTCTTGGCACCGCCGCGGCGGCAACCGTCTCGGTCGTGGCGATGGTCGCGGCGCTGTTCGCGCTGATCCCCTGGATTCGCATCGACGGGCCGGCCCGCTACCTGACCTTCACCGCCTTCGCGCTCGCCGCGATCCTGTTCGCGGCGGGCGTGCTGTCCGGATTTCATATGGCGACTCCGGCTCATCTCGTGGCGGTCGCCATCGCCTGTGTCTCCGCGATGGCGGTACTGGCCGTCGATCTCGCCGGCACGACGCCATGGTATGGCAGCACCATCAACACCTTCCACAACAAGGCGCATGTCGAACTGGTCGAGGATCTGTGTGACGGCTCGTCTGACTGCGTCCAGGTCTGCCCGCGCGACGTGCTGAAAATGGCCGGCCGGCGCCGCAAGGTCGAGATCGTCCACCCCGACCAGTGCATCCAGTGCGGCGCCTGTATCGTGCAATGCCCGCGCGACGCACTGCGCTTCCGTTACGACGACGGGTCCGTGGTCGAGGCGTCCGTCATTCGCCGCACGCGGATGAACATGCTTGGCCGGCGCAGCGTCGAGCTCTCGCAGTGAACCGGATGGTCCCGCCACTCAACCCGTAAATTCGCTCATGACGACAGGCGCGCCGGTTGCCGACGCCGCCTTGATCGCTTCGATGACCTGCATGTTGGCGATACCGTCGCGGCAACTGACCAGCGGATCCGCCCGGCCGTGGATCACATCACCGAAATGCCTGAGCTGTTCCACATAGGAGTCGGCCGGATCGTAGGCGATCCGCGATTGCGCCAGTTTCCGCGTCCAGTCCCGCGCTCCCGAATGACGCCACAACGCCAGGTCGGGCAGGCTGAGCCCGCCCGCGGTGCCGGCATACATGTGGGTGAGCGTGTCGTGGGCGGGAAACCGCGCCGGGTTTTCTCCCGAGGTCAGTTCCCAGGACCAGGGGCCGACCGCCGCATCCGAGATGATCATGGTTGCCATGCCGCCGCGTTCGAAGGCGAGGATTGCGGCGGCGGAATCCTCGACCGCGAATCCCCGGATCGCATTGGATGTCATTGCGCGGACGCTGACGATCTCGCCGAACAGGTTGCGCAGGATGTCGACCTCGTGGATCAGGTTGATCAGCAGCGGGCCGCCCTGACCGGGTTCGGTCCGCCATGGCACGTCGAAATAATCGTCGGGCTTCATGAGGGCGGTGATGACATTTGCCATGACGAGATCGCCGATCGCACCGCTGTCGATGGCGGCCTTCGCCGCCTTGATCAGCGGGTTGTGCCGGCGCTGGTGGCCAACCAGCAGCGGTACGCCGGTGCGCTCCACGGCATCCTCCAGCAATGCACCTTCCGCAATCGTGTTGGCCGCCGGTTTCTCCAGCAACACGGGAAGCCCGGCTTCGAGACATCGCGTCGCGATCTCGACATGGGTTTCGTTGGGTGAGGCGACGATGACGGCGTCCGCCGCTTTCGCCGCGACAAGACGGTCGATGTCGGCGAAAAGCGGCACCTGCCACTGGCCGGCCAGCGCCGTGGCGGCGGGCGAGGGGTCGACGATGGCCGACAGCGCAACGCCGTCGCACCGCGCCAGCGTCTTGATATGGGTCTTGCCGATTATACCGGCCCCGACGACCGCGATCCTGGTATCCGCCATTGTCCCGCCTCCCGCTTTTGCCGGTGAGGCTAGCACCGCGCGGGCGGCAAGTGGAACAGCTATCAGGCGGCCAGCGATCCGATCCAGCCGTCAAAGGCCGGCAGGTCGAGCGCGTTGCCCGCAAGTGTCCCGGCAAGGCCGTGTCCGGTGAGCGGCGCCGCATGCAGATCGCCGGGAAGCGACACCGTGGCGGTGGTATCGGACAGGTTGAACACGCACAGCAGGGCTTCGCCGCCGGTCTGCCGCGTGAATGCGAGGATGTCCGGCCCAAGGTCGATGAAGTCCATCGTCCCCTTCACCAGCGCGCGATGGGCGCGGCGGAACTGCAGCAGGCGGCGGTAATGTTCGAGCATCGAGGCCGCATCGCCACTTTGTTCCGACACCGCGTATTCATGGTGGATCTGCGGCACCGGCAGCCAGCACCGGGCGGCACCGGAAAACCCGGCATGCGGCGCGAGCCGGTCCCACGGCATCGGCGTGCGGCATCCGTCCCGTCCCTTGAACTCCGGCCAGAAGCGGATGCCGTACGGATCCTGCAGGTCCTCGAAGGCGAGTTCGGCTTCGGGCAGACCGAGCTCCTCGCCCTGGTAGAGGCAGACCGAACCGGCCAGCGTCAGGAGGACCCCGGCATACATCTTGAGCCGCCGGGCGCGCAGATCGGCGCTCAGGCCCGCCGTCCAGCGCGTGGCGTGGCGGACGACGTCGTGGTTGGAAAACGCCCAGCACGGCCAGCCGTCCGGCGCGGCGTCAAAGAAGCCGCCGGCGATGGCGCGCACGCGCGCCGGGTCCGGCGCCTCCTCCGACAGGAAGTCGAACGAGTAGCACATGTGCATCTTGTCGCCGCCGCTCGTGTAGGCGGCCATCAGTTCGACGCCGCGCTGCCCGTCGCCGACCTCGCCGACGGCCGCGGCCGCCGGATATTCGTCGAGCAGGGCCCGGAACCGGCGCAGAAATCCGACGTTCTCCGGCCGGCTCTTGTCGAACAAATGGTCCTGGAAATTGTAGGGATTGACCTCGGGCGCCGCCGCCGAGTTGCGCTGCTCCTTCGGCAGCGGCGGGTTGTCTTCCAGCTTCTGCGAATGGAAGTAGAAATTGACCGTGTCGAGCCTGAACCCGTCGACCCCGAGATCGAGCCAGAAGCGCACGGTATCCAGGATCGCGTCCTGGACCGCCGGATTGTGGAAGTTCAGGTCGGGTTGGGAGGCGAGGAAATTGTGCAAATAGTACTGGCGCCGGGTCGTGTCCCATTCCCAGGCGCTGCCGCCGAACACCGACAGCCAGTTGTTGGGCGGCGTGCCGTCCGGCCTGGCCTCGGCCCAGACATACCAGTCGGACTTCGCATTTCCCTTGCTCGACCTGCTCTCCGCAAACCAGGGATGGCGGTCCGAGGTATGCGACAGCACCTGGTCGATCATCACCTTGAGCCCGAGCCGGTGGGCATCGGCGACCAGGGCGCGGAAATCCTCGATCGAGCCGAACATCGGATCTACATCGGTATAGTTCGCCACGTCGTAGCCGAAATCCTTCATCGGCGAGGTGAAGAAGGGCGAGATCCAGATCGCGTCCGCGCCAAGATCGGCGATATGGCCGAGGCGCTGGTGGATGCCGGCAAGGTCGCCGATCCCGTCACTGTTGGAGTCCTGGAACGAGCGCGGGTAGATCTGGTAGATCACGGCGCCGCGCCACCAGTCCTTGTCGATGGCGCGAGCGGGTGAGGAATTGGAGGTCATGGCGGACTGCCGGTGTTGGAGGACGACAACTCTTTATGCCGCCCGCGGCCCCCGCGGCAACTCCCTGCCGCCTGAAACGCCCGAAATCCGTCGGCGGATTGCTCTTGATCTTGCCGCCCCGGACAGGGTTAGTGTCTCGGCGAACAAGGGCCGTCACGATGTGCGATTCGCGGCCGATTGACCTGGTGACCGGTCACAACTCCACGGGACGATCATGAAGACGATTGCGGTTGCGGGGCATTTGTTGGCGTCTCTGCTGGTTTTCGCCGCGCTTTCCGGACCGGTCAGGGCAACGGACGCGGATGTCGCGGTTCCCCGTCACCGGCCGGCGGCGCCGGAGGAACGGGCGGAGCCACGGGCGCCGGCAACTTCGACGGACGGCGATGAAGCCGGCGAGGCCGCGCCCGAATTCGACTCCGCGGCGCTGCGCGCGGCCTGCGAGGCGCAACTCGGATCGGCCGGTGTCCGTTTCAACTGGATCGGCCGCGCCGAGGAAGAAACATGCAGCTTTGACGAGGCCGTGGAAATTCTCGCGGTGGAAAAGCCGGGCGGCGAGATCGTATTTCCCCGCAAGCCGGTGCTCGACTGCGGTTTTGCCACGCTGCTCGGCCGGTGGACGCGCAACATCGCCCAACCTGTCCTGTCGGGCATCGCCGGATCGGATCTGGCCGCGCTGGACACCGGGCCTGGCTTCGTTTGCCGCAACCGCTATGGCGGGCAATCGACCAAGGTGAGCGAGCATGCCCTGGGCAATGCGATCGACATCACGGCGTTCAGACTGACCGATGGAAGCACGCTGCAGATCGGGTCGGAACTGGATGCACGCCGGTCGCGCGCGCTGCACGCCATGCGCATGTCGGCGTGCGGCTACTTCACCACCGTGCTCGGGCCCGGCGCGAACGAGGCCCACGCATCCCATTTCCACTTCGACCGCGGCAAGCACGGCAAGACCTACAATTACCGGATTTGCGAGTGAGGCCGCGCCCCGGCCCTAGAAGGCCTTGAGCAGGCGCGTGGTCTCCGGATCCATGAAGCCGGCCACCGTGGCGTCCGTCTCCAGTTGCAGCGCGCGATGCAGGTCGGGCACCGCGGCGGCGTTGAGGACCCGCTTCATCGCCCGGACCGAGAGCGTCGGCAGGTCCGCCAGTTCGCCGGCAATTTTCGCGGCCTCCGCCATGAGCTCCGCATCGGGCACGACCTTCCAGGCGACACCGGCTTCGGCCAGCTCGGCCGCGCTGTAACGCCTGGCGAGAAACAGCATTTCGCGCGCCTTGTTCAACCCGACAAGCGCCGGCAGCAGCGACGTGACCGCGCCGGTGACAAACAGGTTCAGCGACACCTCTGGAAAGAAGCCCTTGGCGCTTTCCGCCCAGATCGGGAAATCGCAGTTGATCGCCCACTCGAACCCGCCGCCCACGGCCCAGCCGTTGATCGCGCCGACCACAGGTTTTGCGCCGAGCGTGATCGCATGGGTCGCGCGCTGGATGGCAAGCACGAGCGCGCGCGCCTCCTCCTCGGTTTCGGGATGGACATGCTCGCGGCGGTCGTCGCCGGCGCAGAACGCCTTGCCTTGACCGGTCATGATGATGACGCGGGTCGCCGGGTCCGCATTCGCGTCATCGAACGCCGCCGCGACATCGTCGATCAGCTGCCGGTTCATCGCGTTCAGGCTGCCGGGCCGGTTGAGCGCGATGGTTCGCACGCCCTTGTCGCCGAGCGTGCTGAGGACCGTTTCGTAATTGAAATCCGTCATTGGTATCTCCTGATGACGCGCCTGGTTTTGCCCTCGGTCAGCGGGAAGGAACCGGCCGGGAGGATGGTGACCTGCGCGGTCGCCCCGAGCTTGGCCTTGATCGCTGCCTCGATTTCGCGGGCGAGATCGGCCGTTGCCTCGCGGCCACGCGCGAGTTCGACCGAAACCGGAAGCCTGTCGTAGGGCGGCGGGGCGTCGAGCACGATCCGGTAATCTCCCGACAATGCATCGAATTCGCCGACCACGGCACCGACCATGGTCGGGAACATGTTCAGTCCGCGCACCACGATCATGTCGTCGGACCGGCCGACGACCCGGAAACGGAATCCCGTTCGCCCGCAGTTGCAGGGCGCGGTTTCGTCGACCGCTATGATGTCGCCGGTCCGGAACCGCACCAGCGGCTGGCAGTCGCGGACCAGATGCGTCAGCACCAGTTCGCCGGTCGCACCCGCCTCGAGCGCCAGCGGCGATCCCGTCTCGGGATCGACCAGATCGGGATGGAGCACGTCGGCGGCGAGGAAATGGAGCCGCGTGTCGTGCTCGCATTGGGCGGCGAAGTTCGACAGCACGTCGGAGACGCCGTAATTGGCGTTGCGCGGCTCCATGCCCCAAACATCCTTCAGCCGGGCGCGAAAAGCCGGATCGTCGAGCGCGGCCTCGCCGCCGAACAGGCCGAGTTTCAAGCCGAGCTCGCGCGGCTTGAGGTCCGGAAACTTCTCGGCCATCACCCGTTCCAGCACGGCCGGATAGGACGGCGTGCACGAGATTGCGGATATGCCGACTTCATGGATGGTGCGGATCAGCAGTTCGGTCGAGCCGACGCCGAACGGCACCACCAGCGCGCCGGTTGCTTCCAGCGTCAGGTGATCGGTCACGCCGCCCATCCACATCTGGTAGTTCAGGCAGTGGACCACGGTGTGTTCAGGCGTCAGGCCGGCTGCCCGATGGCTACGCCCGCCGACGATCTGCGTGACGGTGCAGTCACGCGCGGAAAGCGCCAGGTTCATCGCCTGGCCGGTCGTGCCCGAGGTGCGATGGAGACGGACCGCCTGGGCGCGCGGTGCGGCCAGATAGGTGCCGAAAGGCGGCGTCCGTTCTTGCGCGATCCGTAATTGCGCCTTGTCGGAAAGCGGCAGTTCGGGCAGGTCGCGCAGGTCTTCAGGCGGGGCCTTGCCGTTCCACAAATCCTTGTAGAATTCCGATCGCGCCGCGACGTATTCGCGCTGCGTGCGCCAGGCTTCCTGCCTGTGCGGGGCGAGCTCCGCTTCGCTCATCCGCTCGGCGTTTTCGATCACGCTCATGGTTCCATGCCCCGCTTCCAGATCAGGCTCAGCGTGTCCACCACCTTGGCCCTGTCATGTGAAATCGCCTGTATCGAAGGATCGAGCGACAGCAGTAAGCCGGCGAGATACTGGTCCGTCATCCCGCCGAGCGCATAGGCGCGCCGCATCAGTTCCTCGTGGTCGATGGCGCCGGCCCGGCCATCACGGACAAGCCGCCGTTCGATGGAGGCGACAACCGTTTCGATCCATTCGCGGTTCAGCTTGTGGAACGCTTTACGGGTCGCGGGAAATCCGTCGAGATGGTTGATCAGGCTTTTCATCAGCCCGCGATTTTGCTCGAACAGATCGAAATAGGCATCGGTTGTCGCCCGGATCGTGTCGTCGGGATTGTCATGCGCGGCCTCGCGCATTGTCTTCTGTACGAAATGAACAAAGCCGAGGGTCAGATCGCCGAGCAGCGCGTTTCGGTCCTGGAAGTGAATGTAGAAGGTGCCGTGGGCAATGCCCGCCTGCTTGCAGATCGCGCCAATAGTCAGATCCTGCGGCGCGACGGTGTCGAGTAGCCGGCACGCGGCCATCCGGATCGACGCGCCGGTGCGCGCGCCCTTCTTTTCGCCGCGGGCGGCGCGCTCGAGGGCCTCGACATAGCTGGATGCGATTTCGCCCTTTTCGCCCCGCTTTTTCACCGGAACCGGCATCGTAAAATCCAAAAAATGAACATGATGTCATATTCATAAAATGCCTTGCAATTGTCAAGCGGGTCATCGTGACAGGAATGCGCGGGCCGCCCGGCGACAGGTCAAGATGCGGCCCGGGCGCTGTATCCCGAGGGACGGTGTTTGAGTCGGTCGATTTCTTATGCATTTTTTTTCATAATTCTTGCATGTCCGGCAATTTTATGAATTATTATGCATCATAACAATTCCAGTTCGTCTCGTGGGAGGAAAGAGCATGGGAGGGAATCAACCAGGGTCGGCGCAGGCAGGCGAAACGCTTTTTGCCGAGCCGCGTGTTGAGCTGTCGAAGAAAGACGACGGCACGATCTATCTGCGCAGCGCGCACAAACTGGGAGAACCGTCGCGTTGCATCGGCGACTGGCTTGTCGAATGGGCGTCCAGGACACCGGATGCGGTCTGCCTTGCCGAGAAACGCCCGGACGGTTCCTGGCGCAAGCTCACCTATGGCGAGGTACTGGAAAATGTCCGGGCAATCGCCGGCTGGCTTTTGAAGAGCGAGGCAAGCCCCGAGCGGCCCGTCGCCATCCTGTCCGAAAACAGCGTCGATCATGCGCTGATGGCCCTGGCTGCGATGCATGTCGGCATTCCGGCGGCGATGGTGTCGACTGCCTATTCGCTGATGTCCCAGGACCACGCCAAGCTGAAGGCGATGATCGAATTGCTCGATGCGGGGCTGATCTTTGTTTCCGACACGGGGGCCTATGCCAAGGCGCTCAAGGCGATCGAGGATTTGCACCAGGTGCGCATCGTCGCCTCGACTGTGGCGGCCGGCGATCCGTATGGCGCGATCCCGTTTGCGGACGCCAGGGACACAGGCAACGCAGCCGCCGTCGACGCCGCATTCGCGGCGGTCGGGCCGGATACGATCGCCAAGCTGCTGTTCACCTCCGGGTCGACCGGCACGCCCAAGGCGGTGATGAACACCCACCGCATGCTTACCTCCAACCAGGAGGCCAACCGCGTCGTCTGGCCGTTCGTGACCCGCAAGCCGCCGGTGATCGTCGACTGGCTGCCGTGGAGCCATACATTCGGCGCCAATTTCACCACCAACCTCGTCTTGCGCAATGGCGGCGCGCTCTACATCGACGACGGCAAGCCGGCGCCGCCGCTGATCGGCAAGACGGTTGCCAACATCAAGGAAATCCGGCCCAACATGAGCTTCAACGTGCCGCGTGGCTACGACATGTTGACCCATGAGCTCGAGAACGATCCCGAATTCGCCGATGCGTTTTTCGACATGGATTTCATTTTCTACGCCGCCGCGGCCTTGCCCAGGACGGTGTGGGACAAGCTGATCGAACTGTCGCTGAAGACCAAGGGCAGGGTGGTGCCGCTGATTGCCGCATGGGGCTCGACGGAAACGGCGCCGCTGGCGACCAGCTGCCATTTCCAGGCCGAGACAACCGGCAATATCGGCGTTCCGGTCCCCGGAACCGAGCTGAAGCTGGTGCCAAACGGCGACAAGCTGGAAGTGCGGGTCAAGGGCCCCAATGTTACGCCCGGCTATTTCCGGTTCGAGGCGATGACGAAAAAGGCTTTCGACGAGGAAGGCTTCTACATCATGGGCGACGCCGTGCGTTTCGCCGATCCCGCCGATCCCGCCAAGGGCCTGTTCTTTGACGGGCGCGTCAGCGAGGATTTCAAGCTTTCGTCCGGCACCTGGGTCAGCGTCGGCGACATCCGTATTGCCGGTATCGATGCCCTGTCGCCGGTTGCGCAGGACATTGTGGTCACCGGCCACGATCACGATGAAGTCGGTTTTCTCGTGTTTCCCAACGAGATGGCCTGCCGCAAGCTGGCTGGCGCAGGCCCCGACGTGCCGCTCGCCGAAGTGCTGGCCAGCAATGATGTGCAGGCCTATGTCAGGCGGGGACTGGCGGCGCTGAAGGCAACGGGCGGCGGGTCGTCGCGCTATGCCACGCGCGCGCGGCTGCTGGCCGCTCCGCCCGATCCCGATGCGGGCGAGATCACCGACAAGGCCTATCTCAACCAACGCCAGATCCTCGCCAACCGCGCCGCCGATGTCGACGCGCTGCAGGGTGACGACCCCGCGCAGTACATCACGGTATAAATTCGCATCCTCCCCGCAAGTGAGAACCACATGACCGCATACATCCCCTATGGCGCATACTGGTCGACGCCCTTTGCGCGCTGGCAGGGCGCGTTCTCCCATCTGCATTCGATGGAATTCGCTGCCCATGTTGCAAGGAACGCCCTGGCCGAGCGCAATATCGGCCTCGACGCCTTCGATTTCGCCGCCTACGGAATGACGGTGGCCCAGAACCGTTCCTTCTACGGCGCGCCCTGGTTCACCGCGATGATGGGCGCGCAAGGGCTGACCGGCCCGACCGTTAACCAGGCCTGTGCCACCGGCGCGCGGCTGCTGGCGACGGCCGCCGGGGAAATCGCGATCGGCGCGTCCGAGACGGCGCTGATCGTTTCCGGCGACCGCACGTCGAACGGGCCGCATGTCTATTATCCCGCGCCCGCGGGGCCGGGCGGCACCGGCGCCTCGGAGGACATCGTCCTCGACAGTTTCAACAAGGATCCCTTCGCGCGCTGCGCGATGGTGGACACCGCCGAGAACGTGGCGAAGCGCGACGGCATCGACACGCAGGAGCAGCACGAGGTCGTGCTCGTGCGCAATGCGCAATACCAGGACGCGCTCGCCGACGGGCGCGCATTCCAGCTTCGCTATATGGCGGAGGATTTCGACGTTCCCGATGCGCGCTTCCGCAAGTCGGTCGCCGTGCTCAAGGGCGATGACGGCGTCTACCCGACCACAGCTGAAAAGCTCGCGGGACTGAAGCCGGTGCGCGATGGAGGAACCGTCACATTCGCCGCCCAGACCCACCCCGCCGACGGCAGCGCCGGTATGGTGGTGGTGTCGACGAAGGAGCGCGCCGCCGAACTGGCGCGCGATGCCGCGATCACCGTGGAACTGGTCGCGACGGGGATCGGGCGCGAGGAGATCGCGCATATGCCGGCCGCGCCGATCGCCGCCAGCCACCGCGCGCTCGCCGTCGCCGGCCTGGAAATCGGCGACATGGCGGCGATCAAGTCGCACAATCCGTTTGCGGTCAACGACATCGCGTTTGCGCGCGCGTTCGGCATCGACTGGCGCAAGATGAACAATTACGGCAGTTCCCTGATCTGGGGGCATCCGCAGGGCCCGACAGCGCTGCGCGCCATGATCGAGATGATCGAGGAACTCGCGATCAAGGGCGGCGGATACGGCCTCTACCAGGGATGCGCGGCCGGCGATTCCGCAATGGCCGTCATTCTCAAGGTAAGTTGATCAGGCGGGAATTGTTGGCCCGTATCGATGTCCGGCGCGGCAATGCAGAATCCAGAAAGGATTGGTTGCAACCACCTTCAGCATCCCCCTGTATTTGACAGGAACTAAATAAAAGAATCTTATGCCGGATTGTAAGCATTTCGTAGAACGTCCGAATACGAGGTAATGACTGCGGCGACTGGACTTGTTTATGTGGGGGGAAGCAATGTTTTGGTTCAATCACGGAATTAGTTACGGCCACGATCACCACAATAGTCAAGGTCATGGCCACGGCAATCATCACGGTCATGACTTTGGTCACGGCGACTTCCATGACTTTTTCACGCAGGGATTCAGGGCGCTTCATATCGAACACACCTGGGCGACGCTCGATGCCCAGTATGTCGCGATCGCCGACGCCGGCGGCAACAATGCCCTGTTCGGCGACTACGACGATCCGCAGTTTGGCGCCCAGGCGCTGGCGGTGAATACCGGCTTTGTCGAGCTCGGCATGGATTACCTCGAATATCTCGATCATGGCGGCCGCGCGCTGACCGATATCTACGTCAAGACCGACAACGGCCGCCTGCAGTCGATCCACGACAACATCCTTGGCAATCTCACCCACGCGGCCCTCGACGGTCGCGGCCTGTTCGACGATTTCGGCGATCACATACCCCAGGACTATCTCGACCGGCCCTACTATTCGGGCAACGCCGCCGACCAGGGCGGACCCGCCCATGACGCGGTGCGCGTCTTCGACTATGCGCACGGCTTTGACCGGCCCGACTATATCGAGACGAATCCCGACGGCGCACTCGACGCTTCGGCGCGCGACGGTAACAACATGATTGCCGGCACCGGCATTCCCGCGGACAGTTTCGCGATCGTCCAGCACGAGGGCGCGGGCATCGAACTGGGCCTCGACGTCATCTACCGTCAGGGGCC
>JBNLDE010000089.1:0-1833 GCA_050304175.1 Zhengella sp. | reverse complement strand
GCCGTGGCGGTTGAAGACGCGCACTTCGACAACGGTCCCGGAAACTCCCGGCGGCAGGCGCAGGGAGGTGTCGCGGACGTCGGAGGCCTTTTCGCCGAAGATGGCGCGCAGAAGCTTTTCTTCCGGCGTCATCGGGCTTTCGCCCTTCGGCGTGATCTTGCCGACGAGGATATCGCCCGGGTTCAGCTCGGCACCGATGTAGACGATACCGGCTTCATCGAGGTTTTTCAGAGCTTCTTCCGAAACGTTCGGAATGTCGCGGGTGATTTCTTCCGGGCCGAGCTTGGTATCACGGGCCATCACCTCAAACTCTTCCAGGTGGATGGACGTGAAGACATCGTCGGAGACGATGCGCTCGGACAGAAGGATGGAGTCCTCGAAGTTGTAGCCGTTCCACGGCATGAACGCGACGAGCACGTTCCGGCCGAGAGCCAGATCGCCGAGGTCGGTCGAAGGACCGTCCGCGATGATGTCGCCCTTGTGCACCCGGTCACCGACACGGACCAGCGGACGCTGGTTGATGCAGGTGTTCTGGTTGGAGCGCTGGAACTTCTGCAGGCGGTAGATGTCGACGCCGGACTTGCCCGGGTCGAGATCTTCGGTTGCCCGGATCACGATACGGGTCGCGTCCACCTGGTCGACCACACCTGCGCGGCGGGCACCGATGGCGGCGCCGGAATCGCGTGCCACGATCGGCTCCATGCCGGTGCCGACGAACGGCGCTTCGGCGCGGACCAGCGGAACGGCCTGGCGCTGCATGTTCGAGCCCATGAGGGCGCGGTTGGCGTCATCGTTCTCAAGGAACGGGATGAGCGCGGCCGCGACGGACACGAGCTGCTTCGGCGACACGTCCATGAGGTCGACCTTGTCGGACGGAACCATCATGTTTTCGCCTGCGTGGCGACAGGTGATCAGTTCTGTGGTGAACCGGCCGTCGGCATCATATTCCGCGTTGGACTGAGCCACATAGTGCTTGGCTTCTTCCATGGCGGACAGATAGACGACGTCGTTGGTGACCACACCGTCCTTGACCTTGCGATACGGGCTTTCGATGAAGCCGTACTTGTTCACGCGTGCAAAGGTGGCCAGCGAGTTGATCAGACCGATGTTCGGACCTTCCGGGGTCTCGATCGGGCAGATACGGCCGTAGTGCGTCGGGTGAACGTCACGGACTTCGAAGCCTGCACGCTCGCGGGTCAGACCGCCCGGGCCAAGTGCCGACAGACGGCGCTTGTGGGTGACTTCCGACAGCGGGTTGGTCTGGTCCATGAACTGCGACAGCTGCGAGGAGCCGAAGAATTCACGCACGGCAGCCGCGGCCGGCTTGGCATTGATCAGATCCTGCGGCATCACGGTATCGATCTCGACGGAGCTCATGCGCTCCTTGATCGCACGTTCCATGCGCAGAAGGCCGACACGGTACTGGTTTTCCATCAGCTCGCCGACGGAACGGACGCGGCGGTTGCCGAGGTTGTCGATATCGTCGATATCGCCCTTGCCGTCGCGCAGCTCCAGCAGAACCCGGATGACTTCCAGGATGTCTTCCTTGCGCAACGTGCGGACCGTGTCCTCGCATTCCACATCGAGGCGCATGTTCATCTTCACGCGGCCAACGGCGGAAAGGTCGTAGCGCTCGGCGTCGAAGAAGAGCGACTGGAACATTGCTTCGGCGGTGTCGATGGTGGGCGGCTCGCCCGGACGCATCACGCGGTAAATGTCGAACAGCGCGTCCTCGCGGGACTCGTTCTTGTCAACCGACAGCGTGTTGCGGATGTAGGCACCGGTGTTGACATGGTCGATGTCGAGCATCGCCAGGTCGTGATAACCGCGATC
>JBNLDE010000088.1:0-18484 GCA_050304175.1 Zhengella sp. | reverse complement strand
GCCTGCACGGCGTCGGCGTCTCCGTCGTCAACGCGCTGTCGACCCGCCTCGACATGAAGATCTGGCGCGACGGCAAGCTGCACGAGATGCGCTTCCACGACGGCGTCAGCGAGGCGCCGCTGGCGGTCACCGGCGACGCCGACGGGCAGACCGGGACGCAGATCACCTTCTGGCCGAGCCCGGCCACCTTCACCATGACGGAGTTCGATTTCGACACGCTGGAGCATCGCCTGCGCGAACTCGCCTTCCTCAATTCCGGCGTCCGCATCCGCCTGATCGACAGGCGCCACGCCGACGTGCGCGAGGTGGAGATGATCTACGAGGGCGGGCTCGATGCCTTCGTGCGCTATCTCGACCGCGCCAAGAAGCCGCTGATCGACACGCCGGTGACGATCTACGGCGAAAAGGACGGCATCACGGTGGAGGTCGCGCTGTGGTGGAACGACAGCTACCACGAGAACATGCTCGTCTTCACCAACAACATCCCGCAGCGTGACGGCGGCACCCATCTGGCCGGCTTCCGCGGCGCGCTGACCCGCCAGGTCACCAGCTACGCGGAATCCTCCGGCCTGACCAAGCGCGAAAAGGTCTCGCTCACCGGCGACGATTGCCGCGAGGGCCTCACCTGCGTCCTCTCCGTCAAGGTGCCGGACCCGAAATTCTCCTCCCAGACCAAGGACAAGCTGGTCTCTAGCGAGGTCCGCCCCGTCGTCGAGAGCCTCGTCAACGAGCACCTCTCCAACTGGCTGGAGGAACACCCGGCCGAGGCCAAGACCCTGGTCGGCAAGGTGGTCGAGGCCGCCGCCGCCCGCGAGGCCGCGCGCAAGGCGCGCGAGCTGACCCGGCGCAAGGGCGCGCTCGACATCACCTCGCTGCCCGGCAAGCTGGCCGACTGCCAGGAGCGCGATCCGGCGAAATCGGAAATCTTCATCGTCGAGGGCGACAGCGCCGGCGGCTCGGCCAAGTCCGGCCGCTCGCGCAAGAACCAGGCGATCCTGCCGCTGCGCGGCAAGGTGCTCAATGTCGAGCGCGCGCGCTTCGACCGCATGATCTCGTCCGACCAGATCGGCACGCTGATCACCGCGCTCGGCACCGGCATCGGCAAGGAGGAGTTCAACGCCGACAAGCTGCGCTACCACAAGATCATCATCATGACCGACGCCGACGTCGACGGCGCCCACATCCGCACCCTGCTGCTGACCTTCTTCTTCCGCCAGATGCCGGACCTGATCGAGCGCGGGCACCTCTATATCGCCCAGCCGCCGCTCTACAAGGTGACGCGCGGCAAGTCCTCGGTCTATCTCAAGGACGAGCCGGCCTTCGAGAACTACCTGATCGAGACCGGGCTGGAGGAGGCTTCGCTGCATCTGGGCAATGGCGAGGTGCGGTCGGGCCCCGACCTGCGCGCCGTCATCGACGAGGCGCTGGCCGTGCGCAGCCTGATCCAGGGCCTGCACACCCGCTATGACCGTCCGGCGGTCGAGCAGGCCGCCATTGCCGGTGCGCTCGACCCGTCGATTTTCGCCAGCCCCGGCAAGGCACAGGAAATGGCCGACCACATCGCCGAGCGGCTCAACATGATCGCCGAGGAGACCGAGCGCGGCTGGGAGGGCAGGGTCAGCCCGACCAACGATCCCGACGCCGTCGGCGCCGGCGGCTACGTGCTGGAGCGCACGGTGCGCGGCGTCAAGGAGGCCGTCCATCTCGACGCGGCGCTGATCGGTTCGGCCGACGCGCGCGCGCTCAACCGCTATGCCGCGCCGCTCGGCGAGATCTACGGCGCATCGCCGCTGCTGAAGCGCAAGGAGGCGTCCGAAGCCATCTCCGGGCCGATGCAACTGCTCGCCGGCGTGTTCGCGACCGGCCGCAAGGGGCTGACCATGCAGCGCTACAAGGGCCTTGGCGAAATGAACGCCGAGCAGCTCTGGGAAACGACGCTCGACCCCTCGGCCCGCTCGCTGCTGCAGGTCAAGGTGCCCGACGCCACCGACGCCGACTCGCTGTTTGCCCGCCTGATGGGCGACGAGGTCGAACCGCGCCGCGAGTTCATCCAGGACAACGCGCTCAACGTGGCCAATCTGGACGTGTGAGGGTGCGCCGTCGGGTCCCGATGGGATTTCGTAACCGGATTTCAACTTAAGCGCGTTCTTCTTTCGGTCTGTGCCTGAAAGAGGAAATGCATGATGTTCGGACGCGCGAAACAGAAAAGCTTCGGCAAGGCATCCGGCGCGCCATCCGGTCCCGGCGACGGTGAACCGCCGGCCAACGCGTTCCCCTGGGCAGGCGACGAAAGCGAGATCGCCTGCAATCTGGCGACCGGAGCCTATGGCAGTTTCGTTCACAATGCGGTCACGGCCGGCGGACGTGTTCATGCGGAGACCTTTTGCGCCGTGGTCGGCGCCCTGGCCGGTTATGCGGCGCAGAGGTCGTTTCTCGATCTTCCGGGAAATCCGCAGCTCCAGGTCGCCACGACAAATGATGGCCGGCGGTTTCTGTATTCCGAGGAGCTGAACCGGATGGTGGTGCATCTGGATGGCGATCAGGATCTGGCGGCGTGCCGGGTTTGGAACAGGGCTGCCGGCGCCGCCATCTCGGCCGGTCTTGGCGCTGAAAATCTGCCCCAACTGCAATCGATGTTCGCCCATGTCGCCGGCCACATCGGAGACCAGGACCGGGGGATGCCCTCGGTCGATGCAAAACACCGGCCGCACCTGTCGGCCGACGAGATCGTCAGCAGGTTCTGGCCCACGGCGGAACGAATTCTCAAGGCCGATATCGATTCCGACATCCATCGGAAATTCGGTCCGGTTCCGGCAAGGTGGTGGGTCGCCATCACCGCCGTGGTCGCGGGCAACGCCGTTATGGAAGTGAAGGAAGTTCTTTCGCCGGATGTGGCGGTCACGATCGTCACCGAAAGCGCGATCTACGCGTCGAAAATCCTGCCTCCCGCATAGGCGGCGCCGCCGCACATTCGTCCGGGCCACGCGCTCAACGTGGCCAATCTGGACGTGTGAGGGCCCCGGCCCGCTTTCGCCTAGCCGGACATCCGTCGCCGCCGCGCCGCCAGCGCCTCGCGGTGCAGCGTGTAGATGCCGGTGGCGACGATGATCAGCGCGCCGGTCCAGGTCCAGAAATCCGGCAGCTGGCCGAACACGACGAAGCCGTAGAACGTGCCCCAGATCAGCAGCGAATAGTGCACCGGGGCGATCACCACGGCCTGCGCCATCTCCAGCGACTTGATCACCAGGGTCTCCGCGATGCCCGCCATTACGGCGATGCTGGCCAACAGCGCCAGCTCGGTTCCCGTCTGCGGCCAGCGCCAGACGAACGGCAGCGGCAGGCTCAGCAGCAGGCTACCGACGATCGCGGTATAGGCCACGGTCGTCGTCGTCCGGTCGGTGCTGCTCAGATGGCGCGAGACGATCTGGCGCAGTGCGAACAATATTGCCGCCAGAAGCACCAGCAACACCGCGGGATGAACGACGCCGAGACCCGGCCGGATCACCAACAGCGTGGCCGCAAAACCGATGCCGACCGCAACCCAGCGGCGAATCCCGACCGGTTCGTGCAGCACCAGCGCGCCGAGCACGGTGACGATGAACGGGGCGACGAAACTGACCGCCACCGCGTCGGCGAGCGGCACGTAGCGCACGGCGACAATGAACAGCGTTGCCGATCCCGCCGCCATGGCGCCGCGCGCGATCTGCAGGCCCGGATGGCGGGTGTGGAACAGCGGCAACCCGCGCAGGGCGAACAGGATCAGCACGCCGGCCAGCAGACCCAACTGGCGGAACCACACGATCTGCACCGGATTGAGCGTCGCCGTCAGGAATTTGGCCTGCATGTCGACGGCGGAAAACAGGAACATCCCGGCCGCCATGTAAGCGAGGCCGAGCCCGTTGCGCGGCTGCGGGACTTCCGAGGCCGGTTTCGCAGGCGCCACTTGATCCAGCGAGATGGTGCGATCCTCCAGCTTGCCGCCCGCGCTGGCGCGCCGGCGAAACGCGCCAAGGCCGGCTGCGTCTTGCGGCCGATCATAGGACAGCGCGGACCCGCGCGACAGGTGCAGATCGCGCGCATCGATTGGACGCGCGCAAATTCCCGGCACTCGTCAGCGAATTTGCCGCACCCATGACCGGCGGATAGTGGACAGCCGCGCCGCCGCGGGCCAATCTCTGCACCGGAGGAGACCTGCATGAGCGAACCGATTCACCCTCTCGACGCGGCTATCGCGCTCGAACCGGCCGGCCCCGGACGCTGGCGCGGCCGCACTTCGCCGGTCTATGCCAACATGGCCGGACCGTTCGGCGGGGTCACGGCGGCGGGCTTCCTCAACGCGGTGGCGCGGGACGAGGCCCGGCGCGGCGATCCGGTGGCGATGACGGTCAATTTCTGCGGCGCCATCGCCGACGGTCCCTTCGAGATCGCCTCGCGCCTGGTGCGCGGCGGCAAATACACCCAGCACTGGTCGCTGGACCTGACGCAGGACGGCGAGACGCGCGGCACCGCCTCGATCGTCACAGGTGCGCGCGGCGACGTCTTTTCCCATCACGACACGGCAATGCCGGAAACGCCGGCGCCGGAAGATGTCGAACCGCTCGGCATGCCCGGCCCGCTGAAATGGCTGGACGCCTACGAGTTCCGTTTCGTCGAGGGGCGGCCCGAGATCGCGCCGGAACAGTTCGAGCCGCTGCGCGATTCCCGCTCGCTGCTGTGGATCGCCGACCGGCCGGCGCGCCCGCTCGACCATTTGTCGCTGGCCGCCATTGCCGACTCGTTCCTGCTGCGTCTCGTCAAGGTGCGCGGCACCATGGCGCCGATGGGGACCGTGTCGCTGACCACCTATTTCCACGCCACGGCGGAGGAGATCGCCAGGCACGGCGACGGTCCGGTTCTGGGGCAGGCGATCTCGAAGCGCATGCACGCCAATTTCTTCGACCAGCACATGGAACTATGGGCGCGCGACGGCACCCTGCTGGCCACCGGCACCCAGGTCGCCTGGTACAAGGAATAGCCGGCTAATTCTCTGCGCCTTCGGCCATGCGCCGGCGCATGATCCGCATATAGAGGCCCGGCGACAGCCGGTTGATCCACCACGCCATCCGCGCCACCCGGCCGACCGGGATGAAGGCGCGGCGGCGTTTCACGCCGTCCAGGATGATCGCCGCCGCCTGCACCGCCGTCATCTCGTCGACGCCGTCCCTGGCCGCGCCGGGCCGTCCGATTCCGCCGCCGGCCGCCGCCGCGTCGCCCGGATTGGTGGCAATGAAGGAGGGCGCGGCGATCAGCACGGCGACGCCATGTTCCGCCTCCTCGGCCGCAAGCGACGTGAAGAAACCCTCCAGCGCGTGCTTGCTGGCCGCATAGGCGGTGCGGCGCATCAGCGGCGTGAAGCCGGCGACCGACGAGATGGCGAGATGGACGCCGCGGCTGGCCCGGAGCGGTTCCAGCATCTGTTTGGCGATCCGTACCGCGCCGAAATGGTTGATTTCCATCACCCGGCGCTGATCGTCGAGCGACGAGCCGGCGAAGTTGCGGATCTGGGTGACGCCGGCATTGTAGATCACGAGATCGACCGAGGGGCGTTGGCGCAGGATTTCGGCGCAGGCCTTTTCGACGGAGCCGTCATCAGTCACATCGCAGGTGAGCGCGAGGCCGGCGTCGCCGAGCCCGGCCCCGGCATTGTCGAGCGCCGGACCGGCCAGGTCGAGCACGACCGGAAACCAGCCTTCGGCGGCGAGCGCCGCCGCCAGCGCCCGGCCCAATCCGCCGGCGCCGCCGGTGATCACCGCCGTTTTCTCTGGTCCGCTCACCTGTGCCGCTCCGCCCAGGTGGCGAAGGCCTCGGCGCTGGTCTTTTCCGGCACGTAGCCGAATTCCACCTTCAGCGCCGTGTTGTCGAGCACCGGCCGGTATTGCAGGAAGCGCACCTGTTCCGGCCCGTAGCGTGACAGACCGAGCGGATGCGCGACGGCCAGCGCCGACTTCAGCAGCCAGACGGGAATGCGCATCACCGGCTTGCCGAGCGCCGCGGCGATGTCCGATATGCCCATCGCGCCGTCGCCGGCGACATTGTAGATGCCGGCCGGTCCATCGGTGGCCGCGCGCTTGAGGATGCGGGCGAGGTCGCGCGTCCAGATGAACACGAACGGGCTTTCCGAGTTGCCCGCGGCGAGCAGGCGCGGCTTCTCAAACAGCGCCGTGATCTGGTTGGCGACCTCCGGCCCGATCACCGTGCCGACCCGCAGCACGACCTGCTCCAGGCCGGAATGCTCGGTCCGCGCCCTGGCCAGCATCTCCTCCACCTGCCGCTTGTGGTCGGAATAGGCGAATTCGCGGTTGCCGCGCACGGGATCGAATTCCGTCAGCGGCACCGGATTGTCGGCGTGGTAGCCGTAAGCCGCGCCGCTCGATGTCACCACCAGCCGCTTCACGCCATGGGCGATGCAGGCGTCGAGCACGTTCTTCGTGCCGGTCACGTCGACGGCGAATGCCGTTTCGCGCGCCATGCCCTTCGGCGGCGTGACGATCGAGGCGAGATGGACGACGGTGCGCGGACGCCGGGCGCCGATCACCCGCTCCGCATCGCTGCCGGTCACGTCGAGGACGTCGAAGCGCATGCTGTCCGGCAGCGTCGCCGGCCGGCGCAGGTCGGTCGCGACGGTGTTGCCTGCAAGCGGCGTGGCCGCCAGTTCGCCGATCAGCGCCTGGCCGACGGCCCCGGCGGCGCCGGTGATCAGGATCGTCCCGCTCATGCCGGCGCGTCGCGGCTCGCCATCGCCGACGCCAGCGCCATGCCGGAAATGACGTGCCAGATGCCCCAGAACGCGGCGACGACGGCCATGCCGCCGAGACCGCCGAAGAAGGCGAAGATCAGGATCAGGCCGAGGCCGGAATTCTGGATGCCGGTCTCGATGGTGATCGCGCGGCGGTCGCGCACCGACAAACCGGCCAGCGTCGCGATCGTGTAGCCGCCGGCAAACGCCAGGCCGTTGTGCAGGAAGACGAGAATGGCGACCATGCCGGCATAGCCGAGGAAGAACGACCAGTTTCCAGCCAGCGCGGCGATGATGAAGGCGATGAAGATCACCATCGACAGCAACTGGAACGGCCGGCGGATGCGCGCGGCCAGCGCCGGGCGCACCACGTTGACGGCGATGCCCAGGCAGAGCGGCAGGACCAGCATGAAGAACACGGTGACAGCGACCTGCACCGGATCGATCGCGACCGTGCGCAGGATCTCTCGCGTCGGGCCGTAGAGAGAGCCCCACAGCGCGACATTGAAGGGCGTGAGCACCAGCGCCGAAATCGTCGCGATCGCGGTCATCGACACCGACAGCGCGGTGTTGCCGCGCGCGCGGTGGGTGATGAAATTGGAGATGTTGCCGCCCGGGCAGGCCGCCACCAGGATCAGGCCGAGCGCGATCGAGGGCCGCGGCTGCAGCGTCAGCACCAGCAGGTAGGTCAGCGCCGGCAGTACGACGAACTGCGAGAACATGCCGGTCAGCACCGGTTTGGGGGCCAGCAGCAGCGCCTTGAAATCCGCCGGCCGCAAGTCGAGCGCAATGGCGAACATAACGATGCTCAGGATCGCGTTGAGCAGCATCAGCGAGCCGGGACTGAAGTTCAGCAGGATGTCGTCGATGTCCTTCATGGCCGCGCGCCCTTGAGTTGCCGGATCCTGCGTGTCACGGCACCGCGGAAGGTCTGCTTGTCGACGTAATAGGCCATGCGCGGCAGGTCGATATAGTGCTTGCCGCCGGTCAGCCGTTCGAATTCCTTCGCCTTTTCATCGCGAATGGCGCGCGCGGCCGGTTCGCCGCGGCGCAGGCCGGCAATGTAGCGGGCAACCATTTCCGCCTGCTCGTGGCGGCCCTGCCAGCCGAGCCCGAGCGCCTCGACCATGCCGATGACAAACAGGTCGTCGCGGGTCGGGTGCATCGCGTTCATGAACAGGTGCGGCGCGTCGCCCTGCCAGTTGAGCAGCGCGGGATCGATGAACGGATAGTGCAGCTTGTAGCCCGTGGCCGCCAGCACGATATCGTATTCGCCGGACGTCCCGTCCCTGAAATGCACGGTATAGCCGTCGAACCGCGCCACGTCGGCGCGCACGCGGATGTCGCCGTGGCCGGCATGGAACAGGATCAGCGAATTGACCACCGGATGCGACTCGTAGAGCGCGTAATCGGGTTTGGGGAACCCGTATTTCTGCGGATCGCCGGTGAACCACTTGAGAATGACGGAATCGATCCGCCGCTTGAGCCAGGCCGGCAGGGTGATCGCGCCGCCGACCGTGTCGGCCGGCTTGCCGAAGATATATTTGGGCACGAAATAATAGCCGCGCCGCAGCGAGATGTCGCAGCTGGCGCCATGGTGGATGGCGTCGACCGCGATGTCGCAGCCGGAATTGCCGCCGCCGATGATCAGCACCCTTTTGCCGGCAAAGACGGAGGGCGAGCGGTATTGGCTCGAATGCATGAACTCGCCGGCAAACGTCCCCTCGAATTCGGGCAGGTTGGGTTCCGACAGCGTGCCGTTGGCGATGATCAGCCCGGCGAAGTCTTCCGTGTGCTCGGCGTCATCGCCCTCGCGCCAGGTAACCGACCAGCCTTCGCCGCTTTTGCCCTTCGGCTCGGCGCGGATCACCTCGGCGTTGAACCGGAAATGCCGGTAAAGGTCGAAATGGCGGGCGAAGGCGCGGAAATAGTCCTTCATTTCGTGGTGCGAGGGATATTCAGCCACCTGGTCGGCCATCGGGAAATCGGTGAACTCGGTCATCCGCTTCGACGAGATCAGGTGCGCGGTCTCGTACATGGTCGAGCGCGGCCCCTCGATGTCCCACAATCCGCCGACATCGCCGTTCAGCTCGAAGCCGCGAAACGCGATGCCCTGTTCGGCAAGTGTCTTGGCCATCGCCAGGCCGGACGGCCCGGCGCCGATCAGCGCGATCTCTCCCTCGTCGCCCGCGCCGGACGCACTTGCTTCTCCAGTCATTGTCCCTCCCGCGCAGACCGTCCTTCGCGGGCCGCGATGACGTTATAGCCAACTGGTCCTGAAGCCGGAAGGCCCCGACGCCTGGCAGGGTTGCATCGCGTGCGCGCCCGTGCGAGCCTTTCCGGACATTCAAAGCCCACGCGGCCTCAACCCCGCGCAATTCTGACCGGTCATTCCCTGCGCGTCTGGCTCCAGTTTTGCCTGACCAAGGAGACAGTCATGAGCACGGCGAAATCCGGCGACATCGTTCGCATCCATTACACCGGCACGCTGACCGACGGCACCCAGTTCGACAGCTCGGCCGGGCGCGAGCCGCTCGGCTTCCGCCTTGGCGCGGGCCAGATCATACCGGGCCTCGAGCGCGAGATTGCCGGCATGGCGGTCGGTGACAAGAAGAACGCGACGATCGCGGCCGCCGATGCCTACGGCCCGCACTATCCCGAACAGGTGCAGGAGGTTCCGCGGTCCGCCCTGCCGCCCGAAATCGAGCCGGAAACCGGAATGCAGCTGCAGGCGACCACCGAGTCCGGACAGCCGGTCAATCTGGTCGTGACCGAGGTCGCCGAGGAGAGCATCACGGTCGACGGCAACCATCCGCTCGCCGGCAAGGACCTCGTGTTCGAATTCGAGCTGGTCGAAATCGTCACCGAACCGACCGATTCCGAGCAGGGCTAGAAAAAGATCGGGCCGGGCGTTTGCGGCCCGGCCCGATGCTTTCGGTCAAGTCCTGGGATCAGTAGTGGTGGACGTGCGGGCTTTCCGTGCTGACGGGAAGCGAGGCGCGGCGCCAGGAATAGGCCTTGGCGGCCTGCGCAGGCGCGGCGGCCGGCTGGTAATGCAGGCCGAGCCCGCCGGTCTGGCCCGCTTCAAGCCGCGCGAGGGCAACCGGGTCCGCGATCAACAGTTCGTCGAAGCCGGTGCGCAACATGTGCGAAACCTGGTCGGTCAGCACTTCGCCGGTGGCGCGGACAGTCCCTGAAAAACCGTGGCGGGTGCGCAGCAGATGCGCCTTGGAATAGCTGCGTCCGTCGGCAAAGCCCGGGAAAGCCAGCGCCACGAGTGCAAGACCGTCGAGCCGGCCGGCGATCGCGTCGAGCGGGTCGCCCGGCTGCAGTTCGACGCCGATCCGCCCGGCATTGGCTGCCAGCGTCGCGTCGTCAAGGGCCAGGAAGGCGTCCAGCGGAAGCAGGGCGCGGGCGTCGCCGGCGACGTCGTCCAGGGTCTCCGCGCGGGTCCAGCGGTCCGCCGCGAAGCCGGATTTGGTCCACAGGCGCGGTTCGATGGTTTCGTCAGTCATGGTCGTCTCCGTCACAGGGAGGATGAAGCGAGCGATTGTTCCAGCCCGTCGAGGTGGATCCCGCACTCGGTCTTGGCCGACCCGGCCCAGCGTCCGGCGCGCGGATCCTCGCCGGGCTTGACCGGCTGGGTGCAGGGGAAGCAGCCGATCGACAGGTAGCCATAGGCGACGAGCGGGTTCTCGCGCAGACCGTGCACGGTCGCGTAGGCCACGAGATCGCTGGATTCCCAGCGCGCGAGCGGGTTTATGCGCACGCGGCTGCCAACCGCCTCGAACACCGGCAGTTGCGCGCGCGACGATGACTGGAAGCGCTTGCGCCCGGTAAACCAGGCGCTCCACGGCTCCACGGCCCGCGCCATCGGCTCCACCTTGCGCACGTCGCAGCACCCGTCGGTGTCGCTCTTGTGCAGGTCGCCGGCCGGATCGTTTTCGGCGAGCAATTCTGGACGCGGCTCCACGATGACCAGATTGGTCAGTCCGAAATCGGACACCAGCGCATCGCGGTAGTCGATGGTCTCCTCGAAATGCTTGCCCGTATCGAGAAAGGCGATCGGCAGCGAGCGGTCGACCTGCGCGATCATGTGCAGCAACACCGCCGAATCGGCGCCGAACGAGGAAACCGCGCCAAGCGAGCCGGAAAACAGCTTCTCATGCGCCGTCTCGATGACTTTTCGCGGTTCGAGCCCGCCATAGCGCGCTTCGAGAATTGCAGCTTCGGCTTGCGTGTCCGCAGCGTCAGGCTGCCCTGGCATCAGCACCATAGAGGGCCTCCTTGAACGGTGCAGCGCCGGCGCGGCGGTAGAAGTCGATGAACTTCTCGTCACGGTTCTGGCGTTGCGTCAGATAGGTTTCCACGACCTTCTCGATCGCGTCGGTGATTTCTTCCGGGCCGAAACCGCGCCCGACGATCTCGCCGATCGACGAGTTCTCGTCGGCCGAGCCGCCCAGCGTGATCTGGTAGAGCTCGGCGCCTTTCTTCTCGACGCCGAGAATGCCGATATGGCCGACATGGTGATGCCCGCAGGCATTGATGCAGCCCGAGATCTTCAGCTTCAGCTCGCCGATCTCGTCCTGCCGCGCCGGCGAGGCAAATCGGGTGGCGATCTCCTGGGCGACCGGGATCGAGCGCGCATTGGCCAGCGCGCAATAGTCCAGGCCGGGGCAGGCGATGATGTCGGTGATCAGCCCGGCATTGGCCGTCGCCAGCCCGATCTCGACCAGGCGGTCATACACCGCCTTGAGATCGGCGCGCGCCACATGCGGCAGCACCAGGTTCTGCTCGTGGCTGACGCGGATCTCGTCGAAGCCGTACTGCTCGGCCAGATCGGCGATCGCATCCATCTGATCTGCCGAGGCGTCGCCGGGAATGTCGCCGATACCCTTGAGCGACACGGTGACCACCGCGTAGTCGGGATGGTGATGGGCCGTGATGTTCTGGCGACACCAGGCGGCAAAACCGGAATCCTGCTTCTTCGCGGCGATCTCGCTGACCACGCCTTCGGCCCGCTCCGGCAGTTCCGGCGGCGCGAAATAGGCCGAGATGGCGGCGATGTCTTGCGCCGGCAGGCGCAGTTCGCCGTCCTTGAGCGCTTCCCATTCGCGCTCGACCTGGGCGGCGAATGTCTCGGCGCCCGTCTCGTGGACGAGGATCTTGATGCGCGCCTTGTACTTGTTGTCGCGGCGGCCGTTCAGATTGTAGACGCGCAGGATCGCCGTCACATAGGACAGCAGGTCCGCCTCCGGCAGGAAGTCGCGGATCTTCTTGGCCAGGATCGGCGTGCGGCCCTGACCGCCGCCAACCCACACCGTGAAGCCCAGCTCGCCCGCCTCGTTGCGCTTCAGCTCCAGACCGATGTCATGCGTCTGGATCGCCGCGCGGTCGTGCTCGGCGCCGGTCACGGCGATCTTGAACTTGCGCGGAAGGTAGGAGAACTCGGGATGAACCGACGACCACTGGCGCAGGATTTCCGCGTGCGGCCGCGGATCCGCCACCTCGTCCGCGGCCGCGCCGGCGAAATGGTCGGTCGTGACATTGCGGATGCAGTTGCCCGACGTCTGGATCGCGTGCATCTCGACCTTGGCCAGGTCGTCGAGGATATCGGGCGTGTCGGCCAGCGCCGGCCAGTTGTACTGGATGTTCTGGCGGGTGGTGAAATGACCGTAGCCATGGTCGTATTTGCGCGCGATGTGGGCAAGCATCCGCATCTGGCGCGCCGACAGCGTTCCGTAGGGGATCGCGACCCGCAGCATGTAGGCGTGAAGCTGGAGATAGACCCCGTTCATCAGCCTGAGCGGCTTGAACTGGTCTTCCGTGATCTCGCCGTTCAGGCGCCGGGCCACCTGATCGCGGTATTCGGCGATGCGGGCGGCCACGAAGGCGTGATCGAATTCATCGTAGCGGTACATGGGAGAACTTTCCGGGCAGGGTGTTCGCGGCGTCAGGCAGCCCGCGAAAGCGAGCCGCCACCGGCTTGTTTGCCGAGGTCGAGGCGTACGGTCGGGCCGGCGGCGCGGATCCGCTCGCGCAGGCGCTTCGGCTCGATGCGCCCGTCGGTGACGGCGACGTCGATCAGGTTGACGTCGACGACCTCGTTCTTGAGGAACGCGGCATGGCCGGCGCGCGCCAGCTTTTCCTCGGTCGCCGCGTCATGCGCGATCTCGGCGCCCGCGATGGTCGCGGTCCACGAATGGTCAGCGGCCAGCCACACGACTTCGCCGTCAACAAGCCGGTTTGCGGTCAAGATCTTCATCATGCGTCTCCTGTGGCGCTGTGGCTGTTTCGTTGACGGGCATCAAGGCGCGGGACCTTGAAATCGTCTTGATAGTAGCCAAGTCAGCAATTGCCGTTTGGTGCAGGAAATGTGCGCCTTGCGGCACGGGAATTGAAGGAACAGGGCATTTGCCGCCCGATGCAGATGGCAATCGCTTTTGCGCCAATCTGCGGGACGCGTGAAAATCCATTCCGGGACGCCGTTTGCGGCCCGGTCGGGGTGGTGGCGGCAGCCTGAAAACCGATGGAGACGGAAATGGGCGACATGATCATCCGCAATGGCGACGTCATCGTCGTGGCCGACGGCGAAAAGGCCCTTTTTTTGGTCAACCGCGGTGACACGGTAAATCCCGATCTTCGGGTCATGCGCGAAATGGAACAGGAGAACCCGCCGACCCGGGATCAGGGGGAGGGGCGGCCCGGCCGTCTCAACGACGCCTCCTTCGGTCACAAGAGCGCGGTGGAGGAGACCGACTGGCACCGGGTGGCCAAGGAGCGTTTCGCCAGGGAAATCGCCGACCGGATGCATGCCCTGGTGCAGGCCGGCAAGATCGATCGGCTGATCGTGGCCGCGGCGCCGCGCGTCCTGGGCGAAATGCGCAAGGCGATGCACCGGGATGTCGAAAGCCGCGTGATCGCCGAGATCGACAAGGACCTGACCAAGCATCCGGTCGACAAGATCGGGAAGCTGCTGGCCTGACCGGTCCGGCCGTCGAAATCAGCTCGCCAGGAATGTCCTGAGCAATTGCTGTTCGTGCGCCGTCACCATGGTCGGCGCATGGCCGTAACCGGGCAGTTCCTCAAATTGCGGCTTCGGCCCGCGGTCGCGCATCTCCCGGGCCACGTCCACCGGTAGCACGTCGGAACTTTCGCCGCGCAGCAGGAGCGTCGGCGCCTCGATCGCGTCCCAGGACGGCCAGCAATCGAGATCCGACTTGTGGACCGTGAATTGCGTCACGATCTGCGGGTCGTAATGCACCGTCACCTTGCCGGCGTCGGTGCGCCGGTTCGACGTGTCGGTCAGCCGCCGCCAGAAGGAATCGGGATTTTCGCCGAATGGCGCGTAATTCGTCCTGAACCAGTCCTCCAGCTCCGCCATGGTGTCGAACGCCGGCGGATTGCCGACATAGGACGCGATGCGTCCTGTCGCTTCCTCGGGAATCCACGGGCCGATGTCGTTGACGACGAGATGGCTGATGCGCCCCTTGAGCCGGCCCCCGGCCAGCGTGACGCCCAGCAGGCCGCCCATAGAGGTGCCGACCCAGCGCAGCTTGTCGGCGCCGTAGCGGGCCAGGATGGCCTCGGCGTGGTCGCCGAACGAGGCGTAGGAATAGTCGGTCGCCACGTCGCGCGCCCACGACGACAGGCCGCGTCCCAGCGTGTCCGGGCAGACCACGAAATAGGTGTCGCTGAGCGCCAGCGCCACCTCGTCGAAGTCGCGGCCGGTTCGCGCCAGCCCGTGCCACATCACCAGCAGCGGCCTGGCCGGATCGCCCCATTCGGTGACATGCAGTTCGTGCGGACCGCACGCGACATAGGTTGAACGCGGTGTCGTCATCAGTGCGAACCCTTTTTCATGAGCGTTCCAGCGATCCCGGCAGGAAAGAAGTAGACCAGCAGGATGAACAGGATCCCGAGCCAGAGCAGCCAGCGGTCGGGATCGAGAAGGTTGGGCAGGACCGGAACCGAGGCCGTGGCGTCGGCGGCGATGTGCATCAGGTCTTTCAGGTAGAACTGGGCGAGGTTCATGATCACCACGCCGATAATGGCGCCGACCATCGTCCCCATGCCGCCGATCACCACCATCAGCAGGATGTCGATCATGATGGCGAACGAGAAGGTGGTCTCCGGCCCCGTATATTTCAGCCAGACGGCCCAGATCGCGCCGGCGAGCGCCGCGATCACCGCCGCGATCACGAACACCGACGTGCGGTAGGCGACCACGCGGTAGCCGATTGCCTCGGCCCGCAGCTCGTTCTCGCGGATCGCCTCGAGCACCGTGCCGAGCGGCGAGCGCACGATCCGCGTCAGCGCGTAGAACAGCAGCAGGCAGCTGAAGAACACGAAATAGTAGGCGGCGATCTTGCCATTCATCGACACGCCGAGAATCTTCATCACCTTGCCGCCGTCGGTGGTCAGCAGCTTGGTTGCCGGCGAGAACAGTTTCGGCGCCGAATAGACGATGCCGTCCTCGCCGCCGGTGAAATCGGACAATTGCGAGGCGAGCACCGCCATCACGGACGCAGCGGCGAGCGTGACCATGGCGAAGAAGATCGCCTTGACCCTGAGCGACAACACGCCGATCAGCACCGCCAGCACGATGGCCGCCAGCACGCCGCCGGCGCTGCCCAGCGCGATCGCGCCCCAGGACGCGCCCAAGCCCTTGAGCGCCATCGCCGCGCCGTAGGCGCCGAGGCCGAAGAACATGGTGTGGGCAAAAGAGACGATCCCGGTGTAGCCGATCAGCAGGTCGTAGCTGGCCGCCAGCACGATGAAGATGCAGATGCGCGCCGCCACCTGGCCGCTGCGCACGTCGGGAAAGAGGAACGGCGCGAACATCAGCGCCAGCCCGATCAGTGCGGCCACGCCGTAGACGATCATCCGTCCGGTGCGGGCCCGGTCGGCGGGCGGCGGGGAGGAAATGGCTGTGTCGGTCATCCGTCCCGCCTCACAGTTTCAGAGCCGGGCGCAGGCCCCAGGGCCGCCACAACAGGATCGCCATCATCAGCAGCATGTTGGAGGCGAGCGACAGTTTGGGGAACAGGAAGGCGACGTAGTTGCCCAGCAGTCCGACCAGCAGCGCGCCGAGCAGCGATCCCTCGATCGAACCGAGCCCGCCGATGATCACGACGATGAACACCAGGATCATCAGTTCGCCGCCGAGCGCGCCGGAGATCAGCCCCTGGTAGCCGGCCCACATCGCCCCGCCCATGGCGGCGAGCGCCGAGCCGGCCATGAACACGCCGACGAACAGCCGGTCGATCTTGAAGCCCAGCGCCTCGACCATCTCGCGGTCCTCCACGCCGGCGCGGATCAGCAGGCCGATTCGGGTGCGGTTCAGCACCAAGTATAGCGCGACGAACACGGCCAGGCCGAGCCCGAACGCGAACACCCGGTAGATCTCGATCGAGATGTTGCCGATGATGAACGACCCCTCGAACATGGCCGGCCGCGGCACCGCCACGGGATTGCCGCCCCAGGTCGCCAGCACGATCTGTTCGGCCACGATCAGCGCGCCGATGGTGATCAGGATCTGGCGCAGATGGTCGCCATAGACCGGCTTGACGATCACCCGTTCGAACAGCAGGCCGGCGACGAGCCCGAACAGGCTCGCCACGCCGATGGCGATGAACAGGGCCACGAAGTTGAGCGTCACCGAGTTGGCGCCGACGAGGCCGGGCATCAGCGCCAGCATCGAGGCGGCGATGAAGGCGCCGAACGAGATGAAGGCGGAATGGCCGAAATTGAGCACGTCCATCAGGCCGAACACCAGGCTCAGGCCCGACGCCATCAGGAAGATCATCATCCCCATGGCCAGTCCCGCCACGGTCAGCGTCACCCAGGACGAGAACGAGCCGATCAGCGGCAGGGCGATGATCATCAGCAGCACCGGAAGGGCGTTGACGCCGCCGATGCGGGCAAAAAGTGCCGACGGATTCATGTGGGCCTCCCGGGTTCGTGCACGGCCGTCATCGCGATCGTCTCCCTCATTGGTGCGCGTCCAGCGACAGGCTGAGCAGCTTGGTCTGCAGCCCCTTGTCTTCCACCAGGTCCGCCATCTGGCCCGAATGGGCGATGCGGCCGTCATCGATCACCGACACGCCGGCCCCCAGCGACGAGGCGAACAGGAAATTCTGCTCGACCAGCAGGATCGTGGTTTCCTTCGCGATCTCGCGGAAGGCGTCGATCATGGCGCGGATGATCGCCGGTGCCAGCCCCTTGGTCGGTTCGTCGATCAGGATCAGCTCGCGCCGCTCGACGATGGCGCGCGAAATCGCCAGCATCTGTTTCTGCCCGCCCGAAAGCGACCAGGCCGGCTTGTCCCAGAACTTCTCCATCGCCGGGAACAGCGCGAAAATACGCCCCAGCCGGTCATCGTCGAACTTGCCCGTCGTCGAGGCCAGCCGCATGTTCTCCTCGACCGTCAGCCGGCCGAAAATACCCATGTTCTCGGGCACATAGGCGATGCCGAGCCGCGCGATGTCGGAGGTATGCAGCGCGGTGATGTCGTGATGACGGAACACGATCGCGCCGGCGCGCGCGCGCCACAGGCCCATGATCGTCCGCAGCGTCGTCGTCTTGCCGGCGCCGTTGCGCCCGAGCAGCACGTAGACGCCGCCTTCGGGCACGTCGAGCGTGATCCCGTGCAGGATGTGATACTGGCCGATATCGGTGTGGACATCGTCGAGCCTCAGGATGAAGTCGCTCATGCCGCGTCCTCCGCGGGGATGCCGAGATAGATCTCGCGCACGATTGGCAGCGCGATCACCTCGTCGGGCGCGCCGTCGGCCACCAGCTCACCGTTGTGGAGGACGACGATGCGGTCGGCCAGCGCGCGCACCACGTCCATCTTGTGCTCCACCAGCAGGACCGTCTTGGTCGTGTCGGTTTTTATCGCCTCGATCAGTTCGAGGATCACCGGCGCCTCGTCGACGCTCATGCCGGCCGTCGGTTCGTCGAACATGAAGATGTCGGGCTCCATGGCCAGCAGCATTGCCACTTCCAGCTTGCGCTGGTCGCCGTGCGGCAGGGCGGCGGCGGGCAGGGCGGCGACATGTTCCAGCCGCGCGGCCTTCAGGTGCTCCATCGCCCGGTCGTTGAGTTCGGTGAAGCCGGCCGCGCGGGCGAACAGCCGCGGGCCGATGCCGCGATGCGCCTGCACGGCTAGCCGGATATTCTCCAGCACCGACAGGCGCGGAAACAGGTTGGTCAACTGGAAGGCGCGGCCGAGGCCGGCCTTGGCGCGGGCCGACGGCGACAGGCCGGATATGTCCTTGCCCGCCTTGAGCACGGATCCCTTGCTCGGCGTCAGTTGCCCGGAAATCAGGTTGAAATAGGTCGTCTTGCCGGCGCCATTGGGCCCGACGATGACGGTCAGCTCGCCCGGGTTGAACGCGCAGGAAACGGCGTTCACCGCTGTGTGCCCGCCGAAGCGGATCGTCAGGTCGCGTGTTTCGAGCGATGGCGCGGTCATGATTGGCCCATGGTCGGTCGTCGGGGTTCGCGGGGATGCCGCACGTGGCGGACGGCGGTCCTCCCCCCGCGGACGGGGAGAGGAATGTCGGCTGGTCCGGTCAGCCCCGAGCCCGCTGCTTCGCGGTCCCGGTGGGCGCGACCTTCCATCACGCCACCGGCGCGATGGATTGGCTGCGCCAACCGGCGGCTCACTCCTGGTTGTTGCGGCCGATCGGGATGTCCATCTCC
>JBNLDE010000087.1:0-39898 GCA_050304175.1 Zhengella sp. | reverse complement strand
GGGCCGGAAGATCGGAGTAGCAGTGCCACCGATTGAATCGATTCTCTTCGTGTTGCTGCTGGTGATCGGGATCTTCATGGTCCGGGCGCACAACCTGTTCACGGCGGTGATGTTGGGCGGCATTTTCAGCCTGCTCTGTACTGGTATCTACACACTGGTAGACGCGGTGGACGTAGCCTTCACCGAGGCAGCAGTGGGAGCGGGCGTCTCGACGGTGCTGTTCCTGGCGACACTGTACCTGACCAGTTCGCGCGAGTATCCGGTACCCCGCCCAGCCGCCATTCCGCTGCTCACCGCGCTCGGCATCGCCGCCGTCCTCGTTGCCGGCACGCTGGAGCTGCCGCCGTTCGGCACCGCTGACGCCCCGATCCACAAACGTGCCGCGCCGCGCTATCTCGAAAAATCGGTCGAGGAGACGACGGTGCCGAATGTGGTGACCTCGGTGCTGGCCGACTACCGCGGTTACGACACGCTCGGCGAAACCGCGGTCATTTTCACCGCCGGGATCGGCGTGCTCCTGCTGCTGCGCGGGCGCCGGCGGCGCAATCCATCCCAGACGGGCGAGGGCTCCACCGGCAATGAAGCTTGATCTGATCCTCAGGATCGGCAGCAAACTGGTGCTGCCATATATTCTGGTGTTTGCGCTCTACGTGCATTTCCACGGCGATTTCGGTCCCGGCGGAGGGTTCCAGGCCGGCGTGATCGCCGCCGGAATGCTGATCCTGCACGGCATCATGTTCGGCGTGGACGCGACCAAGCGCATAGCCCCGCAGCGGCTGATCGAGACCATGATCCCGCTCGGCGTCCTGATCTACGCCAGCGCCGGGGTTCCGGCGATGGTCAGCGGCCTGAACTACCTCAACTACGCCGTCTTCAATTCGCATGAGCCGTCGCACGGCCATCACCTCGGCATCCTGATGGTCGAGTCCGGCGTCATCATCACGGTGTTTTCGACCATGGTCGCGCTGTTTTACGCGTTCAGCGAGCGGGGCCACGCATGAACCAGCTGACGGCGCTGCTCAGCCACTACAACTATTTCGTCACGATCTTCCTGATGGTCTCGGGCCTCTACATCGTGATTGCCCGCGGTAACATGATCAAAAAGCTGGTCGGCCTTGGGCTGTTCCAGAGTTCGGTCTATCTGCTGTACATCTCGCCGGGAAAGATCATCGGCGGTACCGCGCCGATCATCGACGAATCCTATACGGTCTACTCCAATCCCCTGCCGCATGTGCTGATTCTGACGGCGATCGTCGTCGGCGTGGCGACCCTGGCCGTCGGCCTGGCGCTCGTGGTGCGCATCCACGAGGCATACGGCACGATCGAAGAGGACCAGATCTTCGACGAGGAAAAGGGCCTATGACGGCGTTGGAGCCGCACCTGCCGATCCTGCAGGTTCTGGTGCCGTTGTTCGGCGCGCTGCTGTCGGCGTTCCTCCGCAAGGGCTCGCACGCCTGGCTTCTCGCGACGCTGGCCGCTTGGGCATCCGCCGCGATTTCGGTCCTGTTGCTGATCCGCGTGATGGCCCGCAGCGAGCCGATTTCCTACGTCATGGGCAATTGGGCGGTGCCGTGGGGCATCGAATACCGGGTCGACATTCTCAACGCGTTCGTGTTGTTTTTCGTCACCGGCATCGGCGCCGTGCTGATGCCCTATGCGCGCCGCAGCGTGGCCCATGAAATCCCGGAGCGCCAGCAGTCCTGGTTCTACACGCTGTACCTGCTCTGCCTGACCGGACTTGCCGGAATCACTGTCACAGGCGATGCGTTCAACGTGTTCGTTTTCCTGGAGATTTCGTCGCTCTCGACCTATGCGCTAATCGCGCTTGGCGAGAACCGGCGCGCGCTGCTTGCCTCCTATCAGTATCTCATCGTCGGGACCATTGGCGCGACCTTCTATGTTATCGGCGTCGGCCTGCTTTTCCTGGTCACCGGCAGCCTCAACCTGCACGACATCTCCGGCCTGCTTGCCGATGCCTACGTCACCTATCCGCGGCCGGTCCTGACCGCGCTCGCGTTCCTGATCGCCGGCATCTCGCTCAAGCTGGCGCTGTTTCCCCTGCACCTGTGGCTGCCTAACGCCTATGCCTATGCGCCGTCGACGGCGGCCGCCTTCCTCGCCGGAACGGCTACGAAGGTCGCGATCTATCTTCTCATTCGCATCCTGTTCTCGGTGTTCGGCGTGGCGATCGTCTTCTATACGCTGCCGGTCGCCGAAGTGCTGATGTTCCTCTCGGGCGTCGCGATGATCGTCGCCTCGTTCTCGGCGATCTTCGAGATCAACGCCAAGCGCATGTTGGCCTACTCGTCGGTCGCCCAGATCGGCTACATCACCCTGGGGATCGGTCTTGCCAACCACAACGGACTGACCGGCAGCATCGTCCATCTGCTCAACCACGCCGTCACGAAGACAACCCTGTTCGTCTGCCTCGGCGCCATCGCCTTCCGGGTCGGCCGGATGCGCTTCATCGATATGGCGGGTATTGGGCGCACGATGCCGGTTACATCGGGGGCGTTCGTCATTGCCGGGCTGAGCATCATCGGGGTACCGGGAACCGCGGGCTTCATTTCTAAGTGGTATCTTGCGCTGGGCGCCATCGAAGCCGGCTTTTGGCCGCTGGTGTTCCTGATCGTCGCGAGCTCGTTTCTCGCGGTCATCTATGTCGGCCGGTTTGTCGAGGTCGCCTATTTCCGCCAACCTTCGGAAACTGCTGCGACGGCGAGCGAACCGCCCTGGTCGATGCTGGCGCCGATCCTGCTGCTGGCCGCTGCAACGGTCTATTTCGGCGTCGACACCCGAGCCAGCGCGGGCATTGCTTCCGCCGCGGCCGAGTATCTGCTCGGGGGGCTCAGGTAATGACCGGTTTTGCGACGCCCGAAACGCTGATCGCCCTGGCACTGGTGGTGCCGCTTGTCGCCGCGGTGCTGATCCCGGTGTTCGGCCGCGCGCCGAATCTGCGAGAGGCGGTTACGCTGGCCGCCGCCGCCGCTCTTGCCGTCGTCGTCTGGAGCCTCGCGCCGTATATCCTGGCGGGGGAACGCCCGGAATTGCACGTATTTACCGTTGCTCCGATGCTCGAGATCAGCTTCTCGGTCGAGCCGCTCGGTATGCTTTTCGCGCTCGTCGCCGGTTCGTTGTGGATCGTCAACTCGATTTATTCGATCGGCTACATGCGCGGCCATGATGAACCGCGCCAGACGTCGTTTTTCGTCTGTTTCGCGGTGGCGATCTCTGCGGCCATGGGCATAGCCTTCGCCGGCAACCTGTTCACCCTGTTCATATTCTACGAGATCTTGACGCTGTCGACCTATCCGCTCGTGACTCACAAGGGTACGGACGAGGCAATGCAGGGCGGCCGCGTCTACCTGATGCTGCTGATCGGGACCTCGATGGTGCTGCTGCTACCGGCGATCATCATCACCGGCTTCCTTGCCGGAACGCTCGACTTCGCGCCGGGCGGGATTCTGGCCGGCAGGATGTCGCCCGCGGCGCTCGCCGTGCTGCTTGCGCTGTTCATGTTCGGCATCGGCAAGGCGGCGTTGATGCCGTTCCACCGCTGGTTGCCGTCGGCGATGGTGGCGCCGAAACCGGTGAGCGCGCTTTTGCATGCGGTGGCCGTGGTCAAGGCCGGCGTGTTCAGCGTGCTCAAGGTTGTCGTCTATGTCTTCGGAGTCGACACACTGGCAGCCACCGGCGCCAGTCAATGGCTGATCGTCGCGGCCTGCGTGACGCTGCTGCTCGCTTCGATGATCGCCATGACCAAGGACAATCTGAAAGCGCGGCTCGCCTATTCGACCGTGTCGCAATTGTCCTATGTCGTGCTTGGAGCAAGCCTTGCGGTGTCGGCGGGCATCGTCGGCGGTTCGGTGCAGATAGCGATGCACGCAGTCGGCAAGATCACGCTGTTCTTCTGCGCCGGTGCGATCTATGTCGCGGCTCACAAGACCGAGATCAGCGACATGGCCGGTCTCGGACGCAAGATGCCCTGGACCTTCGGCGCGTTCCTGATCGGATCGCTGTCGATCATCGGCCTGCCGCCACTGGGTGGCACCTGGGCCAAGTGGTGGCTCATGACCGGGGCGGTCGATTCGGATCATTTGGCGGTCGTGTTCGTGCTCCTGCTGTCGTCGCTTTTAAACGTGCTCTATTTGCTGCCGATAGTGTTCGCGGCCTTTTTCCGTGATGCGCCCAAACTGGCGAGCGTCGGTGCCGCAGCGAGCGAGCTGCCGGACGGGCTGGAGCGGAAAAACTGGCTGGTGGTGCTGCCGCCCTGCCTGACCGCCTTGGCCTGCATCGTGCTGTTTTTCAACGTCGACGGGATCGTCGATCTTATCCAGCCCATAGTCACCCCGTGAGGCGAAACATGACGGATCGCACCAAGAACGTTACGGACGACAACGGGGCGCAGGCGCCGGGATGGTTCGAGCGCAAGGAAAACATTGACAAGATTTGGTATGGCCTTCTGGCCGTCGCCGCGGTTCTGACAGCCTCGGAATTCCTGTACGAACATCATCCGCATTTCGAAATCGAAAATATCCCCGAATTCTTCGAGATCTTCGGTTTCCTCGCCTTCGCTTTCATCGTCTTCGCGGGAAAGGCCTTGCGCAAGCTGATCATGCGCGAGGAGGATTACTATGACCGCGATTGATCTCAATCCCGGCCTGCTGATGGTCTTTGCCGGGCTTCTCTCTGCGCTGCTGCCGTTCGGGCTGCGCAAGGCGGTTGCGCTTGCCGCGCCGGCGATTGGCATCGCGGTCTTGTGGTCGACCCCGACCGGTGCGCTATCGGTGGTTTCGCTGTTCGGTTTCGACCTGACCTTGTTGCGGCTCGATGCGCTGGCGTTTCCGTTCGCATTGATCTTTCTGATCGCCGCTGTTCTCAACGGTATCTACGCGCTGCACCAGGACGACCGGCTGCAGGATTCCTCGGCGCTTGTCTACGCGGGCGCGGCCATCGGCGCGACGCTCGCCGGCGACTGGATCACGCTGTTCGTCTACTGGGAACTGACGGCGATTTCGTCGGTGTTCCTGATCCTCGCCGCCAGGACCGAGCGCGCCTACCGCGCGTCGATGCGCTACCTTGTCTGGCAGATTGGGTCGGGCGTGCTGCTGCTGGCGGGCATCGTCCTCCATTGGCGCACCACCGGCTCGCTCGATTTTGGCGCGCTTTCGCTGACGAGCGCTGCCGCCTGGCTGATCTTCATCGCCTTCGGCATCAAATGCGCCTTTCCCTTCCTGCACAACTGGCTTCAGGACGCTTATCCCGAGGCGACCGCGACTGGCGCCGTGGTGCTGTCGGCATTTACCACCAAGCTCGCGATCTACGCCTTTGCGCGCAGTTTTGCCGGCGAGAGCCTGCTCATCCCCATCGGCGTGACCATGACGTGTTTCCCGGTGTTCTTCGCGGTGATCGAGAACGACCTGCGCCGCGTTCTGGCCTTCTCGCTCAACAACCAGCTCGGGTTCATGCTGGTCGGTGTCGGCATCGGCTCGGAACTGGCCCTCAATGGCGCGGTGGGACACGCCTTCGCCCACATCATCTACAAGGCGCTGCTGTTCATGAGCATGGGCGCGGTGATGCACCGGGTCGGCACGACCAAGGCGTCGGAACTTGGCGGCCTTTACAAGTCGATGCCCTGGACCACCGTGTTCTGCATCGTCGGCGCGATTTCTATCGCCGGCTTTCCGCTCACCTCGGGCTTCGTGACAAAGAATCTTACCCTCACCGCGACCGAGGATGCCGGCTATGTCTGGATGTGGCTGCTGCTGATCTTCGCATCCGCCGGTGTGATGGAGCATTCGGGCATTAAGATTCCCTTCTTCGCCTTCTTCCACCATGATGGCGGGCACCGCGTGAAGGAAGCGCCGTGGAACATGCTGCTCGCGATGGGGATCGCTTCCGCGGCCTGCATCCTGATCGGCGTTTTTCCCTCGGCGCTCTATTCGATCCTGCCCTTTCCCGTCGAAAAGAGCCCCTACACGCTGACCAGCGTGATCACCAAGACCCAGCTTCTGGTCTTTGCGGTTGTCGCTTTTGCCGTTCTCGTGCGCACCGGGCTGTATCCGAAGGAAATACCGTCGACCAACCTCAACACCGACTGGCTTTACCGCAAGCCTGGCAAGGCTGCGGTGCGCGGCCTGGTCTGGCTGGGTAGGTCGCTGCGCGGTGCCACAAGCGGCCTGCTGGCGCGTCTGTATGACGGCGCGCTCGCGCTCGGCGGCCGCCACCATGGTCCGGATGGCGTTTTTGGCCGCACATGGCCGACCGGCACGATGGCGTTCTGGACGACCGCGATGCTTGGTGCCTATCTGCTGGTGTCCTACCTGCGCTGAGACAACGACCGGTCGACCGCCCTGGCCGCGGCTCTGTCCGCCTGAAAGGCGTCGAAGGTCGCGTGCCATTAGGCTCTGCCAGTCTTTGAAATTCGTCTGCACTGATCTTTGACCAGACTTCGGGCACCGGCCGGCAATAGTGCCGGGTAGGGGACGAGGCGGCATGTTTCCGACCGCCATGCAACAATTCGCAGTAAACCCGCCGGCCGATTTCTGTTTAGACTTCGGGCCGTACGCCGGTACGCCGCTTGTGCGGCCTGAGTTTTCGTTTGATGGCGTACGCTACATTGTTTCCTGCATGTCGCCGGAAATCTGGATCGCGGACAACTGGGTGAAACCAGTTGCGGTTTCGCGTTCTGCTTGTACTGCTTTAGCATTGTAATAATAAATATAATTTTTCAGTAAAGACAGTTGAATGACGGCTTGCATTGTTAGGAAAACAGCCTAAATATTATCACAGGTACGAATCAAGCAAAGGTTCTCCCTCTTAGAAACGGAAGCAACACGTGTGAGGGATTGTATCTGATCGACATGAGAATTCAGTGTTAGGGGCATGGTTATGGAAATGACAGAAATCAACGCATCGAAGGCGGATACGCTTATCGATCTTACGGCCGATGTAGTTGCGGCTTATGTCAGCAACAACGTGGTTCCGGCTGGTGAACTTCCGGGACTTATCGCGGAAATTCACGCGGCACTCGGTCGCGTCAGCACCGGAGCGCAGGTTGCTGCGGCAGAAAAGCCGAAGCCGGCGGTTAATCCGAAGAAATCGGTTTTTGACGATTACATCATCTGTCTTGAGGACGGAAAGAAGTTCAAGTCGCTCAAGCGGCATCTCATGACTCACTACGGTCTCACGCCCGAGCAGTACCGCGAGAAGTGGGGCCTTGATGCAACCTATCCGATGGTCGCGCCGAGCTACGCGTCCGCGCGCTCCCGCCTTGCCAAGGAAATGGGCCTTGGACGGAAGCGCAAGGGAAAATAACCTCCCGCGTGTAACTTAGCGTATTTATTGCGGCGCCCTTGCGGCGCCGCTTTTTTGTTCGCGTCCCCGTTTGTGCGAACCAGCCTGCCAGGCAATTCCCGATTTATGCATTCGGTACCGTTTTGGCGTCCGAACCGCCGATGCCTGCGGCGAGTCGGTCGAGCACCCGCTTGAGCGCGATGTGCCGGTTCAGGTCGTAACTCCAGTGTCCGCGTCCGCCCTTGAGGCGTTCGCGCTCGAGGAGTCGCTTGAGCCGACGGCAGCACTCGGTCCGGCGCGGGATCGGCATCGCCAGCATCTCGTCGAGATCGACGCCGGCCAAGATCAGGCAACTTGCCCGCTCGGCCGCCTGGCGTTGGAGCGCCTTTTTGCCGGTTCTGAACGCGGCCACGTCGCCAACAAGGTCATTCACGCTGCGGTCTCCTTTGCTGTTCGCCGACAAGCATGACCGACCGCCACGGAGCGGGGATAAGACTCCGCCAATTTTTTTGTTCTTATTTTGTTCACGCCACTGGAATCCCGGTTATAAGGAAAAAATACCTATCAACCGGGGAGTGTGCAGTGGCCTTGGCAAACCTGAGAGAGAAACGCGACGAACCGGGCGGACAGCGGCGTGTGCCGCCACAATGGCCCTGCGGCACGGCCTATCGCCGCGAAGATCGCGTCGCCACCCAGTGCGAGCAGATGCTCGATATCGCCTCGGAACTGTTCAACGTCTCGGGGCGGGAACTGCGCTCGCCCAACCGAAGTCGCGTCGCGGTCACCCGTGTCCGGCAGATCGCGATGTATGTCGCGCACGTCATCCTGCAACTGACCATGTCGGAGATCGGCCGCTGCTTCGGGCGAGACCGCACGACCGTCATGCATGCATGCCACTTGATCGAGGACATGCGCGACGATCCCGAGTTTGACCAGGTTGTCGCAATCGTCGAACGGACCGCGTTGCAGCTGATCCTCCGGCGGTCGGATTTCGCCCATGAGTGATGGGGGCGGACCCGACGCCATTCACCGGGAAGGCCGCCGTCTGCTGCGGACGCTGAGATCCGGCGGCGGAATGTTGGAACCGTCGGCGCGCAAGGAGTGCTGCATCGTCAGGCCGGATGACGGGCCGCCGGTGAAAATTTCCCGTGACGTGGTTACGCGCTTGCAATCGGCCGGTCTCGTTGCTGTCACGGCAGCCGGGCGCATCCGCCTGACCACGGCCGCTGCCGGTCTCTTGCCGGACGGACCGTCGGGAGACGGGGAGAGCGGTCCGCCGCGGCGGGTCCTGGTCGAGACCGAGATCCTGGAGGAGGCCGGCCGCCGACAGGCGGCTGCCAATGCCGCGGAATCACCGCTCGGGCTGCTTTCCCGTCGCAAGGACAAATCCGGACGTCCATTCCTGACGCGGGCGGAGGTGGAAGCCGGCGAGCGGCTGCGGACCGACTACACGCGCGGCCAGATCCTGCCGCGGATGGGCGCAAACTGGCAAGCCGCCGTTGCGTCCGGCCGGCGCGACGGGAGCCGCGGATCGGTTTCCGAACTGACGGACGCCGCCCTTGGCGCCCGCAGGCGGGCGGAGCGCGCACTCGTCGCGGTCGGGCCTGAACTGGCCGGTGTCCTGGTCGATATCTGTTGTTTTCTCAAGGGATTGGAGACGGTGGAGATGGAACGCCGGTGGCCGGCGCGATCAGCCAAGATCGTTCTCAAGACCGGACTGTCGGCCCTGGCGCGCCACTATGCCCCGCCGCGCGGAATGGAATCGTGGCCTGCGTCCCGGCCAATCCTGCATTGGGGCACGGCTGACTACCGTCCCAGACATGGCGCGGACCGGCAGGGATCGCCGTGAAGGGAAAGCGTGGCTAGGCGGCGGCCTCGGCATCGCGCTTGATCCGCGCGATCATCGAGCGAAGGCCGTTCGCGCGCTGCGGCGTGAGATGCTCGTCCAGACCGAACTCGCGCAACACTGCCTCCGCATCGGTCGCGGCGATCTCGCTTGCCCGCTTGCCCGAGAACAATGCCAGCATGATCGCGACCAGGCCGCGCACGATATGCGCATCCGAGTCACCCCGGAACCGCATGACCGGGTCAGCGCCGCTCTCGCGGCTTGTCACGATCCAGACCTGGCTGACGCAACCCTGCACCTTATTGGCGTCGGTGCGGTCCTGCTCCGGAAACGCCGGCAGATCGCGTCCGAGATCGATCAGATAACGGTAGCGGTCTTCCCAGTCGTCCAGGAATGCGAAGTCGTCGCGGATGGAATCGATGTTCGGCAGTTCGGAAACGTCAGTCATGTCGTTCATATAGAGCGTTTCAACTCTATATGGAACCAATCTTCCGGCCCCCGCGGGTCCCGTTACTGTTTGCTTACCGAGCCCGTCGTCGTCGGATCCTCGGTTTCGCCGAAGTGCTCGTCGAAGGCCCGATAGGCAAGGCGCGCGCCTTCTTTCGCGCGGACGCCCAGCCTGGTCATCAGCTTCTTGCCCTCGGTGCAAAGCTCCGGCTTGCGCTCGCAGATATTCGCCATGTCGGAAACCGCCAGCCGCATCGCGCCGACCGCTTCGAGCGGCGAGGCCAGATCGATGTTGCGGTCTTGCTCGTCCTGGCCGAGAGGAATGACGAGCAGGACAAGTGCAGCCCAGAAAGTGAGTCTGATGAGCGCGAACATCGTGATGTGATTTCCGGCGTCGTTGCGCCGGCTCCCTGTCCAAATCCGCGCGCACCTTCGCAGGTGAAATTGTAAGCCGGTTTGAGCGGCGTGTGCGGATTTGAGCCAAATACAATTCAAATGCCGGCTTTCTGCATTTGAACCAGATTTGATTCAATTTCGAACCGTTTCGTTTACGGCTTGGTAACCATCTAAATCATTGAAAAAGCGTTATAAAAATTGCCTGTACGGATTCGGGTCAGGATTCGCGGCCGGTTTTGGCAGGCCTGCGCGGCTTACACTTCGTTTACCATGGCACCAATCGTTTGCCGATGTGCCGCAACAGGCCGCCGAATTACGGTTCAGGCAAGCCGGCCTTATCCATTCATTAAAGGCTGGATGTGCAATTTGACGGCGAGAAAGAGCCGTTGGAGTTCGGCTTTCAAGTACGGGTATTGCGTTGACCTCCGATCCCAGAGAATTACCGACATGGGCGGCAGGGCTCTCCGGAGCCTTCGACCGGTTGGTGCACCCTTCGGTGACGTCGGGGCGCGAACGGGCCCACCAGGCGCGGTTGCTGTCGGTCATTGCGGCAGCGCCATTCTTCATTGTTGTCACGATGGCCCTTCTGGTCGATCCCGCGCCCGTGCTCGCCATTCTTCTCGGCCTGACCTCGGTCATCTTTGCCGGCGCGTTTGCCCTGGCCGCTGGCGTGGCTTTTACCGGGAAGCCTGGTCTGTTCGCCGCGGCCGGCCTGTTTTCGTTGGCCGGCGCAATCATGTTTGCGATCTCTGCCGCCGGCGGCGCCGCCGGTCCGTTGACCGTCCTTGTCGCCGTGCCGGCTTTCGAGGCCTGGTGGATCGCGCGCACGCGCACCGCACTGGCGCGCGGGCTTGCGGTGTCGGCCGCCATGCTCGCCGCCCAGCCTCTGCTCTCGACCATCTCGCTCGCCGGCGACGGCGGCCCGTCCCCGCTTCTGGCCATAGTACCCCTTGCTTGGCTCGCGTCGGCGGGCGCGCGGGCGTGGATCATGTTCAATAATGAGGCGGGGTCTTCAGATGATCTCCCGGCGCGCCGGATCCAGTTGTGTATTGACGCCGTTGTGCTGGAATTTGCGCCGGACGGCGAGGTTGTCGACGGTTCGCATAAAGCCAGGGAATTGTTGAACCTCGATCCGGGGCTCCTGATCGGCGCGGGCCTGTTTGAGAGGATTCACGTAGCCGACCGCGTCGCATTCCTCAACGCGGTCGCAAACATGCGCGACGGCGCGGCCCGCGATGAGGTCGAACTGAGATTGCGGCTGCCCGGATCGGCTGCCTCCGGTGGATTCCAGGGCCACGAGCCCTTCGTTCTGAAACTGGCCAATGGCGGGGAAGACCGGATATTCGGATTCCTGGCGCGAGACGACCGGGTCGCCCGGCTACGGGAGGCGCTGCATCGCTACGAGGAAGAAGCCGAAAAGGCCGACATGGCCAAAAACAGCTTCCTGGCATCGGTCAGCCATGAACTGCGCACACCGCTGAATGCCGTCATCGGTTTTGCCGACATCTTGCGCCATGAGATGTTCGGCGCCTTCCAGGATCCGCGCCAGAAAGAATATATCGACCTAATCGCGGAGTCGGGCCAGCACCTGCTCTCCGTCGTGAACGCGATCCTCGATGTCTCCAAAATCGAGTCGGGCACCTACGCGATCAATGAAGAACCGTTTGATTTGCGACAGGCCCTGGAAATGCCGGTCTCGATTTCCGCGCCGCAGGCGCAAGCGAAATCGATCGAGATCGAACAGCGGATCGAGGATGACCTCGGCGACATTGTTGCCGACCGGCGGGCCGTCCAGCAAATCCTGATCAACCTGCTTTCGAACGCCGTCAAGTTCACGCCGGACGGCGGCACGGTGACCGTTGGCGCACGGCGCTCCAGTGGCCGGGTCACGCTGTGGGTGAACGACACAGGTATCGGCATCGCCGAAGAGGACCTGAAACGGCTCGGCAAGCCGTTTGTGCAGATCCAGAACGATTTCACACGTCAATATGACGGGACCGGCCTGGGTCTGTCGCTCGTCAAGGGCCTTGTGGCGCTTCACCGCGGCACGATGGCTATCGACAGCGCACCGGGCGAGGGCACTTGCGTGACCATCACGTTTGCGCGCGAAACGGAGGGGCCGGTCGAACTCAAACCCAAACAGACGAACGGAAGTGATCATGGCACGCTCCGCAAGAGCGCCTGAAATGGCCGGCGCGGTTCACGTTGATTTTCGAGCACTGGCAAGCGGAACCGGGGCGCTGATTGCGCGCAACCCGGTCATTGTGGGCGGGACGACGGCCTTTCTCGTGACGTTATTCTACGTCTCCGCCAACGCGATGTGGTACCAGCCGCATGCCCATAAGGGTACATTCTTCTCCACCCGTGATTTCGAAGGTTACCACGCGCCGGCCCTCCAGCAGCGCGCCATGCCGCAGGCGGAAACCCGCATTCGCATCGAACGCGAACCTTCTCCGGCTCACAGCGCACCGCCGCTGGGTGATCCAGTCGTTGCCAAGGTCCAGCGCATCCTATCCGGGCTCAAACTCTATACCGGTCCTGTCGACGGACTCACGGGGCCGATGACTCAGTCGGCGGTCGAAAGCTATCAGCGAATTGTCGGCTTGACCGTCGACGGCGAGATTACCCAAGCCCTTCTTGATCAGCTCGATGGGCAGCCGGCGAAGGCCGCCATTGTCGAACCCGTTCCGGTTCCCAGAACCGCGCCGCGTTCGCACGAAGTCGCCGAAAGCCATTCGTCCGCGGACACCGGGGTCAACGGATCCGAGACCACCGCATCGATACCGACGGTTTCGGAGGAGCTGAAACGCGTGCAGGCCGGGTTGCGGGCATTCGGCAACGACCAGATTGAAATCGACGGCCTGATGGGGGCCAAGACGCGTTCGGCTATCCTGGAGTTCCAGTCGTTGTTTGGGCTGCAGCAGTCGGGGCAGGCCGATGAGGAACTCGTGCTCAAGATGCGCCAGATCGGTCTGATCGAATAGCGCCTGAGCCGTTCTCGCAACAAAGGCGTTTGGGATGCGCGTCACCAGCGAATTGTGGGTTTCGGCATTGATGCGGCGGGTGCTTTCCTCCGGCGGTTTTGCCGTCCTGGAAAGGCGCGGCAACCAGGACGCTGGCGCCATTTTCATCCGGATTCGGGCCCGCGACGGGACCGAAACGCTGTTTGGGCCCGCACCCCAGACATCCTACGGAGACGAGCGGACGGGCGACCGGCTGTTCTCGGCTGTCCTCCGAGACACCGACAGCGAAGCCGTGGACAAGCGGCTGGAAAAGGAAATGAGGTTCGATTCCGACGTTTGGGTGATCGAGCTCGAACCGGGATACATCCCGGTATCCGACCTGCTGAAGATAACGGATCCCTAAGACGGTCCTGGGTTCTTATCCGGCCCGGCGCAGCGGCATCGCTTCGATGCCGGTCACGGCGCGGCCCGCATCATTGGCCGCATTGCCGCCGGTTGCCTCCGCATCCGCCTGCGCCAGCCAGTCGTCGATCCTGTCCAGCGCCGCATCGACGCTGAGAAGCCTGTAGCGCTCGACGAACAGGCGTATGGAATCGGTGGACGTGAACTGGTCGGGATAGACGGCGGCGACGATGAGGAAGGCATCTTCCACGCGCAACCCGATCCCGCGCAGCGCCGTCAGCAGACTGCTGTAGCCCGGCGCCGTGATGATCGTTCCCGCCACGGCGAAACGAACACCGAGCGCGTCGGCCAGCGCGGTCTGGAAAAACGCGCGGTTGCCGGCCAGTGCGGTCGGGCGAAGGCGCGACACCAGGACGGCCCGTGGCGCATCCGGTACCGGTTGCCGTTCCGGCGCAGGGACGGCAGGTTTGGTGGTGACGGCGGCGCGCAGTTGCGCGCGCACGGCCTCGGCCGCCATACCGGGCTCCGGTGCTGCCTTCTCGGGCTTCGGCACTGCCGTTTGGGAATCTTCTTTTGTGGTCGCGTCACTTTGGGCAACTGTCTGGGCGCGCTCGACAAACAGCTCCAGCAACGCCCTTATCGAGGGGTCGATGTCGCTGCGCCGGGCGATCGCGCGGGCATGATCCGCGCCGTGACGCTCGACGATCCGGACGAAATCGGAAGGCTTGAGCAGGGGCGAGCGCGCAAGCAGGGGCGCTGCGATGTCGATCGGCTGGCTTGCCAGCAATTGCACGAGTTCGACGGGCGCCGCCGAAAGGTCCGACAATGTGGCGGAGGCAAAGCGCTTGGCTTCGCCCGAAACCTTGTCGAACAGCGCCGTGGCCAGTTCGCGGAATTGCGCGGTCTCTGCCTTCGAGGGACGGGTCAGCGAGCAAAACGCGCTGACCGAGGCACGGAAAAGCTGTTCTGACCGGTGCTGTGCACCCGGGGTCTCAATCGTACGAAACGCAAAAGAAGACAACGCCACACCCACTCAACTGTGCCGACAGACGATGCGCCCATGAGGCGAAAGCCACCTGTCCGGCGAAATACGGTCAGATTAGATGAAATCCGTTAGCAAGCTGTTAACCGTATCCATGCGTTGATCGTAATGTTTTGTAGAGTGAGGAAGTGCACGGGTCAGTCCCTTGAAAGGAGAGGGCCATGGCAGAAATTCTTCAATTCAGCCCCCCGGCGAAAACCACCAGGAAGCCGGGTTACACACGAAACAGCGGCACCGTTTTATTCTTCCCCGGCGTCCGGTACGAACGCGAGATCGATGACGCGACGGACGGCGACGACGAACCGGCCGGTTCCGCGCGGAAGGCGAAGAAAAACGTCCAGTAGGACGGTCCTGAGCCGTTACTGGCTCTGGCACTTGGCGCCGGCGACGAAGTCCGACACGATCCTGTTCCAGGACCGGTCGGGAACGAAGCTGCGCAGCACGACCACGCCCTCGCCGACACTCGTTTCAACGAAGATCGACCGCTCGAACTCCGCGGGGAGGTCCTTGCGCAGTTCAACCATCTGGACCGGCGACGCGACCGTCAGGTCGAGCTGCCCGTCCGTCGCATTGCGGTCGTTGAAGCTGTAGATATTCTCACCCTTGCGATCGAAGATCGACACCGACCAGAACGGCACGGTGCCCGGCGCTTTGATGTGCGTCAGGCCGTTGGTTAGATTGAACCGGCACGCAGCGATGGCAAACAGCGGGTCGGCGGCCTTGATCACCGTGCCCGTCTTGCCTTCATGGGCGGTTTCGATCCGCACGAACCGGCCGTCGGCGCCCAGGTCGCCCAGCTGGGTCCAGACATCGTGCTGGGCATAGCGGGGGATCAGCATCAAGATCGCGATGTGGACGATGCCCGCGCCCACGAGGCCGGCGACAAGGGCGTAAAACAACCTACTCATCGCATCCAGTCCTGAGAACCTGCGGCAGCTCGGTTTCACCGATGCTGGCGCTCGACGCGATCGGTGTGTCGTAGAGCGACAGCACGAAGACCAGCGGCCCATCGCCCTGGTAGGGCAGCCAGTTGCCTGGCTCGGCATGCGGCCCCGCCTCGATCTCGACGGAGCCGTCCTGCTTGTGAATCACGTTTCTGGAATGCAGCCCGGCCGGCGCCCATGCCTCATGGGCCAGCGGCAACAGGCGGTCGTTGGCGGCGAACAGTGTCCAGAACCGGGCGACCGGCATGGACCCCTCGATGCGGTAGGAGCATTTCCGCCGCAGCGGCGCGCCCGATGAATCCGTCCGTGCGGCAAAGGACAGCCCTTCGGCTGCGCCAAGCGGCAGCTCGGCGTCGCGGGCGATCCGCGCTCGCGTGTAGGGATCGGATTCAGGCGTGCCCGCCAGCGGGAAGGCGACCCAGGTGCCGATCCGCATCGAGCCGATGCCGCCGAACGTATTGATCGCGTACCACACGCTCGCGGTCCCGCCGCCGATGGCGAGCGCTACGATGATGATGACCGTGGCGAGTGTCTTGAACATCGAGGCCGTGGTTTGGAGAGGGGTTGCGGGTACGGGCGAGGGGACGAAACGGCCGGGTTACGGGTCGCGGGCCTGCCGCAGCGTGGAACTCGTGGTGATCGCCGAAAGTGTTTGGGGCTCGGGCGGGCCGGGCACGGGAGGGGCGGCGGTGAATGTCTCGTGCAGGTTTTTCAGCACGCGGATCGTGTCGGCCGACAGCGTCAGCGGACGTTTGGGCGCGGCTTCGCTGTCGCCCTCGCCGTCGGCGGCGACCACGCCCTCGTCCTCGTTCTTCTCCGGCACGTCGCGGCCGGAGTCGGGAATGGGTTTCAGTTCGACGCCCTGGTGAGCGTATTCCATCAGCCGCTTCCAGGTCATCGCCGGCAGCGAGCCGCCCGTCACCCGGTTGGTCGACGTGTAGTCGTCATTGCCCATCCAGACCGCGCCGACGAAATTGCCGGTGTATCCGACGAACCAGGCATCCCGGTAGGCCTGGGTGGTGCCGGTCTTGCCGGCTGTCGGCGTGAAGCCGAGCGCGGCGCGGCGGCCGGTGCCCCATTCCGGTACCTGGACCAGGATCGAGTTGATCGCCTTGACCGTCTTTTCGCTCAACACCCGGCGCGGCTTGGGCGCGTCGCGGGCGAAATCGTAAAGGACCTCGCCGGACTGCGTCGTCAGCTGGGTAATGCCGTGGCGCAGGCCCGCATAGCCGCCCGAGGCGAACACGCCGTAGCCGGTGGCCTGATCCATCACCGTCATGCCCGACACGCCGAGCGCCATTGTCTTGTGGGTGCTGATTTCAGATTCGACACCCATCGCGCTGCTCAGCTTCTTGACGGTCTCGGACCCGCCCTTGATGTAGTCCTTGAGCAGGCGCACGGGAACCGTGTTGATCGACTTGGCGAGCGCCGTCGTCAACGTCACCCGGCCGCGATAGCCGCGCGAATAGTTGTGCGGCGACCAGCGCCCCCAGCTGATCGGACCATCGACGATCGTGCTTTCGGGCGTCAGGTCGGTGGTCTCGAACGCGGCGGAGTAGACATAGGGCTTGAACGACGACCCGGCCTGGCGCAGCGCGTTGGTGGCGCGGTTGAACTGGCTCTGGCCATAATCACGGCCGCCAACGATGGCACGCACCGAACCGTCGGTGGAGGTGACGACCATGGCGCATTCCGAGACGCGATAGGGCTTGCCGTACTGGCGCAGGTGAAACTCGCAGGATTCCTCGGCCGCGTGCTGGATGCCCATGTCGATCGTTGTGCGCGCGATCAGCGTGTGCTTGTCCATCCGCCCGGCAATGTCCTTGACCTGCTCGAAGGCCCAGTCGAGGAAATAGTCCGGTGAATCTTCGCTGTCGCGGTCGATCGGCGTCGCCGGACGGCGGCGGGCCGCGACGACCTGTCCCTCGGTCATTAGCCCGCCCTGGACCATGTTGGTCAGCACCTCGTTGGCCCGGGCGCGCGCCGCCGGCAGGTTGATATGGGGCGCATAGCGGGCCGGCGCCTTGAACAACCCGGCTAGCATGGCGGATTCGGCCAGGTTGAGATCCTTGACCTCCTTGCCGAAATAGAACTCCGCGGCCGCCGCGATCCCGAATGTGCCGCCGCCCATATAAGCGCGGTCGAGATAGAGCTGGAGGATCTGCTTCTTGGTCAGGTTGGCTTCCAGCCAAAGGGCCAGGAAGGCTTCCTTGATCTTACGCTCGAGCGTCCGCTCGTTCGACAGGAACAGGTTCTTGGCGAGCTGCTGGGTTATCGTCGATCCGCCCTGGACCACCGCATTTGCGCGCGCATTCTCGAACATGGCGCGGGCGAGCCCGATCAGGTCGATGCCGTAATGCTCGAAAAAGCGCCGGTCCTCGGTCGCCAGCACCGCCTTGACCACATAGTCGGGCATCTCGTCGACGGGCACCGAGTCGCGCTGAAGAATGCCGCGCTTGCCGATCTCGTTGCCGTATCGATCGAGGACGGTGACGGCATAGTCGTCCTGCGCGCGCCAGTCCTTCGAAGTCTCGTCAAACGCCGGCAAGGCCAGGGCAAGCATCAGGACCATGCCCGCGGCGCCGATCGTGAATCCTTCCGAGAGCAGTTCGAACACCGCCTTGCGCCAGCCGGTGACGCGAAAACGGCGGAAAAAGATGGTGATGCTTTCCCACCGCTCGGCCGCCGCGAACTGCGCCTCGTAAAGGGTCGAATCGATCCACGCATCGATTTCCAGCAGCTTCGATGCCTTCGGGCTTTTCGAATGTCGCCGTTCGAACGGGTTCTTCATGGCTCGCTTCTGGCTCGGGACGCGGAACAACAGCAAGGCCCGGCTCATCCGCCAAGCCATTCACGCCCCTCGTCACTTTTCCCCGATTTGTCCGGAAGCGGCAAGGAAAATCGCCGCTTGCGCGAGGTTTGTTCATAACGTGGTTAGGGCTTAAAAGATTTGATAGGAAAAAATTCATCCCCACCGTACGGTGATATGGTAGGTTTCATCTACAGTCCGGAAAGTGCGGCTCACGGGGCCGCGAAACACCGGCACAATCACGCAAATCGACTTCACGGAGACAGTCATGGCAATTCTGGCAGGCGACGTCTGGCCGATCGTGCGCGCGTGGGCCGAACGCGTGCCGTTCGATTATCCGCTGGCCGCAAGGCTCGGCGGCTGGGACGTCATCACCGTGCGCAACAAGGCAAAGAACGAGGGCTGGGCGGTCGCCGGGGGCGGCCGGTTCCGTCCGTCCTACGATCGGGCGCAGTTGCAGCGTGCGCGCAACCGGTTGTGGGCGCAATTGACCGTTGTTGCCGACCGCCCGTCCGATGATCCCCTCGCCAAGAGCGATCTCGACGCGTTGCAGGTGCAGATGCGCGTCGTCGACATGCTGGAAAAAGGCATGGAGTCGCAGGAACAACAAGAAGAAGACACCGACATTGCCGACACGCTTGCCCGCATCAACCAGAGGATCATTGACCTTGCCCGCGCTTTCGCCGGAGAAATTGCCGCCGACGGCGGAAAACAATCTACGTTGGGTGCTGGATAATATTGGCGAGGTAATGGGGCGGGCCATTTCCCGCGAATGGATGAATTTCGCCCGCCCCGCGCAATACCCGCTGCTGACGGAAATCAAGGACATCTGGCTGGTCATCGGCGGGCGTGGCGCCGGCAAGACCAGGCTGGGTGCGGAATGGGTCCATGCCCTCGTCAACGGTCTAGGACCCTTCGCGGACCGCAAATGCCACCGTATCGCGCTGGTTGGCGAGACGCTGGGCGACGTGCGCGAAGTGATGATCGACGGGCCCTCGGGTATTCTCGCCACGCACCGCGGCCGTGGTTATGGGGTGCGTTTCGAGCCAACCCGCCGCCGGCTGCTGTGGTCCAATGGCGCGGTGGCGCAGATGTTTTCGTCGGAAGATCCCGACAGCTTGCGCGGACCGCAATTCGACGCGGCCTGGAGCGACGAGACGGCGAAATGGAAGAATATGGAGGCGGTCTGGGACATGCTGCAGTTCGGTCTCAGGCTGGGCGAAGTCCCGCGCCAGCTCGTGACCACGACGCCACGCCCCGTCGCCTTGCTGAAGCGCATGATGGCCGATCCGGCCGTGACCCTGACCCGGATGCGCACCGTCGACAATGCCGAAAACCTCGCCGGCGGTTTTCTCGCCGCGATGGAGCGTCGCTATGCCGGAACCAAGCTCGGCCGCCAAGAGCTCGAAGGTGAACTGATCGAGGACCGGCCCGGTGCGCTGTGGTCGCGGGATTTGATCGAGCTGGCCTGCGCAGTCGAACCGGGTCTGCCGGGGCGCATCGTGGTCGCTGTCGATCCGCCGGCCGGCTCTCGCGCCAACTCCGATGCCTGCGGCATCGTCGCGGCCGGGCTTTGTGGCGATGGCCGGGCCGTGGTCCTGGCCGATGCGACCGTGCAGGGCGCCAAACCGCATGATTGGGCGACCCGCGCCGTCGAGCTCCACAACAGCCTCCAGGCCGACTGCATCGTCGCCGAGGTCAACCAGGGTGGCGACATGGTGACCAGCGTGATCCGGCAGGTCGACCCTTCGGTGCCGGTGCGCGCGGTCAGGGCAACGCGCGGCAAGTGGCTGCGCGCCGAACCGGTTGCCGCGCTCTACCAGCAGGGCAGGGTGGCGCATGCCGCCCGCTTCAGCGCCCTGGAGGACGAGATGTGCGACTTCGCGCCGTCCGGCCTGTCGTCCGGGCGCTCGCCTGACCGCCTCGACGCCCTGGTCTGGGCGCTGACCGATCTCTTGTTCGGCCCTCGTGGCCAGCCCCGCATTCGCGAAATCTAACAGACTGGAAGATTGATGGCTCTGAACTGGCCCTGGGCAAGACGCCCAGCCGGAACGCACGCCCGTGCGCCGGCGACATCGCCGATCCCGGCGCCCCACCATAAGGCGGCGTCGGCTTCGGGTTTCATCGCGCTGCACCTGGCCGCCGACGCCGCCTGGACCCGGGCGAGCTTTCCGGCGCTGGCGCGCGAAGGCTTCATGCGCAACCCGGTGGTGCACAGCGCCGTGCGGCTGATCGCGCAAACGGCTGCCGCCGTACCCTGGCTGCTCTATGACGGGGTGACCGAGCATGACACCCACCCACTGCTCGACCTGCTGGCGCGGCCGAACGCCCGCCAGGCCGGTTTCGCCTTCCTGGAGGCGCTCTACGGGCAGTTGCTGCTGTCCGGCAACGCCTATGTCGAGCATGTGCGGCCCGAAAGCACGGCCGGCGAACTGCACCTGCTCAGACCCGATCGGGTCACGGTGGAGACCGATGACGGCGGCTGGCCGGTGGCGCTGACCTACAGATCGGGCGCCGGCAAGCGGACGATCGCCACGGCGGGCGGCCGCGAAACGGCGGCGCTGCATCTCGCGCTGTTCCACCCGCTTGACGACCATTACGGTTTTCCCCCGCTGCAGGCGGCGCTGATGGCGCTCGACACGCACAACGCGGCCGGAAGCTGGAACAAGGCGCTGCTCGACAACTCCGCCCGGCCTTCAGGGGCGTTGGTCTATGCACCCAAGGAGGGCGGCAACCTGACCGACGAGCAGTTCGACCGGCTGAAGGCTGAGTTGGAGGACAATTATGCGGGCCATGCACGCGCGGGACGGCCGCTGCTTCTGGAAGGCGGGCTCGACTGGAAATCGATGGGGCTGACGCCAAAGGATATGGACTTCATCCAGGCCAAGGCGGCAGCCAGCCGTGACATCGCCCTTGCCTTCGGCGTGCCGCCGATGCTGCTCGGCATTCCCGGCGACAACACCTATTCCAACTACCGCGAGGCCAACCGCGCCTTCTACCGCACCACTGTCACCCCGCTTGTCAGCCGTGTCGCGACCGAGTTCTCCACCTGGCTGACGCCGAAATACGGCGACGGGCTCAGGCTGTGGTTCGACGCCGACCAGGTCGACGGGTTGTCGGGAGAACGCGATGCGCTGTGGGACCGCGTCAACAATGCCAGCTTCCTGACCGAAGACGAAAAGCGCGAGGCCGTGGGCTACCAGCCGCGGGCGAACGGATGAGCGGCCACAGCGTGTCCGGCGCCGAATGGATGTGGGCCGCCCGCGGAGCGGGCGCGCTGCTCGGTTCGGCGATCTCGCTCGCCTACATGCTGCCGGCCGGGCGCCGCGAGGCGGCGCTGCGTTTTGCCGTCGGGGTCGTTTCCGGCCTCGTCTTCGGCTCGGTGACGGGGCTCAAGCTCGCCGCCGAGCTGGGCATCGCGGAATCGCTCGGCAGGGCCGAGGTGATGCTGGCCGGTTCCGCCCTGGCCAGCCTCTCGGCCTGGTGGGCGCTCGGCTTCCTGATGCGTCTGCTCGCCCGCAACGGTCATACCGCAGATTCACCGAAGGACAAGACATGAGCGCCAGCGCCCAACCCGCCGCCTGCGAGCGCAAATATGCAGGCCTGACCTTGAACGATATCGGCCAGGAGGGCTCGTTCTCCGGCTATGCGAGCCTGTTCGGCCAGGTTGATTTGGGCAAGGACCGTGTCGAGCGCGGCGCTTTCGCCCGTTCGTTGCGCCAGCGCGGTGCCGGCGGCGTGCGCATGCTGTTCCAGCACGATCCGGCCCAGCCGATCGGCAGTTGGGACGAGATCCGCGAGGACGAACGCGGCCTGTTCGTGCGCGGCCGGCTGGCGCTGGGCGCGTCGCGGGCCCGCGAGGTACTCGACCTTTTGCGCCAGGGTGCGCTCGACGGCCTGTCGATCGGCTTCAAGACGGTGCGCGCGCGCGCCGAGGGCAACACCGGCGTGCGGCGCATCCTGGAGGCCGATCTGTGGGAGATCTCGGTGGTCACCTTTCCGATGCTGCCCGGCGCGCGCATCGCCGAGGTCAAGGCGGCTCCCGGCCGCCTGCCGACCACCCGTCAATTCGAGCGCTGGCTGACGCGGGATGCGGGCCTGACGCGCGCCGAGGCCCGATGCGTGATCGCCAGGGGCTTCACCGAACTGAGGCGCGAGCGGGATGCCGCGCTCCACACCAAGGACGAGCTTGCCGGCCTCATCCGCCAGGCGGCTCGCGCAATGCATGAAAAGGACTGATCATGACAATGACGACACAAAGGACGGCGCCCGAGGTCAAGGCCGCGCCGGAAATCAAGGCAGGCTCCGGCTCGGCCCAGGACGTGGCCGAGGCGTTCGACGAGTTCATGGGGGCGTTCGAGGCCTTCAAGGGCGCCAATGACGAGCGGCTGGCCGAACTGGAAAGCCGGCTTGGCGCCGATCCGCTGACCGCCGGCAAGGTGGACCGGATCTCCGCCGCGCTCGACGAGCAGAAACGCGTGCTCGACCACATGCTGGTGACCAAGGCGCGGCCGGCGCTCTCCGGCGTGGTGTCCCTCGCCGGGCAGGAGCACAAGCAGGCATTCGCCGCCTATGTCCGGTCCGGCGACGACCGCGCGCTGAGGGCGCTGGAATCGAAGGCGATGTCCTACGGTTCCGGACAGGACGGCGGGTACCTCGTGCCCGACGAGACCGAGGCCGCGATCGGCAAGCGCCTGACCGCGCTGTCGCCGATCCGCTCGATCGCCTCGGTGCGCCAGGTTTCGGCTGCGGTGCTGAAGAAGCCGTTTTCGATCAGCGGCCCGGCGATCGGCTGGGTCGGCGAAACCGATGCGCGCCCCGAGACGGCGTCCTCGACCCTGACGGAACTGCAGTTCCCGACGATGGAGCTCTACGCCATGCCGGCGGCGACCGCCTCGCTGCTCGACGATTCCGCGGTCGATCTCGATCAGTGGATCGCCTCGGAGGTCGAGGCGGCTTTCGCCGAGCAGGAAGGCATCGCCTTTGTCTCCGGCGATGGCGTCAACAAGCCGCACGGCTTCCTCGACTACGCGACCGTGGCCGAGAGCGGCTGGAGCTGGGGCAATCTCGGTTATGTCGCCACCGGCGTCGACGCCGCGCTGCCGGCGTCCGATCCCTCCGACGTGCTGATCGATACCGTCTATGCGCTCAAGGCCGGTTATCGCCAGAACGCCTCGTGGGTCATGAACCGCAAGACCCAGGCCGCGATCCGCAAGCTCAAGGATGCCGACGGCAATTACATCTGGCAGCCGCCGGCTTCACCCGGATCCCGCGCTATGCTGATGGGCTTCGAAGTGGTCGAGGCGGAGGACATGCCCGACGCCGCATCCGACGCGACGCCAATCGCCTTCGGCGACTTCGCGCGCGGCTATCTTGTGGTCGACCGGACCGGGGTGCGCGTGTTGCGCGATCCCTATTCCGCCAAGCCCTACGTGCTGTTCTACACCACCAAGCGGGTCGGCGGCGGCATCCAGGATTTCGACGCTATCAAACTGATCAAATACGGCTTGAGTTGATCCCCAGGGCGGACGCCCCTCCCGTCCGCCAAGGCCAAGCCGTGCGGCCCCGGTCTCTCCCGTCGGGGCCGCTTCCTTTTTGAATATCAACCACAAAGCAGGACTTCATGACTCTGTTTCGCACCGTCGATCCGCTCGGCGAACCGGTTACGCTCGTCGAGGCCAAGGCGCATCTGCGCGTCGACCATGCCAGCGACGACGACCTGCTCAACGGCCTCATCCGCGCCGCGCGCGACGAGGTTGAAGGCGCGACCGGCCTGGCCCTGATCGACCAGCATTGGCGCCTGACGCTGGACCGCCTGACTGGTACCGGGGCGGTTGAGTTGAAGCGCGGTCCGGTCGCCGAGATCACCTCGGTCACTGGTTTCGACGCCGACGGCGCCGCAACGCTGGTCGATCCGGGAAGCTACCAGGCCGAGACCCACAACCGACCGGCGACGCTTGCCTTTGATCCGCTGCCTCCGGCCGACAGCATCGCCAACGGCCTCGAAATCGATTTCCGTGCCGGTTACGGCGAGAGCGGAAACGACGTTCCCGACGGGCTCAAACGCGCGATGCTGCTGCTGGTCGCCCACTGGTACGAGTTCCGCGCCGGTTACGGATCCGCCGGTCAGCCGGTCTCCTGGCCGGCGGGCTTCGACCGTCTGATCGGCCGCTGGAAGCCGGGCAGGCTCTGATGATGACGACTTTCATCGACCCCGGCCGCTTTCGCGCCGAGGTCGCGCTGGAGCAGGTGTCGGCAGTTCCCGATGGCGCGGGCGGCTATGGCGAAAGTTGGACCGAGGTTGCGACGGTCTTCGCCCATGTCGAGCCGGTCGGCGCCTCCGTCCGCATCGCCGCCGCGCAAGCGCTCGAGGAAGTCTCGCACCGGTTCACTCTGCGTCATCGCGCGGATGCCGCCGCGGGCATGCGGTTTCGCAGGGGCGCGCGGACATTCCGCATCGTAACCGCCCACGATCCCGACGAGACCGGCCGCTATCTCGTCTGCTTGGTTCGAGAGGAATTGCAATGAAACTGACGATGCGTCTGACCGTGTCGGACCTGGTCCGCGCCCTGAATCAGCATGTCCACGGCCTCGCCGACGAGCTTGAAAAAAATGGCAAAAGACCGCCGTTTGCGGATCGCCGCAAACCGCCGGCCAAGGCAGCCGCGAAGGGGCGTGAGCGATGAGCGATGCCGGCCTTGAACTGCAGCGGGCCATCTATTCGGCGTTGCGCGCGGACACCACGCTGGCGGCTATGCTGGCTGGCGACGGGATCTACGACCACGTGCCCCCGGCCGCGTCGTTTCCCTACATCACCTTCGGTCGGTCGACCGCCGTCGACTGGAGCACGTCGTCGGACACCGGCACCGAGCAGTTGCTTTCGCTGCACGTCTGGTCGCAGGCCCGTGGACGAACGGAAGTCCAGGCCATCACGGCGCGTGTGAGCGCTGTGCTGGAGGTCTTCCAGCCGGTCCTGCCGGGATTTCATCTCGTGCAGTTCCGCCGCGAACTCGTCGAAACCCGCTTCGACGCGGATTCCTTCCTGCATCACGGAACCATGCGTTACCGCGCATTGGTCGAACACACGGGCGCCTGACCCGCAATTCAACACCAAGGAGACCCGAATGACGGCTCAACTGGGCAAGGACCTGCTTGTCAAACTCGATGACGGGCAGGGAGGGTATGCAGCGGTCGCCGGCCTGCGCGCCAGGCGGCTGGCCTTCAACAGCGCCGCGGTCGACATCACCGATTCCGAATCCGCCGGGCGATGGCGCGAACTGCTTGCGGCCAGCGGCGTCAGGCGCGCCGCCATGTCGGGCTCAGGCATCTTCAAGGATGCGGCATCCGACGAGCTGGTCCGCGCCGCCTTTTTCGCCGGATCGACACCCCCCTGGCAATTCGTCATTCCGGAATTCGGCACTGTGGCCGGCCCGTTTCAGGTGACGTCGCTGGAATACACCGGCAACCACGACGGCGAGATCACTTTCGAGATCGCGCTGGAGTCGGCCGGCGAAATTACCTTCGCGGCCGCGCCATGATCGCGGTCAATCGCAGGCGCGGTGAAATCGCCGCCAGTCTCGGCGGCAAGCCATACCGGCTTTGCCTGACGCTCGGCGCACTCGCCGAGCTGGAGGACGCCTTCGCCGCTGAAGACATTTCGGCCCTCGTGCAGCGCTTTTCCACCGGCCGGCTGTCCGCACGCGATATCACCCGCGTCATCGGCGCCGGGCTGCGCGGTGGCGGTAACGAGGTGAGCGACGGGCAGGTCGAGGCGATGACATGCGACGGCGGGGCGGCCGGCTTTGCGACGATCGCAGCGGAACTGCTATCGGCGACATTTGGCGGCGCGGCGGAGGCAACGGGCGGCGAGGGGCCATGAAGGCGAACACCCCAGGCGCGCGGGCCTTTCCTTGGGACGAGGTTATGGGCTTCGCATTCGGCGTGTTGCGCCTCTCGCCCCCGGTCTTTTGGGCCATGACTCCACGCGAACTGGCGCTCGCCATGCGACCGCGTCTCGCGGGCGCGGAAGTGCCGACGCGCGACCAGTTCGAGCGCATGTTGCGGCAGTTTCCGGACGCCGTGACAGGGAACCCCGCACATGAATGAGAATGTCACCCTTCAAGTCGACGCCGATACCGGCAATGCGGAACGACAGTTGAAGAACCTGGAGGCCCTGGCCAGGAACTTCGGCGTCCAGATGACTGGCGCGTTGAAGGACGCGGCCGTGAGCGGCAAGTCCTTCGAGGACATTTTGCGCCGGATCGGATTGAGCCTGGCATCGATGGCCCTCAACCAGGCGCTCGATCCGCTCCAGGGGATATTCTCGTCCCTGTTCCAGGGGCTGTTTGGCGCGATCATTCCCCACGCCAAGGGCGGCGTCGTGCCGTTCGCTTCCGGCGGCGTCATTTCCGCGCCGACCTATTTCCCGCTTGGATCGTCTCTCGGGCTGATGGGCGAGGCGGGCAGTGAGGCGATCCTGCCGCTGCAGCGGGGCGCCGACGGATCGCTGGGCGTTGCCGCGCAGGGCGGCGGCAGGCCCGTCAATATCGTTTTCAACGTCACAACCCCCGACCCACCGTCATTCCGGCGGTCGGAAAGCCAGGTGACGGGCATGCTCGCGCGCGCCGTGTCGCGTGGCATGCGCCGGATGTGACCGGTTCGATCGAACGATGGAGCACACCAGATGAACGGATTTCACGATGTCCTGTTTCCGGTGTCGGTCGCGCTCGGCGCCACCGGCGGGCCGGAGCGGATCAATGAGATCGTGCTGCTAGCCAGCGGCCGCGAAAAGCGCAACCAGCGCCAAGCCCATGCGCGCCGCCGCTACGACGCCGGCGGCGGCATTCGCGCCCTAGCCGACCTTGAACGGCTGAACGACTTCTTCGAGGCCAGGCGGGGGTCGCTCTACGCCTTTCGCTTTCGCGATCCGTTCGATCACAAATCTTGCGGCGCGGGCGCCAGCCCCAGACCGGGCGACCAGCCGATCGGGACGGGCGACGGCGCGACGGCCCTGTTCGCGCTCGCCAAATCCTACGGGGAGGGTGCGCAGGCCTATGTCCGGCCAGTCACCAAGCCGGTTTCCGGCAGCATCCGGCTCGCCGTTTCCGGCGTGGAGCTGACCGAAGGCGCTGATTTCTCGGTTGACTACCAGACGGGAACCGTGACGCTTTCGGCACCCCCGGACAACGGCGCGCCCGTTACCGCCGGGTTTGAATTCGACACTCCGGTTCGGTTCGAAACCGCGCATTTGCAATTGAGCCTCGCCGCGTTCGAAGCCGGAGAAGCCCTGTCCGTTCCGCTGGTCGAGGTGATGGCATGACCACGCTTCCTGACGCCCTGCGCAACCATCTCTCCGGCGATGTGACCAGCGTTTGCCATTGCTGGAAACTGATGCGCGCCGACGGAGTCGTTCTCGGCTTCACCGATACCGACTCAATACTTGAATTCGACGGGGTAACCTACAGTCCGCGTTCGGGTTTCAGCGCCAGCGAGGCCAGTACGACACTCGGATTGAACGGCGACACTGTAGATGTCGAGGGCGCCGTGAGTTCGCTCGACATAGTCGAGCAGGACGTTCACGACGGCCGTTTCGACGGCGCGCGCGTCGACACCTGGCTCGTGAATTGGCAAGCGCCTGACCAACGTGCGCTCATTCGCTCGGCGGTGATCGGGCGCATGCAGATGGTGGACGGCCGTTTTGTCGCCGAGTTGGAAAGCATCGCCGCCAGTCTCGACAAACCCAACGCCCGCTACTTTCGCCGCGGTTGCGACGCCGAGCTTGGCGATGCCGCTTGCGGTTTCGATCTCGGCATGACTGGATATGCCGCAAGCGCGACCGTTACCGCGGTCGAAGCGTCGGGCGCGGTCGTGGTGACCGGGCTCGAGACCTTCGTCGAGGGCTGGTTCTCGCACGGCAAGATAAATTGGGACGAACCGGGGAGCGCTGTCGAAGCGACAACCTGCATAGTTCTCCATTCGCGGCGCTTTGGCGAGACGCGCCTGATCCTGTCACCCGGCAAGCGGCCGGAAGCGGGAGCCGAACTCGCCGTCGTCGCCGGTTGCGACAAGCGGTTCGCCACGTGCCGGGAAAAATTCTTCAACCAGCTCAACTTCCGCGGTTTTCCGCATCTGCCCGGCAACGACGTCGCTTATGGTTATGTCAACGAGGACTTGCCGCTGGACGGCAAGCCGGTGGTGCCGTGATGTCCCGGCCGGTTACGGAGCGGGTGCTGGCGGAGGCCCGAGCCTGGATCGGCACGCCGTACCGCCACCAGGGGTGGCGCAAGGGCGTCGGCTGCGATTGTCTCGGTCTGGTGCGCGGCGTCTGGCGGGCCGTCTATGGAGCGCCGCCACCGAATCCCGGTCCCTACACGGGCGACTGGGCCGAGGCGGGGGCGACGGATTTGCTTCTCGACGCTGCGCGGCGCTGGTGTGTCGAGAAGGGGACCGACGCGGCGATCCTGTCCGGCGACCTGATCGTGTTTCGCTGGCGACCGGGTGCGCGATCCAAACATCTGGGCATAGCCGCGAGCGCGCAGCGCTTCATCCACGCCTATTCCGGCCACGGCGTCATCGAATCTGCGCTCGTGCCGCAATGGCGCCGGCGCATATCCGGCGTGTTCGCTTTTCCCGATATCTCCTGAGGCGACGGATTCATGGCAACGATACTTCTACAGGCGGCCGGCGCCTTCCTGGGTGGCGTGCTCGGCCCGGTCGGCTCGACCGTCGGCGCGGCGCTGGGCGCGACCGCAGGCTACTGGCTCGACCGCCAGCTGATCGACAGCACCCGCCACATCGAGGGCGCGCGGCTGCCCGGAATGCGGCCATTTCAGGCCGAGGAAGGCGGTGCCGTGACGAGGCTCTACGGCACATCGCGCCTTGGCGGCACGATGATCTGGGCAACCCGATTCGAGGAGGACCGCACGACCAGCCGCAGGGGATTCAAGGGCGGCCCGAGGGTCACAACCTACAGCTATTTCGCCAATGCCGCCTTTGCCCTGTGCGAAGGCGAAATCGCCTGCGTGAGGAGGGTCTGGGCGGATGGCCGCGAGCTGGATCTCGACACCGTCGAAATGCGGGTTCACGCCGGAAGCGCATACCAGCAGCCGGATCCGCTGATCGAGGCGAAGCAGGGAGCGGACAACACGCCGGCCTACCGGGGTATCGCCTATGTTGTGTTCGAACGTCTGCCGCTGGAGGAATACGGCAACCGCATCCCGCAGTTTCAATTCGAGGTGATCCGCCCGGTCGGCCGCTTCCGCCGCGACATTCGCGCCGTCGCCCTGATCCCGGGCGCCACCGAATACGGTTTGTCGCCCAAGCCCGTCACCCGCCAGATCCGCGACGGCGAAGCCGAATCCCTCAACCGGCACGTGCTGTTCGGCGCGAGCGACTTGACCGCGTCGCTGGACGAGCTCCAGGCGCTGTGCCCCGGTCTGCGCCATGTCGCGCTGGTGGTTGCCTGGTACGGCGACGACCTGCGGGCCGCGACCTGTACGATCCGGCCCGGCGTCACGGATGCCGATGGTGCGGGTTTCTCCTCTCCCTGGTCGGTTGCCGGCCTCGACCGGTCGGGTGCGCGCCTGGTGTCGCAGGTGGACGGCGCCGCGGCCTATGGCGGCACGCCGACCGACGCCTCGGTCCTGGACGCGATCGCGGACCTGAAGGCGCGGGGCCTCAAGGTCACGCTCTATCCGTTCGTGATGATGGACATCCCGGCCGGAAACGGCCTGCCCGATCCCTATGGCGCGGCCGAGCAGGCGGCCCATCCGTGGCGCGGGCGAATCACCGGATCGATCGCACCCGGTCGGCCCGGAACGACCGACCGGACGGCGGCCGCCATGGCCGAACTCGCGGAATTCCTGGGAAACAGCATCGCCGCGCAGCCGGTTCCCGTGCCGGGCGCACCGGACCCTTCGACGGCCGCGAATGGCTGGGGCTACCGCCGCATGATCCTTCATTACGCGCAGCTTGCCGCCGCGGCCGGCGGCGTCGACGCGTTTCTGATCGGGTCCGAACTGCGCGGGCTGACGACTCTGCGCGACGATACCGACGCGTTTCCTTTTGTTCATGCATTACGCCAGCTGGCGGGTGAGGCCAAGGCGATCCTTGGCGGCGGCGCAGCTGTCACTTATGGCGCGGACTGGTCGGAATATTTCGGCTACCAGCCCGGTGACGGTTCCGGCGACGTCTATTTCCATCTCGATCCGCTGTGGGCCGATCCGGCGATCGACGCGATCGGCATCGACAATTACATGCCGCTGACGGACTGGCGCGACGACGACTGGAGCACTCTCGGTCCCGATACCCTGGCAAGTCCTTATGACAGAGCCGCGCTCGCCAAGGCTACAGTATCTGGCGAGGGCTACGACTGGTATTATCCGGATAACAATTCCCGGCGTTTACGCGTACGGTCCCCGATAGAAGACAGCGCTTTCGACAAGCCCTGGGTTTTTCGCCCCAAGGACATCCTGTCCTGGTGGTCGAACCAGCATTTCGAGCGTCGCGCAGGCGTGGAACTGGCCACGCCGACCGGCTGGGTGCCCGGGCAAAAGCCGGTCTGGCTGACGGAACTCGGCTGCCCCGCCGTCGACAAGGGGGCGAACCAGCCCAATGTCTTCGTCGATGCGAAATCTTCGGAAAGCGCCACGCCCTGGTTCTCAAATGGTGGGCGCGACGATCTGGTGCAGCGCCGATTCCTGGCCGCGCATTTTTCCCGCTGGGATGACGAAATCCCCGGTTTCGTTGAGGCCGAAAATCCTGTTTCGTCCGTTTACTCCGGACGGATGGTGGATTCCGAGCGGATCTACTGCTGGGCGTGGGACGCGCGCGCCTTCCCCGCCTTTCCGCAGTCCAACACCTGGAAGGACGGGGTCAACTGGGCACGCGGGCACTGGCTGAACGGGCGGCTGGCCTCGGTCGAGCTCGGCGACGCGATTGACGCCATCCTGGCCGACAGCGGACTGCCGGCGGCCGACACGCGGCGCGTCGACGCGCTCGTGGAAGGGATCGTCATCGACAATCCGTCCACCGTTCGCGATGCCCTGTCGCCGCTGGTCGAATTCTATCGCCTGTCGGTTTCGGAGGAGTCGGAAGGCCTCGTCTTTGCAAGCAGCGGCCGGGTTGCTGCGCCGCTGCCGATCGACGACAGGGTCGAGGCGGGCGACACCGGTTCGCTCGTCATGGAACGCCAGGCCGTGCACGAACTGCCGGGCGAGGCGATACTCGCCTTCCGCGATCCGTTCCGGAATTACCAGTCTGCGACCGTCCGCCAGGTCGAATCCCCGGCAGGATCGCAGTTGCAGCAGGTTTTCGGCCTGCCGGCCGTGCTGAACGAAGGCGAGGCGTCAGCGCGGCTCGCCGACTGGCTGAGCGCGGTGCGGATCGCGCGCCGCGAAGTGGCCTTCTCTCTCCCCGGCGGGTCCGCTCTGCCGCAGGTCGGGCAAACGATAACGCCTGGCGAAACGCCCGGCGAACTGTATGCCGTGACCCGAATCGACGCCGGTCTGACTGCCCGAATCCAGGCGCGTCGCGTCATCCGCAAACCGCCTGCACCAAACCGCCACGTAACCGAACAGGCGAAGACCGCCGCCTCGGCCTCCCTGTCGGCGCCGGCGGTTCAGTTTCTCGACCTGCCGATGCTTGGCGATGTCGAGCCGCGGACCCGGCTACTCGTCGCCGCATGGACCCGGCCCTGGAGTGTGCTGGAGGTGTCCGCCTCGCCGGACAGCTCCGGCTTCACGCGCCGCGCGGTCCTGACCAGGCCCGCGACGATCGGAACGCTGCAGGCGCCGCTGCCGCCTGGCGAAGGCGGGCTTGTCCGGACTGTCAGTGCACTCACCGTGAAACTGGCTGGCGGAGCGTTGCAATCGGTCTCCAAACTGCAATTGCTGAATGGCGCCAACGCGGCCGCTGTTCGCGCTGCAAACGGGGTATGGGAGATCGTCCAGTTCCTGTCCGCCGAGGAGGTCGAATCCGATGTCTGGCGCCTCGAAGGATTGCTTCGCGGGCAACTCGGCACCGAGGATGCGGCGGCAGCCGGCGCCGAATCCGGCGCGGCCTTCGTGCTGCTTGACGAAGCGGTCGAGCCGGCGGGTCTCACCGAGCAGGAGATCGGGCTGACACTGAACTGGCGGGTCGGCCCGGCAAGACGGCCCGATGATGCCGAAATCCGTACCGAGACAAGCCTCGACGGTGGCTTGCGCGCGCTCACGCCTCTTTCGCCGGTCCATGTGCGGGCTGAGCGGCAGATGGACGGCGGCATCCAGTTTACCTGGGTCCGGCGCTCGCGCGTCGGCGCCGACAGCTGGCTGGCCACGGAGGTGCCGCTCGGAGAAGCGGTCGAGAGCTATGGCCTGCTCATAAGCGCGACCGACGGCACGCCGCTGGCCGAAGCGCAATCTTCGGCGGCGCAATGGACATGGCCGGCCGCCGGGGTCGCCGCTGCTTTCCCCGCCCAAGCCCCGGTTTTCGACTTCGCCGTCGCCCAGCTCAGCGCGGCGGTCGGACCGGGGATCGCTGCGACAAGACGCTTTTCGTTCGCCTGACCAACCCCCTGTATTTCCAAAAAGGAGACATTCATGAGCCATACAAAACCCTGGTACCTGTCCAAGACGATCTGGGCATCCCTGGTCACGATCGCGGCGACCGTTGGCAGCTTGTTCGGCTTGCCCCTGGCCGGGCTCGACAAATCCGCATTCGCGGATCTGCTCATCCAGGCCGTCACCGCCATTTCGGGCCTGATCGCGCTCGCCGGGCGGCTGTCCGCCGACAAGCGGATCGGTTAGGCCGCGGTCCCGCACTGCCGGCGCCGTGAAAGCGGATGCCGACCGGCGACCGGTAGTGTGAACAACGGCCTTGACTTTGTTCATTTCACGTTCAGGCGCGATGGATTAGAAACCGAACCATGAAAACGAAACACACCCCCATCCGCCTCATTGCAGCGCTTGCGCTGTCCCTCGCAATGCTGCCGACCGCAGGTTATGCGGCCGGTGGCTGCCAGGCCAAGGGTAAGCAGGTCGCCTCCCAGAAGGGCGGCCAGTTGGCAAGTGCGAAACAGACCACGCGCAAAGGCAAGAAGGTCTGTGTCGTCGTCGTGCTCATCCCCGGCATTGGCGGCCAGTACCCCAGGAGAATGGAAATCGTCGTCCCTCTCAATTGAGTGTCGTTCCTCCGTCGTGAGGCACAGCTTTCGAAATGGCGCGGAATCGGCCATGATTGCCAGACGGCACCCTGATTGAAAGAGGTTGGGCACGATGAGAATCCTGGTTGTGGAAGATGACAAGGATCTGAACCGCCAATTGTGCGACGCGCTCAGCGAAGCCGGTTATGTCACCGATTGCGCCTATGACGGCGAGGAGGGACACTTCCTCGGCGATACCGAGCCTTACGATGCAGTGGTTCTGGACATCGGGCTGCCGCAAATGGACGGGCTCTCCGTGCTGGAACGCTGGCGCCGTGACGGCCGGACCATGCCGGTGCTGATCCTGACCGCGCGCGATCGCTGGAGCGACAAGGTTTCGGGCATCGATGCCGGTGCCGACGACTACGTCGCCAAACCATTTCACATCGAGGAAGTGCTGGCGCGCGTTCGCGCGCTGATACGCCGCGCGGCCGGTCACGCTTCATCGGAACTGACCTGCGGCCCCCTGCGGCTCGATACCAAGGCCTCGAAGGCGGATATCGACGGGGTGCCTCTGAAGCTGACCTCCCACGAGTTTCGGCTGCTTGCCTACATGATGCATCATCTCGACGAAGTCATTTCGCGCACCGAATTGGTCGAACATCTCTACGACCAGGATTTTGATCGCGATTCCAATACGATCGAGGTCTTTGTTGGCCGGCTGCGCAAGAAGCTGGGTGTCGACCTGATCGAGACGGTTCGCGGCATGGGATACCGGATGCGCGAGCCCGAAGCGTGAAGCCCACGGCTGCCTGCGCCGAATGCCTGGACCACTCCGCATGAGGCTGATGCCGCGCTCCGTTACTCTACGCGTCGTCTCGTTCTCGACGATCTGGGCAATTGCCGCCCTGATAGTCATCGCCACCTTGATCTCGGCACTGTACCGCCAGGCGTCGAGCCGGAATTTCGACCGCTTGCTGGATGCCCATCTTTTTAACCTGATCGGCGCGGTTTCCCTTGACGACGAGGAAAACCTGAGCGGCGTGCCGAACTTCGGCGACCTGCGTTACACGGAAACGGGATCCGGCTGGTATTGGTCGGTCGAGCCCCTCGGCAAGTCGGACATGCCGCCCCTGCGCTCTGAATCGATGACCGAGCCTATAAAGGTACCGTCGTCGAAAGATGTGCCGTTCGACCGGAACTTCCGCAGATCGTATATCGCCGAAGGGCTCGAGGGAGAGAAGGTGCGGGTGCTGGAACGGGAATACCTGCTCGGCACGTCGGATCGCGCGGTTAGAACGCGCATCATGGGCAATGAGAGCGAATTCCAGGCAGACGTCTCCGAATTCCGCCGTTTTCTGTTCACCTATCTCGGCCTGTTCGGCATCGGCATGATCGCCATCAACGCCGTCGCGATCGTTCTGGGCCTCCGTCCGCTCGATCGGGTGCGCAAGGCGCTTGCCGAAGTTCGTGAAGGTCGCGCCCACCGGCTCGACGGCGAGTTTCCGACCGAGATCGCGCCGCTGACCGACGAAATGAACGCGATGATCGAGAACAACCGGCGCATCGTGGAACGCTCGCGCACCCAGGTCGGCAATCTCGCCCATTCGCTGAAAACGCCGCTGGCAGTGCTCGTCAATGAAGCGCGCGCCGCCGGCGGCAAGCGAGGCAAACTGATCGAAGAACAGGCCGACGCGATGCGGACCCAGGTCGAGCACTATCTCCAGCGCGCCCGCATTGCAGCACAGCGGGACAGCGTTGTGTTCCGCACGGATGTCGACTCGGCGCTCGAACGCATGGTTCGCGTTGTCGCGAAGCTCAACAAGGACAAGACGCTGACATTCGACCAACGCGCCAAGGGCATCGTGTTTGCCGGCGAACAGCAGGATTTCGAGGAAATCGTCGGCAACCTGCTCGAAAACGCGATGAAATGGGCCGGCGGCAAGGTCGAAGTCTGGGTCGACAGCGCGGCCGGCGGCCGGTTCCAACTCTGTGTCGCCGATGACGGACCCGGAATCCCGCCCGAAAAGGCCCGCGATGCCCTGAAGCGCGGACAAAGGCTCGACGAAACAAAGCCGGGAACGGGACTGGGCCTTGCGATTGTCGCCGAACTGGTGAACGAGTACGGCGGAACGCTTCGACTGGAACAAAGCGGCATGGGCGGCCTCGCCGTCGATGTCCTGCTCCCCGCGGCGGTGAAGGCGTAACAGCCCGCGGGCCAAAATTCGGACACACAAACGAACTATTGGCGCGAACGCCAAGGAGACCTGACAATGCGACTGCTGCCGAGACTGTTGACCGCCGGGATTGGGGCCGCCCTGATCGGGCTGTCCGGCTGCATCAGTTCGGGCAGCGCCGTTTCGGGAAAGGCAGGCGGCATCGGGCCTCTTGCGCTCGGTCAGACCGGATCGTCGCGGGGCGCGGCGCTGACCGCTACCCTCGATGGCGGCCTTGTCAGCGATATCCCCGATCTGAAACTGGCCAGCGCCGATCGCCGCCTTGCACTCAACGCGGAATACAAGGCCCTGGAATATACCGATGCGGGGCAGACCGTGACCTGGCAGAGCGAGGACGGGAAGCAGCACGGCGATATTGTGCCGGGCCAGCCCTACCGCGTTGGGTCCCAGGATTGCCGGCAATACACGCACACCGTCGTCCTCAATGGCGAGCCCCATGTTGCCCGCGGCGCGGCTTGCCGCAACGAAGACGGCAGTTGGACACGGCTGACATGATTCTGTCTGTGGCGATATGCGCGATCTGCACGTGGCAAAATCGGTTGGCAGTTCCGCGCAGTGTCACTAAGTAGGGGTCATGTTGTTCTGGCTCTCCGCTGCACTGCTCACCCTGGCTGCCTGCACGGCGCTGTTGCGACCATTGGTCCGCCGACCGAAGGGCGTTGAACAAGCCGCCGACTATGACCTGGAAGTCTATCGCGACCAGTTGGCTGAACTGGAGCGCGACGCGGCCCGCGGCGTGATTTCCGGCCAGGAAGCCGAGGAAGCGCGCACCGAGATCGCACGGCGTATCCTCAAGGCCGACAAAGCGCGCAGCGCCCAGACTGCCGCGCCCGCCAGCGCCGCGTCACGCTGGGTGACCGCTGTCGCCATCCTCTCCATTCCAGTGGTCAGTTGGGGCGCATACGCGATGATCGGATCGCCCGACATGCCGGCCCAGCCGCTTGCCGCGCGGATGGAAAAGAGCCCGACCGAGAATACGGTCGAAGAACTGATCGCGCGCGCCGAGAAACATTTGCGGGCCAATCCGGATGACGGGGCGGGTTGGGAAGTCCTTGGACCCATCTACATGCGCGTCAACCGCTATGACGATGCAGCCGTGGCATACCGCCACTCCATCAGATTGCTCGGAAAGGACGCCGCGCGCCTGGCCGGTCTCGGCGAAGCGATGACGGCGATCGGCGAAGGAGATGTTTCCGCGCAGGCCCGGGAGTCGTTCAAGGCCGCGCTCGATCTCGACCCCGCCAATCCCAAAGCCCGGTTTTTCCTGGCGATCGGCATGGCCCAGGATGGCGATCTGACCGGCGCGATTGCCGCTTGGCAGGACCTGGCAGACGGCCAGCCGGAAAATTCGCCCTGGCGGCAGGTCGCTCTCAACGCGGTTTCCCAGGCGCAACAGGAGCAAGCCGCTGCCAAGGCAGCGCCTGTGCCGGGGCCGACACGCGACCAGGTTGCCGCCGCCGGGGAAATGTCGGCCGAAGACCGCAACGCGATGATCGGCACGATGGTTGCGCGGCTCGATGAAAAATTGCGCGCCAATCCCGACGACATGGCCGGTTGGCAGAGGCTGGTAAAGGCCTATACCGTGCTGGGAAAGAAACCCGAAGCGGCCGAGGCGGTGAAACGGGCGGTGGACGCCTTTGGCGCGGACAGTGCAAAGGCAACGGAGATTATCGCCTTCGCCAAGTCGCTCGGCGTGGAGCCGGACGCGCCGGCAGCCGGAAACTGAGTTGATGAAGACATGACCCGTAAGCAGAAACGCCTCTCGATCATTTTCGGCGCCGCCGTGTTTCTCGGCCTGGCGGCGGCCATGGTTCTCGTCGCACTGAACCAGAAGATCGTGTTCTTCGTGACGCCCTCGGACCTTGCCGCCAAGCCGGCGGAGATCGGCCAGCGCATGCGCCTCGGCGGCCTGGTCGGCGAGGGAACCGTGGTGCGCGGCGAAGGCACGCAGGTCACTTTCACGGTGACCGACACACTCAAGTCGGTGACGGTCAAGTATGACGGTATCCTTCCCGACCTGTTCCGGGAGGGGCAAGGCGTCGTGACCGAAGGTGCGATGACGCGCGACGGGTTCTTCGTGGCGGACACCGTGCTCGCCAAGCACGACGAGAACTACATGCCGAAGGAAGTCGCCGACGCCCTGAAGGAAAAGGGCGTCTGGCAAGAGACGGAAACGAAGTGACCGGACCGCGCTGAGGCCGGCTCGCCGGCTGCGCCAAGGGAGAAATGATGGTCGAAACCGCGCATTTCGCACTTGTCCTGGCGTTTGCCGTGACGCTGGTCCAGTCGGTGCTGCCGGTCTGGGGCGCGCGACGGGGTGACGAGCGTCTGATGGCGATCGGCGGACCGGCCGCCGCCATCGTTTTCCTGCTCATCGCCATCTCATTTCTCGGCCTCGTGAACGCCTATGTAACGTCCGATTTCTCGGTCCTGAACGTTTTCGAGAATTCGCACTCGCAAAAGCCGCTGATCTTCAAGATATCGGGAACCTGGGGCAACCACGAAGGGTCGATGCTTCTTTGGGTGCTGATCCTCAGCTTCTTCGGCGCACTGATCGCTGCCTTCGGCCGCAACCTGCCGGCAAGTCTGAAAGCGACGGTTCTGTCCGTCCAGGCCTGGATTGGCGGCGCGTTCCTCCTGTTCATCCTCGCCACTTCCAATCCCTTCGTCCGCGTCAATCCGGCCCCGGTGGAAGGGCAGGACCTCAATCCCATTCTGCAGGACATCGGCCTGGCCATACATCCGCCGCTGCTCTATCTCGGCTATGTCGGCTTCTCCGTTGCGTTCTCCTTTGCCGTGGCGGCCCTGATCGACGGCCGCATTGACGCCGCCTGGGCCCGCTGGGTTCGCCCCTGGGTGCTGGTTGCCTGGATATTCCTGACCGGCGGCATCGCGATGGGCTCGTACTGGGCCTATTACGAGCTCGGGTGGGGCGGCTGGTGGTTCTGGGATCCGGTTGAAAACGCCTCGTTCATGCCCTGGCTGGCGGGGACGGCACTTCTCCATTCGGCGATCGTGATGGAAAAGCGCTCCGCCCTGAAGATCTGGACGATCCTGCTTTCGGTCATCACCTTCTCCTTTTCGCTGCTCGGTACCTTCCTTGTCCGCTCCGGCGTTTTGACCTCCGTTCATGCATTCGCCTCCGACCCGAGCCGTGGCGTATTCATCCTCGCCATTCTCGTGCTGTTCATCGGCGGGTCGCTCGCCCTGTTCGCCTGGCGGGCGCCGGTTTTGACCTCCGGCGGCCTGTTCCACCCGATCTCGCGCGAGGGGGCGCTTGTCCTCAACAATCTGTTCCTCACCACAGCGGCCGCGACCGTCCTGGTCGGCACCCTCTATCCGTTGCTGCTTGAGGCCACGACCGGAGACAAGATTTCGGTCGGCGCGCCATTCTTCGACCGGACCTTCGGCTCGCTGATGGTGCCGCTGTTGATCGCCGTGCCGTTCGGCCCGCTGCTGGCCTGGAAACGCGGCGATCTCCGCGCTGTCACGCAGCGTCTGTTTGCCGCGATTGTCATCGCCCTGGCGGTCGTCGCCTTCGTTTTGCTTTTCGTCGACCGGACCGCGTTGTTTGCGGCGCTGGGCATCGGCCTGGCCGCGTGGCTGATGGCCGGCGCGCTCACCGACCTTGCCTTCAAGGCCGGGATCGGTTCCGCGGCGCCGGCGGTGATGGTGCGCCGCTTGAAGGGGCTGCCGCGATCGGTGTTCGGAACCGCGATTGCCCATTTCGGCCTTGGAGCGACGGTCCTGGGCATCATGGCCGTCAGTGCATTCCAGACCGAAAATATCCTGACCATGCAGCCCGGCGACGAGCTTGGGGTGGCCGGCTACACTCTCCGCTTCGAGGGGACATCCCCGACGCAGGGTCCCAACTTCACCGCCGACGAGGCCCGCTTCAAGCTCAGTGACGCATCCGGCGCCCCGGTCGCAGATATCGTCGCGGCCAAACGGCTCTACACCGCGCGGCGCATGCCGACGACGGAAGCCGGAATCGAGACCATCGGGTTCAGCCAGCTCTATGTTTCGCTTGGCGATCCGGGTCCGGACGGCCGCCTCGTGGTGCGTGTCTGGTGGAAGCCGCTGGTGACGCTGATCTGGCTCGGCACTCTGGTGATGATCGCGGGCGGCCTCGTCTCGCTGTCCGACCGGCGCCTGCGGGTCGGTGCGCCGTCGCGGCGCGCGCGACCGGCCGGGACCGCGGAGGCGGCGTCTTGAGGATCCGCGCAAAGGTCTCCGCGCTCGCCGCCATCGTGTTGCTGGCGTTGTCCGCCATGCCGGCTTTAGCCGTGCGTCCCGACGAAGTCCTGGCCGATCCGGCCCTGGAAACCCGTGCGCGCGCGATCTCGGAAAACCTGCGCTGCCTCGTTTGCCAGAACCAGTCGATCGACGATTCCG
>JBNLDE010000086.1:0-4883 GCA_050304175.1 Zhengella sp. | reverse complement strand
CGTTGCTCGAAACATCGCGCCGGCGCGCTGCATCGCGTGGCGGCCGGTCTCGCGATCGCTGTCATCGAACAGGCAGAGCTCGACTGTCTCGGCCGTTTCCGACCGCACGGAAAACGTCACGCCGCCAGCGCCCATCTGAACACCGGGCGTCTCGATCAAGCCCGCCATGACCGGCTCACGTGATGACGGTCGGCGCGTCGCGTTTGCCGATCTCGCGGATGCCGGCAATCTCGTCGGCCGCCGCAATCAATCCGGCAAGGGCTTCCTGGGGGTCGCGGCCATGGTTGCCAGGATCGGCCTCGAAGCGTTCGAGATAAACGCGCAGCGTTGCACCGGTTGTACCCGTCCCGGAAAGCCGGAAGACAATGCGCGAACCGTCTTCGAAAAAGAACCGGTAACCCTGGTGGGCGGCCACCGATCCGTCGATCGGGTCGGTATAGGAAAAGTCGTCGGCCCGTTCGAGGCGAAGCCCATGGTAGGAGCGCCCGCCGCCTGCCGCTACATTGGTCTCGATCCTGGCCATGATCGCCGCGCCGGTCTCTTCGGGCAAACCCTCGTAGTCGTGGCGGGAATAGAAGTTGCGGCCATATTCCGTCCAGTGTGCCTGCAATATGTCGCGCACCGGTTGCCTGCGTGCCGCGAGGATGTTGAGCCACAGAAGCACCGCCCACAACCCGTCCTTTTCGCGGACGTGGTTGGAGCCGGTGCCCGCGCTTTCCTCTCCGCAGATCGTCACGCGGCCGGCATCGAGCAGTGTGCCGAAGAATTTCCAGCCGGTCGGGGTTTCGTGCATTTCCACGCCGAGTTTCTCCGCCACCCGGTCGGCCGCGGCACTTGTCGGCATCGACCGCGCTATTCCCGCAACACCGTTGCTGTAGCCCGGCGCGAAATGGGCGTTGGCGGCCAAAACGGCGAGCGAATCCGATGGCGACACGAAAATCGCGCGCCCGAGCACCAGATTTCGGTCGCCATCGCCATCCGACGCCGCCGCGAAGTCGGGCGGTGTCGGCCCCATCACCATGTCGTAGAGATGGCGCGCGTGGACTAGGTTGGGGTCGGGATGATGGCCGCCAAAATCAGGCAGCGGGGTGCCGTTGAGGACGGTCCCCGGCGGCGCGCCTAGCCGCCGCTCCAGTATGTCCCGAGCGTAGGGACCGGTTACCGCATGCATGGCGTCGAACACCATAGTGAAGCCTCCGGCAATCAGCGTGCGGATTGCGTCAAAGTCGAACAGTTGTTCCATCAGAGCGGCGTAGTCGGCGACCGGATCGACGACGTCGACTTTCATTCCGGCGACATCGGATGTTGCGATCCGTGCGAGATCGACATCCGATGTGTCCACGGTCGTGTAGCGTTCGATGGCACGGCTTCGTTCGTAGATCCGATCGGTTACCGAGGCCGGGGCCGGCCCGCCGTTCGAGATATTGTACTTGATGCCGAAATCCTCGGTCGGGCCGCCGGGGTTGTGGCTCGCGGACAGGATGATCCCACCAAAAGCGCCGTTCTTGCGGATCAGGTGCGACGCGGCCGGCGTCGAGAGGATTCCGTTCCGGCCGACGATCACCCGGCCGAAACCGTTGGCCGACGCCATGCGAATGACCTTCTGGATCACAACGTCGTTGAAGTAACGCCCGTCTCCGCCGACCACCAGCGTCTGCCCACCGAAACCCTCAAGCGAGTCGAATACGGACTGGACGAAGTTCTCCACGTAATTCGGCTGCTGGAAATGCGGGACCTTCTTGCGCAGGCCCGATGTGCCGGGGCGCTGGTCATCATATGGCGTGGTGGCGACGGTATTCTTCATGGGCGATCAGTCCCGCTGGACAAGGGTGTGATACAGATCCGCGTAGAGCCGCGCGCTATGGTTCCAGGAGACATCGGTTTTCATTCCGTTCTTCTGGATCTTCGCCCATGTCTTGGGGTCGCGATATAACGCCACGGTGCGGGACAGGGCCTCTGCCAGGGTGTTCTCATTGAGCGCCGCGATCTGCACGCCTGTCGCGACGCCGGCGCCCAGCGCGGCCGTATTTGCGTCGATGACCGTATCGGCGAGGCCGCCCGTGCGCGCCACCACAGGTACGCAGCCGTAGCGAAGGCCGTAAAGCTGGGTCAGGCCGCAGGGCTCGAACCGGGATGGCACGAGAATGGCGTCGGCACCGCCCTGGATCAGGTGCGACAACGGTTCGTCGTAGCCGACAAGAATGCCGACGCGTCCGGGATGCCGGGATGCGGCGGCCGTCAATTGCTGCTCGAGCGCTGCGTCGCCGGACCCGAGCACCGCCAGCTTGGCGCCGCGCGACACGACGGAGTCGATCGACTGGACCAGGATGTCGATGCCCTTTTGCCAGGTCAGCCGGCTGACGATCGCAAACAGCGGATCGGCATCGTCATCGAGATCAAACCGCCCGGCAAGGGCGCGCTTGTTGGCGGCACGCCGCTTCAGCTTTCCCGGACCGTAACGGCTGGCGAGATACGGATCTGTTTCGGGGTTCCAGATATCTGTGTCGATGCCGTTTACGATGCCGTACAGGGCGTCTGAGCGTGCGTTGAGCAGGCCTTCGAGACCCATGCCAAACTCGGCGGTGCGTATTTCGTTCGCATAACTCGGGCTGACCGTCGTGATCGCGTCGGCGAACTGGAGCCCGGCCTTGAGAAAGCCCACCCCGCCATAATACTCGACACCGTCGAGCGCCCATGCCGCGACCGGCAGGCCAAGCTGATCGAACACCGAAGCGGCGAACCTGCCCTGGAATGCGAGGTTGTGGACGGTAACGACCGAAGCGGGCACCGGCTTTTCATCCGCGTACCTCAGATAGGCCAGCGTCAGCGCCGCCTGCCAGTCGTGAACATGTACGATGTCCGGCCTGTATCCCTGGATGGCGCCGGTTGCGGCCAGCGCTGCCGCTCTCGAGAACACGGCAAATCGCCGCCAGTTGTCGACGTGGTCCGTGCCCGAAACATCCGCGTAAGGCCCGCCGTCGCGGTCGAACAGGCCAGGGACGTCTAGCACGAGAAGGTCGAGGCCGTCGCACTTGGAGGAAAGCAAAACGCCCTTGGCGCCAAGAAGGTCGTCGAACCGGGCGACGGGTTTTGCTTTGCCGACCTTTTTCATGACACTCGGATAGCCCGGCAGCATGGTGGTCATGGATACGCCGTGCGCCTTCAGCGCCGGCGGCAATGCGCCCGCGACGTCGGCAAGTCCGCCGGTCTTGACCAGAGGAAAGACTTCCGAAGCTACGGAAAGGACCTTCATTTTTCGGACAGCCCCGCTTTATCGAGCATGTCCTGCGTGATCAGGCAGATGCCGTTCGGCGTCCGGTTGAACCGCTGGGCGTCGAGTTCCGGATCTTCGCCGACAATGAGGCCGGACGGGATCCTGACGCCGCGATCGATAACGACGCGGCTGAGCCGTGCATTGCGCCCGATCACGCATTCGGGCAGGACGACGGCTTCGTCGACATGTGACCAGGAGCGCGCCAGCACGCCGGTGAACAGCAGGCTTCGGTTAATGGTGGAACCCGAAATGATGCAGTCCCCCGAGACCAGGGAGGAGATCGCCTGGCCACGCCGACCGTCTTCGTTATGGACGAATTTAGCCGGCGGCTTGATCTCGGCATAGGTCCAGATTGGCCAGGACCGGTCGTAGATATCGAGCTCCGGCAGGACGTCAGTCAGGTCGATATTGGCCTGCCAATAGGCATCGATGGTGCCGACGTCGCGCCAGTAAGCCTCCTTCTCGGAAGACGCGCGGACACAGGACTTCGCAAATCGATGCGCGATCGCCTTCCCGTTCTTGACGATGCCGGGAATGATGTCCTTGCCGAAATCGCGGCTGGAGTTCGGGTCCGCCGCGTCGCGGATCAGTTCATCGATCAGAAACTTGGTGGAGAAGACATAGATTCCCATCGAGGCGAGCGAGAAGTCCGGATTGCCCGGTATGCCGGGCGGGTCCTTGGGCTTTTCGACGAAATCGACGATCCGGTCCTGGTCGTCGACATGCATGACGCCGAATCCGGTCGCGTCGGCGCGCGGCACCTCCAGGCATCCAACCGTCACGTCGGCGCGTTCATTGACGTGCTGACGCAGCATCAGCTCATAGTCCATCTTGTAGATGTGGTCGCCGGCGAGGATCACCATGTAGTCGACATTGTAGTCTCTGATGATATCGATGTTCTGGTACACCGCGTCGGCCGTGCCCTCGTACCACTGGCTTTCCGAAACGCGCTGACTGGCTGGTAGGATGTCAAAACTCTCGTTGCGCTCGGGTCTCAGAAAGCCCCAACCGCGTTGCAGGTGCCTGATCAGCGAGTGGGCCTTGTACTGTGTGGCCACGCCGATACGCCGGATACCCGAATTGATCGCGTTGGAAAGGGCGAAGTCGATGATTCGCGTCTTGCCGCCAAAATAGACGGCCGGCTTGGCGCGCCGGTCGGTCAATTGATGCAGCCGGCTGCCGCGTCCTCCTGCCAGCACATAGGCCATCGCGTTACGCGACAGCGGCGAACTGCTTCTTTCTTCCATCGTTTCCTCCCGACGATGTCAGGCCTGCGCCTGATACTCAAACATGACCGTGGCCAAGGGCGGCAGGGTCATAGCGGCGACACCCCCGGTCGCCTCGACCTGTCCGCCATTGCCGTTGCCCGCTCCCCCGTAGATCGCGGCATCCGAATTGAGGATCTCCTTCCACAGACCGTTGTGTGGCATGGGCACACGGTAGCCTTGCCGAAGGACCGGCGTGAAGTTGGAGACGATGACGACCGTGGCTTCGCCGGGCGCCTTGCGCTGCCAAGCAAAGACCGAATTGTCTCGGTCGTCGGCGCTCAGCCACTCGAACCCGCCGGCTTCGCAGTCGCGCGCATGCAGCGCCGGCTTTTCGCGGTAGG
>JBNLDE010000085.1:0-7535 GCA_050304175.1 Zhengella sp. | reverse complement strand
CGCGCCATCCTGGCCCAGGTGGAAGACACCGGCGCCGACGGCGTGGAATTGAACTTCGGCTGCCCGCACGGCATGTCGGAGCGTGGCATGGGCTCGGCGGTCGGCCAGGTGCCGGAATATGTCGAGATGGTCGTGCGCTGGTGTAAGGCCAATACGCGCATGCCGGTCATCACCAAGCTTACGCCCAACATCACCGACGTCCGCAAGCCCGCACGCGCCGCCCACGCCGGCGGTTCGGACGCGGTGTCGCTCATCAACACCATCAACTCGATCACGGCGGTCGATCTCGACAGCTTTTCTCCGGAACCGTCAATCGATGGCAAGGGCACGCATGGCGGCTACTGCGGCCCGGCCGTCAAGCCGATCGCCATGTCGATGGTTTCCGAGATCGCCCGCGACCCGGAGACGGCGGGCCTGCCGATCTCCGGCATCGGCGGCATCACCACATGGCGCGACGCGGCGGAGTTCATGGCGCTGGGCGCCGGTACGGTGCAGGTGTGCACAGCGGCGATGACCTACGGCTTCAAGATCGTCCAGGAAATGATCGCAGGGCTGGAAAACTGGATGGACGAGAAGGGCCATGCCGATCTCGACGCCATCGTGGGGCGGGCTGTCCCGAACGTCACCGACTGGCAATATCTCAACCTCAACTACATCACCAAGGCGCGGATCGACCAGGAGGCCTGCATCAAGTGCGGGCGCTGCTACATCGCCTGCGAGGACACGTCCCACCAGGCGATCTCGATGTCGGCGGACCGCGTGTTCGAGGTTCAAGACAATGAGTGCGTCGCCTGCAATCTCTGCGTCGATGTCTGTCCGGTCGAAGGTTGCATCACGATGGAGCGGCTCGAAGCCGGTGCGGTCGACCAGCGGACCGGCAAGACGGTCGAGGCAGACTATGCCAACTGGACGACGCATCCGAACAACCCGATGGCAAAAGTGGCGGCGGAATAATAGACTGGTTTCACGGACACGAGAGCTCCTCCCGCTCCGGGCGGGGCCCAATTCCAGCGTTTTGAGTAGGGGATTGGGCCCCGCCCGCGAGAACAGATGAACAGAAGTGCCGGGCTCGCGCCCATATCCCTTCATGCGATCGGTCGGCAGAAGTGGCTCGGTCACTTGGCGATGATGCTGTTCGCGACGCTTATTGCGGGATCGTTTTCCTTCGGCGCGATGGCCGTGCCGCACATCGCGCCGGCGCCGCTCAACGCGGTCCGCTTCATTGCCGGCGCGGCGGTGATGGGCCTCATCGCCTGGCGGCTGACCCGTACGGCGCTGAGATGGCCCGCCGCGCCATGGCGTTTCCTCATCCTCGGCGCGCTGATGGGTGTCTATTTCGTCACCATGTTCATTGCGCTGTCGATGACAAGCCCCGTCTCGGTTGGCGCAGTCTTCACGCTCAATCCCTTCTTCTCCGCCATCTGGGGGTGGCTGTTCCTGCGCCAGGTGCCGCGACCGGTGGTGCTTGTCAGCCTGGCGGTGGCCGGTGCCGGTGCGCTGTGGGTGATTTTCCAGGGCGATGTGCAGGCGCTGCTCGGACTGCGGATCGGCCGCGGAGAGCTGATCTATCTTGTTGGCGTGATCTGCCACTCAGCCTATGCGCCGCTGATGCGCAAGTTTTCGCGCGGCGAGCCGCTGGTGGTATCAACATTCTGGTCGCTGGCGGCCACGGCGCTGTGCGTTTCGCTGTATGGCTGGTCGGATATCGGCGCGACCGAATGGGCGCAACTGCCTTCGATCGTGTGGCTGGTCATCGCCTACCTGGCGGTCTTCACCACGGCGGCGACGCTGTTTCTGCTGCAATTCGCCTCGATGCGGCTGCCGGCTGCCAAGGTCTATGCCTACGGTTACCTGACGCCGGCATTGATCATCGTGCTGGAAGGCCTACTGGGGCACGGATGGGCAGGCGCACTGGTCATGGTGGGGGCACTTGCCATCGTGGCGGGACTGATCGTGCTTGCGGTGTCGCCGGATACCTGACCCGGCGCATTCAGCGTGGCTTCAGCCCCTCGAAAAGCAGCGTCTCCAGAAATCTTGCGGCATCTTCGAAGCGGCCTTCTCCTCCGCGGTCGGGGCCAAGGACGGCGCGTACCTGGACGTCGAAATCGGCATAATGCTGGGTGGTCGACCAGATCGAAAAAATCAGGTGGTAGGGATCGGCCGTGACCAGCTTCCCCTGCCGCATCCAGCCGCGGATCACCTCGGCCTTCTCGTCGACCAGCGGTTTCAATTCGTTCTCCAGCATGTCCATGATCCGCGGCGCGCCCTGAAGGATCTCGTTTGCAAACAGGCGGCTTTCGCGCGGGTAGTCGCGCGACATTTCGATCTTGCGGCGGATGTAGCCGCGCAATTCCACCTGCGGGTCGCCTTTCGCGTCAAGCTCCTTCAATGGATCGAGCCAGGTGTCGAGCAGGCGGTGGATGAGGTTCTGAAAGATGGATTCCTTGTTCTTGAAATAGTAAAGCAGGTTCGGTTTCGACATGCCCGCCGCATCGGCGATCTGGTCGATCGTGGCGCCGCGGAAGCCATGGGCGGAAAATACGTCGAGCGCCGCATCGAGGATGATGTCGCGCTTCTCGCGCTGGATACGCGTGCGCGGTGGACGCGTCGCTCCCGGTACGTTCATCGTCGTAGCCCTGCCTCCTCTACCGTTTCCCGTGCGGCATGTTGTTGTTGGCTATGGTACTAATCCCTTGACCGGCCAATTGTCGGTGCTAGGATTTGTCCAACCGGTAAAAAATGCGTAGCACAGCAAGGCCGGATTACCAATCCCCGAACGGAACGCCGGGGTTACCCAATGCGGAGGACTGAATGTCTAACCGGCTCAATGTAGCGCCGAACGATCTCAGCGCATTCTGGATGCCGTTCACGGCAAACCGCCAGTTCAAGAAGGCGCCGAGGATGCTCGTCGGCGCCAAGGACATGCACTATGTGGCGGCTGATGGCCGCAAAATTCTCGATGGCACGGCGGGATTGTGGTGCGTCAATGCCGGCCATTGCCGGCCGCAGATCACCGAGGCGATCCGGGACCAGGCCGGTGAGCTCGATTACGCCCCCGCCTTCCAGATGGGCCATCCCAACGCGTTCGAACTGGCCAACCGGCTGGTCGACCTCGCGCCGGACCACCTCAATCACGTGATGTTCACCAATTCCGGTTCGGAATCTGTGGAAACCGCGCTCAAGGTGGCACTCGCCTATCACCGCGCCAAGGGCAACGGGTCGCGGTTCCGCCTGATCGGGCGCGAGCGCGGTTATCACGGGGTCAATTTCGGCGGCATTTCGGTCGGCGGCATCGTGGCCAATCGCAAGATGTTCGGCACATTGCTGACCGGCGTCGACCATATGCCGCATACCCACCTGCCGGGCAAAAACGCCTTCGTCCGCGGCGAGCCGGAACATGGCGCGGACCTGGCCGACGAATTGGAGCGCATCGTCACCTTGCACGACGCTTCGACGATTGCCGCGGTGATCGTCGAGCCGGTGGCTGGATCGACCGGTGTGCTGATCCCGCCCAAGGGCTATCTCAAGCGCCTACGCGAGATCTGCGACAAGCACGGCATCCTTTTGATCTTCGACGAGGTCATCACCGGGTTCGGACGCCTCGGCACACCGTTTGCGGCTGACTACTTCGACGTCAAGCCCGACATCATCACCACGGCCAAGGGATTGACCAACGGCGTAATTCCGATGGGCGCGGTATTCGTGACCGACGAAATCCACGACGCCTTCATGACCGGACCGGAGCACCTGATCGAGTTCTTCCACGGCTACACATATTCTGGCAATCCGATGGCGTCGGCCGCCGCGCTTGGCACGCTGGACACCTATCGCGACGAGGGCCTGCTGACCCGTGGCGCGGAACTCGCCGACTACTGGGCCGATGCGCTGCATTCGTTGAAGGACGCGCCAAACGTCATCGACATCCGCAACATCGGTCTGATCGGCGCAATCGAGCTGCAGCCGATCGCCGGTGAGCCGACCAAGCGTGCCTTCTCGGCCTTCATCAAGGCATTCGAGAAAGGCTGTTTGATCCGCACGACGGGCGATATCATCGCACTAAGCCCGCCGTTGATCATCGAAAAGAACCAGATCGATGAGCTGATCGACTGCATCCGTGCGGTGCTCGGCGAAGTCGAGTAGCGCACTGCGAACCTGCAAGGAGATCAACGATGCCCATTGAGTCCAACCTTCGCATCAATGGCGACCGGCTGTGGGATTCGATCCACGAAATGGCGAAGATCGGCCCCGGGATCGCGGGCGGCAACAATCGCCAGACCGTGACCGACGAGGATGGCGAGGGCCGCAAGCTGTTCCAAAAATGGTGCGAGGAAGCCGGCTGCACCATGGGCGTCGATGAGATGGGGACGATGTTCGCCACGCGGCCCGGCACGGATCCGGACGCGTCGCCGGTTTACGTCGGCTCGCATCTCGACACGCAACCGACCGGCGGGCGCTATGACGGCGTGCTGGGCGTGCTGTCGGCGCTGGAGGTGATTCGCACCCTGAACGATCTGGGTATCAAGACGAAGCATCCGATCGTCGCCACCAACTGGACCAATGAGGAGGGCACGCGTTTTGCCCCTGCGATGATGGCGTCGGGCGTATTCGCCGGCGTTCTCGACCAGGCGGATATCTACCAGCACACCGATCACGACGGAAAGAAATTCGGCGACGAACTGGAGCGCATCGGCTGGAAGGGCGAGGAGAAGGTGGGCGCGCGGAAGATGCACGCCTTCTTCGAACTGCACATCGAGCAGGGGCCGATCCTGGAGGCCGAAGGCAAGGATATCGGAGTCGTCACCCACGGGCAGGGCCTGTCATGGACCCAGGTGACGGTGACCGGTAAGGAGGCGCATACGGGCTCGACGCCGATGCCGATGCGCAAGAACGCCGGGCTGGGCATGGCGCGCATTCTCGAACTGGTCGACGAGATCGCGCTGAGCCACGCGCCGCACGCCGTGGGCGCGGCCGGCCATATCGACGTCCATCCCAACTCGCGCAACGTGATTCCGGGCAAGGTCGTTTTCACGGTCGACTTCCGGTCGCCCGACCTCGCTGTCATCCAGGACATGGAAAAGCGGCTCGATGTCGGCGCAAGGAAGATTTGCGAGGAGATGGGGCTCGGCATCGAATTGGAGAAGGTCGGCGGGTTCGATCCGGTGACTTTCGACGAGACCTGCGTGACGGCGGTGCGCGACGCCGCCGAGCGGCTCGGCTACTCGCATCGCAACATCATCTCCGGCGCCGGGCACGACGCCTGCTGGATCAACCGGGTGGCACCGACGGCGATGGTGATGTGTCCCTGTGTCGACGGGCTTTCCCACAACGAGGCGGAGGAAATCTCCAAGGAATGGGCTCAGGCCGGCGCCGACGTGCTGTTCCACGCGGTGGTCGAGACCGCGGGGATCGTCGAATAGGGAACGGGACGGGGCGGTGCTTGACGCCTGGACGCGATCATGAAGCCGAACGAACTCTTTAGGAAGGACGTCCTGACCTGATGGATATGGCGCACCACATAAAGGTTCTGCTGTCGGACGAAATCCGGGCCTACGATCCGGACAGTCCAGCGGCCCGGAAGGTGGGGCAAGGCGCTCCAATGTCGCCCGAGTGGCACCGCAAGACGATCAGCGATCTGATGGAGGCGCTGATCGAGCCGGTGGAGACGGAGGTCCACTTCAGCGGCGGCGCGACCCTGACCTGCTGGTCGGTGACGCGCTCAAACGGGAATTACCGGGTGATCTACATCCCTTGGGCCGACTTGTTCTCGCTGGCGGTGGAGTCGAAATACGGCCCGGTCGATATTGGCGTTCATGGCGATGCCATGGGCTGCTTCGGTTCGGTGTGAGAGAGCCAAGAGTGAGGGGCAGGCCATGAGTTCACACGTCGTTTCCCTCGTCAATGCCGACGAGCGCCAGTTGCGCATCGACCTCGCCGCCGCGTTGCGGCTTGCAGCGCGCGCAGACTGGCACGAGGGCGTGGCGAACCATTTCTCCGCGGCCGTTTCGCCGGACGGCAGGAAATTCCTGGTCAATCCGCGCTGGAAACACTTTTCGCTCGCCAGGGCATCGGACTTGCTGCTGGTCGATGCCGACGACCCGGAAACCATGAACCGTCCGGACGCGCCCGACCCTTCGGCCTGGTCGATCCATTCGGCGATCCACCGCAACTTGCCGCATGCGCGCGTGGCGCTGCACCTGCATCCGTCTTATGCGACGACTCTTGCCTGCCTGAAGGACCCGACGATCTATCCGATCGACCAGGTGACGGCGCGGTTCTTCCGCCGAATAGCCTACGACATGGATTTCGGCGGCATTGCCACGGGGGAGGCGGAAGGCGAGCGTATTGCGAAGACAATCGGCAACCATCGCCAGGTGATGATGGGCAATCATGGCGTCACGACGCTGGCGCCGACGGTCGCGGAGGCGTTCGACGCGATGTACCATCTGGAGCGGGCCGCCCGGCAACTGGTGCTGGCCTATTCCACCGGGCAGCCGCTCAGCGTCATGGGCGACGAATTGGCCGAGGCGACCGCGCACGAGTGGGAGGTCTACAAGGATGCCGAGTTCTCCCATTTCGCAGAGATGAAACGCATTCTCGACCACGAGGATCCGAGCTATGCTGACTAGGGCGCCGGGCGTGATGAGCGAAGAGCAGGCGACCGCGAACCGGGCCGGCGAAGCCATTGCCGTGGAACCGGTCCGGCAGGCGGAGGCCGCGGAGCTCATCGCGCTGTCGGATGCCTATTCGCTGGAGCGCTACCCTGCGGAAGGTCATTTCGGCAGCAGCGTCGAGGAGCTCGACGGCAACGACGTCTCCTTCGTCATCATGCGCGTCGACGGCGCTGCGATCGGCTGCGTGGCGATGAAGTGGAATGCGGATCGGACCGCGGAACTGAAGCGCCTGTTCGTTCGCGCCGAGGGCCGGGGGCGCGGCGCGGGCCGCAAGCTCATGGCCGTTGCCGAGAACCTGGCCCGCGACCGGGGAATGGAACGGGTCAATCTCGAGACCGGTCCGCTCAACCGGGAAGCGGTGTCGCTCTACGAGGCGTCGGGGTTTGTCCAGTGCGGGCCGTTTCCGCCCTACGAGGCCAATCCCTACAGCCTTTTCATGACCAAGGAACTCAAACGATAGCCTGAACAAGGAAGGTCGAACCCATGTCCAAAGTGATCAAGAACGGAACGATCGTCACCGCCGACCGCACCTGGAAGGCCGATGTCCTCATCAAGCACGACAAGATCGTGGCGATTGGGCCGGACCTGCATGCCGACCACGAGATCGACGCGACGGGCTGCTACGTGATGCCGGGCGGCATCGACCCGCACACGCATCTGGAAATGCCGTTCATGGGGACCTATTCGTCGGACGATTTCGAGAGCGGGACCCGCGCTGCCGTGTCGGGCGGTACGACCATGGTGGTCGATTTTTGCCTGCCGAATCCCGGTGAATCCCTGCTCACGGCGATCGACCGCTGGTCGAACAAGTCGACGCGCGCGTGCTGCGACTATTCCTATCACATGGCGATCACCTGGTGGGGC
>JBNLDE010000084.1:0-2278 GCA_050304175.1 Zhengella sp. | reverse complement strand
CACAGCAGCGATACCCGGCCGGGTGTCGTCGCCAGCTTGCGGATGTCGGGATCGCGCGACAGGAACCCCAGCGCCTGGGCATCGACTGCGGGCAATGCGCGCGTGAGGCCCTCGACCGGCGGCACCGCCTCGATCGAGCGGGCCAGCGCGTCGAGGCTGGAAAAGTCGAACTCGGCCGTGCGCCATTGCAGCATCTTCACCGGGTCGAATGTGTGCGATTCGAGCTTCTCGACCAGTTCGTCGTCGAGTGGATCGACCTGCCCTGTCACGCCGAACGTGCCGTCGCGCATGTGCCGGCCGGCGCGGCCCGCCACCTGGCCGAGCTCGGCCGGATTGAGGTTGCGGTACTGGTAGCCGTCGAACTTGCGCGTCTGGGCGAAGGCGACATGGTCGACGTCGAGATTGAGGCCCATGCCGATCGCGTCGGTCGCGACCAGGAAATCGACGTCGCCAGACTGGTAGAGGCCGACCTGGGCGTTGCGGGTGCGCGGACTGAGCGCACCGAGCACCACGGCCACCCCGCCGCGCTGGCGCCGGATCAGCTCGCCGATCGCATAGACCTCGTCGGCGCTGAACGCGACGATGGCCGACCGCCGCGGCAACCGCGTGATCTTCTTCGATCCAGAATAGGCAAGGTGCGACATGCGCGGCCGGGTGACGACCGAAACGCCCTTCAGCAGCTTTTCCAGGATGCCGCGCATCGTCGCCGCGCCGAGCAGCAGCGTCTCCTCGCGGCCGCGCAGGTGCAGGATCCGGTCGGTGAAGATGTGGCCGCGCTCCAGGTCGCCGGCGAGTTGCACCTCGTCGATGGCGACGAAGGCGGCGTCGGTCTGGCGCGGCATCGCCTCCACCGTGCACACCGAATAGCGCGCGCCGGGCGGGACGATCTTCTCCTCGCCGGTGATCAGCGCGACATTGGCCGTGCCAACCTTCTCGGCGACGCGGCCATAGACCTCGCGCGCCAGCAGGCGCAGCGGCAGGCCGATGACGCCGGAGGAATGCGCCACCATGCGTTCGATCGCCAGGTGCGTCTTGCCGGTGTTGGTCGGCCCGAGCACGGCGGTGACGTCCCGCCCGGACAGGATCAAAGGCGCATTTTGCGGTGAAGTGGTGGCCATGAGTTCAGGGTTCGTGTTGCACGCGGCTAAGGAACGAGGTGGCTCGCATCCTGCGGTCGGTGTCCAAAGCACAAGCGCCCTTTCAGGGCAAGTAAATCCGCCTGTCGCACGCTTCGAACTTCGGTTCCCGCATTCGCAGCCAAGGTTTAGCCGCCGCTCGTGTTAACATTTGGAACGAGTCTGGAACGAATCGGCGACGAATCACTGACTCTTGCAGATTCTGCCTTTGTTCACCGCTAGATATGGTCTCGCGCGACAGATTCCAGTCCACATCGTGAATCGCCCTTTTTGCCGGTCGCGCTTTTTGGCCGGACGGCGTTAACCTTTGGTCGCCGAGTGTCGCGCGCGCACCGGAGCGTCGGGTTAAATCTTTGCTTCTGTTAATGAAAATGAACTTTCAATTAACGCATCTAATTCGAAATCGACCGAACCGGTTAACGAATCGAACCAAGGCGGAACGAATCGGCGACGAATCAGCTTCGGGCCGGTTTTCCCGCTTTGTTCACCACGAGATCTTGTGTGCAGCCGGGCCGCTCGCCCTATTTTGGAGTGCACCAGCGCCATGTCGGTCAGCGCCGCGGCCGCATTTGTTAACCAATGCGTGCCGAAACCGGACGCCGCCGAATATCGCAGGGTGTGAAATGTTAACGCGCAGCGCCGTGTCAGCTCACGGCCTGACAGCGTCGCCAGTTCTCGATCGGTTGCGCTTGCCCGCCAACAGTCCGCATGAGCAGCATTTCTTCTTCCGAAAGCTGGCGCATCTCGATCGTCTGACCAGCCTCGGGATCGCCCTCGGGGCCGTCGTAGCGAAAGCCGTGCCGGTCGTATTGGCCGGCGATCTCGGCGCCGGACGGGATCATGATGCGCGGTCCCTCGATCCGCAGATGCAGGCCCGAGGCCGAGCACCAGTCGCCGTCGATGCGGTCAGCAAGGGCGGGAACCGCAATGATAAGCACGCCGATCATGGCGGCGGCCGCGCGCAGGAGAAACTTGGCCATGGTCTTCACTCGCTGGGCTGGGCGTCAAATATAGACGATCGCGGGCCGTCGGTCAGCCCGCTGGCGCCGCAACGCCGCGCTTTCCGGGCCAACATGGCGGCGCGCAGCGGTTTTCCGCCGGGCGACGATGGGCAGAAGGACGCCTTCAAGGCGCTGCTGGAC
>JBNLDE010000083.1:0-26618 GCA_050304175.1 Zhengella sp. | reverse complement strand
CGGTTGATCCTAGGAGAGTGGTCGGGTCACCCTAACCCTTCTTGCTCTTCCGCGGCCTGGCCTGCTTCAGCGTCGCCGCATCGCGAACCAGCCTCTTGAAGGCCTTTGCGTCGATCTCGTCGCCCTCGCGCAGATCGATGGCGCGCCGCGTGTTGCCCTCGAGGCCGGAATTGAACAGCCCGGCCGGGTCGTCCAGCGCGGCGCCCCGGGCGAAGGTCAGCTTCACCTTGTCCTTGTAGGTCTCGCCGGTGCAGACGATCCCGGCATGCTCCCAGACCGCCACGCCAAGCGGGTTCGACGGCTTGCGCCATTTCACCGTCTCGGCGATGTCCGGCCCGGCCGCCAGGACGGCGGCGCGAAGCCGGCCGAGCAGCGCGCCGCGCCAGTCACCCAGGCGCTCGATCTTCGCGTCGATCAGGCGCGAGGGCGTTTCGTCATCCGCCGGTCCGCTGTTGGTCATGCCTGCTTCTCCTTTCCAGATCCCGGACGACGCCCGCCGCGCTCAGTCCGCTTGCGCCAGAACCCGCTCCAGCGCGTCGAGGAACCGCGGCCAGTTGGCCTTGGCGCCCCGGAAATAGGGCTGCTGATCGGGGCGAAAACCCGTCTGTTCCATGCGCAGGATGGTTCCCGCCGGGCCGGGCGTCAGCGTCCAGGTGACGACGCTGGTCAGGTCCTTGGTATCCCAGCGATAGGACAGGGATCTGCTCGGCTCGACCGACAGCACCCGGCAGTCGACGCCGCCCCAATCGGCGCTGAGACTGAAACGATGGCCGGCGACAGGCTTGAAATCGTTCTTCATCAGCCAGGTCTCGATCAGGTGGGGTTGGGTGAGCGCGCGCCAGATCTTCTCCGGCGGATGGGGGATCTCCCGCTCGACAACGACCGACAGCGTTTCCGCGGCGGCGTCCGTCATTGGTCCATCCTCCTCAGCAGGTCCTCGAGATCGTCGAACCGGCTCTCCCAGAAGCCGGTCATCCGCCGCGTCCAGTCGACCAGCGGACCGAGCGCATCGAGCCGCGCGCTGTAATGGGTCTGCCGGCCTTCGGGGCGATCGCGCACCAGCCCGGCCTGTTTGAGCACGGCAAGATGTTTCGAGACCGCAGGTTGCGACACCCCCGCCCCGGCCGTGAGCGCGCCGACCGTCAGGTCTCCGTCACGGCACAGCCGCTCGAACAGGGCCCGCCGCGTCGGATCGGCGAGCGTTCTGAAAAGGACATCGTGAGGCTGTGGCATCGCAATTCATAATCCTGCGGTTATCGGTTAATCAATAACCGGTGAATTATGAATGAGTCAACCGGCCCCGCAAACGGCCCCTGAAACCGCACCGGTAAATCAAAACGCCGGCTTTTAGCGATGTTTACAAAACTTTTTTTTGCGCCGGCTGCAAGTTCGGATGCTTGCGCGCCGGCCGGAAGACCGCCGCCGCAAGCCTCCGAAATCACGCGCGCGCCGCCTTGTCTGTCGCCGCCAAAACCGGCCCGGTTTTGCCAACGCCGCCCCATCGGCGGGAGACGCGACCGCGCACCGCCGACCGGCCACGAACGCGCATTTTTCGTCAAGATCCTCATGTTATTCGCGGTATTCAAGCGCGCATGACGATGTGAATTCATACAGTTGGTCGTATAAGTCGGAAGTGTGGAACCAGGCCTAAAAAAACGCCGCTCGAAATGCCCGGTCTTTCCCCTTTGCGCGGGCGCCTTTTTACAACCGGCGGGCGTTTACCCATTTCCGGAAACTCGGTTCGGGGGGGTGGAACAACCGTCGAGTTCGTGTTTTGCTAGCTAACTGTCGCATTTAGGCATCCCTCGAAATGGGAACGGGGGGACGCTTGATACAAAGAGCCGCCCTCGTGCGGCCGGGGTTCGACACAAAACCAGGGAGACATCATGTCAAAGAAGAATCAATTCCTTATCGACCGGATCGCCGATGAGGCCCGCAAGGGTCGCGTCTCGCGCCGGGATTTCATGCAATATTCGGCTGCCGCCGGCTTGACGGCGACAACGGCAACCGGTCTTTGGACCACCCATGCCCATGCGGCGGAACCGAAGAGGGGCGGTACGTTCCGCTGGGGTATCCACGACGGCAACACGTCCGACACCCACGATCCGGGCACCTACGTGACCCGCGTGATGATCTTCCTCGCCCATACGCATCGGTCCTATCTGACCATGATCAACGGCGACGGCTCGCTCGGTTCGGACCTGGCGACCAGCTGGGAAGCTTCGGATGATGCATCGGAGTGGACCTTCAAGCTGACCGACAAGGCCCATTTCGGGCTGTCCGGCCGCGGCGTCACCGCCGACGACGTGATTGCCTCGCTCAACCACCACCGCGGCGACAAGACCACGTCGGCCGCCAAAACACTTCTGACCGACGTCACCGACATCACCAAGGACGGCGATTACGTGGTGAAGGTGAAGCTTTCGGGCGGCAATGCCGACTTCCCGTGGCTGATGACCGATTATCACCTGGCGATCTGCCCGGCCAATGATGACGGCACGATTGAATGGAAGTCGGGCGACGGCTCGGGACCCTACAAGATCGATTCGGGCGAGTTCGGCGTTCAGTTCAGCCTCAGCCGCAATGAAGGCTGGCATGGCGAGGGAGCCTGGTTCGACAAGGTCGAGATGATCACGCTCAATGACCCGAACGCGCGTCAGACCGCGCTGGTGACCGGCGACGTCGACTCCGTCTCGCAGGTCGATCTGAAGACGATGGCGTTGCTGAAGCGCAATCCGGACCTGAACCTGTTCAACGTCCCGTCGGCCGCGGCGATTACCATGCCGATGTTCTGCGACACGGCGCCGTTCGACAATGCCGATGTGCGCAACGCACTGAAACTGTCGATCGACCGTGACGAGGTCATTGAAAAGATCATGTTCGGCGCGGCGACCAAGGCCAACGACTTCCACCATTCGCCGGCCCAGCCCTACTGGCCCGACGATATTCCGCAGCGCGACTACGATCCGGACAAGGCCAAATCGCTGCTGAAGAAGGCGGGGGCCGAGGGACTCAAGGTGAGCATTTCGACAGCCGACAGCGTCACCGCGGGAGCCGTCGACATGGCCGTGCTCTATGCCGAACAGGCCAAGGCGGCAGGCATCACGGTCAATGTCGTGCGTGAGCCGAACGACGGCTATTACTCCGACGTGTGGCTGGTGAAGCCGTTCTGCCTGGTGTCCTGGGGCGCCCGCCCGACGCCGGACGTGATGTACACGCTGGCCTACAAGCAGGACGCCGCGTGGAACGAGTCGCACTGGAAGAACCCGCGCTTCAACGAACTGCTGCTCCAGGCGAAGGCGGAGCTCAACGACGAGAAGCGTGCTGTGATGTATCGCGAGATGGACATGCTGATGCACGACGACGGCGGCACGATCATTCCGTTCTTCAACAACTTCGTCTACGCCGCGCGTGCGAATATCGGCACGCCGGAGAACCTCGCGCCAAGCTGGGAGAGCGACGGCGCCCGCGCGGCGAGCCGCTGGTGGTTCAAGTCCTGATATCCGGTCAGGTTCCGTTCCCGGCGCAGTCCATGCGCCGGGAACACTATTTCCATAGGCTGTTCCGCATGTCGCGAAAGGCCTGATAGAATGTCCGACGGTCGCAGAAGGCCAGCCCAATTGGCCGGACCGGCGTGAAACGACGCGCGACGGAGCACTTTTCGACCTTCAAGCGTCGGCACGAATACCCTGGAGGGACATAATGGGGGATATCCTAAGACTCATAGCAAAGCGGCTCGGACTGGGCGCTGTTACGCTTTTCGTAGTCTCGATCCTGATCTTCTTTGCAGTCGAACTGCTGCCTGGTGACATCGCCGAAGCCGTCCTGGGCCAGAGCGCGACGCCGGAAACGGTCGCCGCCATGCGCGAGCAGCTCGGCCTCGACCAGCCTGCGCCGGTCCGCTACATCCAGTGGCTCGGGGGCGCCGTGCAGGGCGATTTCGGAACCTCGCTGGTTTCGGGCGAGCGCGTCAGCACCGCGATCGCGCCCCGCTTCAGGAACACGCTGTTCCTGGCCGCCTATGCGGCAGTCATCGCGGTGCCGATTTCGATCATCCTGGGTGTGATCGTGGCGTTGCTGCGCAATACGATATTCGACAGGGTCGCCAACGTGTTGACCTTAACGTCGATATCATCACCAGAGTTCTTCCTGGGTTATATCCTGATCCTGTATCTCGCGGTCAAAACCGGTATGTTCCCGGCGCTGGCCAGTCTGAAGTCCAACATGGGCCTGTTTGAACTTTTACACCGAACATTCCTGCCAGCGCTGACGCTTGTGCTCGTGGTCACCGCCCACATGATGCGCATGACCCGCGCGGCAATCATAAACCTGCTTGCCTCGCCCTATATCGAGATGGCGAGACTGAAGGGGACGCCGCCCTGGAAGGTGATCGTCAGGCACGCCCTGCCGAACGCCTGGGCGCCGATCATCAACGTGGTCGCACTGAACCTCGCCTATCTGATCACGGGCGTCGTTCTCGTCGAGGTGGTGTTCGTCTATCCCGGGATCGGCCAGCTCTTGGTCGACGCCGTGTCCAAACGCGATTTCCCGATCGTACAGGCCTGCTGCCTGATCTTCGCCGCAACCTTCATCTTGCTGAACCTGACGGCCGATGTGGGTGCGATCCTGACCAATCCGCGTCTGCGGCATCCGAAGTGAGGGCGGCGAAATGAGTGCTTTTGTCATCGGATATTACGCCGCGCTGATCGCGGCTTCGTGCCTGGCGGCCTATTACCAGAACCGCAAGGTGTTCATGCTGCTGTTCTCGCTGACGCTGGTGTCGTTCGTGCTCGGCATCATCGGCGGCGTGCCCGCACTTCGGGTCGTCACGGTCTCCGCCGGCCTGCTGGCGCTGGCGGCGGGAACGTCCTACGCGTTCCGGGAATTCCTGATCCAGATTTCCGGGCCGAACATGGCCAAGGAGCTTCGCACCGCGCCGCTCACTGCATCGTTCGGCATGTTCATCATCTTCACCTACGCGATCGCTGGCATCTTTGCGCCGTGGATCGCGCCGCATGGACAGTCGGAGGTCATCTCCTCGTCCTTCGCGCCGCCGGACGAAAACATGCTCCTCGGTGCAGACCAGCTCGGACGCGACGTCTTCAGCCGCATCGTTTACGGTGCGAGAAACTCCGTCGGGCTGGCGCTGGTCGCGACCCTGCTTGCTTTCACCATGGGCGCGCTGGCGGGGCTTTGGGCCGCGGTTAGGGGCGGCTGGTTCGACCAGCTCCTGGGCCGCTTCGCCGACGTGATCATGTCGGTCCCGTCGCTTATCTTCGCGCTTCTGATGCTCTCTATCTTTGGCACCAACCTGCTGGTGATCGTGATCGTCGTCGGCATAATCTACTCGCCCCGTGTCTTCCGCCTCACCCGAGCCGTCGCCGGCAACGTTGTGGTCATGGACTTTATCGAGGCGGCCAAGCTGCGCGGCGAAGGCAACTGGTACCTGATCAGACGGGAGATCCTGCCCAATTCCGTCGCGCCGCTGATCGCGGAATTCGGGCTCGAGTTCTGTTTCGTGTTCCTGCTCATCGCCGGTCTCAGCTTCCTCGGCCTCGGCATCCAGCCGCCGACCGCCGACTGGGGCTCTATGGTGCGCGAGAACGCGACGCTGATCTCGTTTGGCGACATCACGCCCCTGATCCCGGCAGCCGCCATTGCGCTTTTGACGGTCGCCATCAATTTCGTCGTCGACTGGATGCTGTTCCGGTCCTCTGGCTTGAAGGAGCAATGAGATGAACAAATTCTCCGACAAGGACATTCTCCTGAAGATCCGCGATCTCAAGATCGAAGGGTATTCGGCAGCCGACGAAACATGGATTCCGATCATCAAGGGCGTGGACCTGACGCTTCATCGCGGCGAGGTCATGGGCCTGATCGGCGAATCCGGAGCCGGAAAGTCGACGATCGGCGCCGCCGCGATGGGCTATGCCCGCGACGGCACGCGGATCTCGGACGGCTCCATCGAGTTCGACGGGATGGAACTGACGACCGCGTCCGAGGCCGAAAGGCGCGCGCTTCGCGGGTCGCGCATCGCCTATGTCGCACAGTCGGCGGCGGCGTCCTTCAATCCTGCCCACAAGCTGATCGACCAGTACGCCGAGGCACCGCTGCAGTACAAGATCAAGAGCAGGCAGGAAGCCTATGAGGACGCGATGGAGCTCTATGAGCGCCTGCGTCTGCCCAATCCCAGGGAGATCGGCTTCCGCTATCCGCACCAGGTGTCCGGCGGCCAGCTCCAGCGGGCGATGACCGCCATGGCCATGGCTTGCCGGCCCGACCTGATCATCTTCGACGAGCCGACCACCGCGCTCGACGTGACGACGCAGATCGAGGTTCTGGCGGCCATCCGCGACATCGTCGACCAGTTCAACACCGCGGCGATCTACATCACCCACGACCTCGCGGTCGTGGCGCAGATGGCCGACACCATCGAGGGGCTGCTGAAGGGCGAAGAAGTCGAGGAAGCGTCGACGGCGGCGATGCTGGACAATCCGCAGGAGGACTACACCAAGAGCCTCTGGGCGGTGCGCAGCTTCCAGCGACCGCAGAAGGCACGTCCCACCGACGGCACCCTTCCGGTGATTTCCGTCCAGAACGTGGACGCGGCCTATACCGGCGGCGTCAAGGTGCTCGAAGACGTGTCCTTCGACATTTATCCGGGCATGACGGTGGCGGTTGTGGGCGAATCCGGCTCGGGCAAGTCCACCACGGCGCGCGTGATCACCGGCCTGCTACCGCCCTCGAAGGGCCAGGTCCTGTGCAAGGGCGAGCCCTTGCCGCCGCGCTATCAGGATCGGACCCGCGAACAGCTTCGCCAGGCGCAGATGATCTACCAGATGGCCGACACCGCGCTGAATCCCAAGGTACGGATCAACGAGATCATCGGCCGCCCGGCACAGTTCTACTCCGGTCTCAAGGGACAGGCCCTCAAGCAGAGGGTCGATGAACTGCTCGACCTGATCGAGCTCGATCCGGCGAAGTTCTACAGCCGCTATCCCCCCGAACTGTCGGGCGGACAAAAGCAGCGCATCGGCATCGCCCGGGCGCTCGCGGCCGAGCCGGAATTCATCATCTGCGACGAGGTGACGAGCGCGCTCGACCAGCTCGTGGCGGAGGGGATCCTCAAGCTGCTCGACCGGCTCCAGCGGGAACTGGGCCTGGCCTACATGTTCATCACCCACGATCTCGCGACCGTCCGTTCGATCGCCGACGAAGTCGTGGTGATGCAACGGGGCAAGGTGGTCGAGCAGGGGCCGAAGGACGAGATGTTCACGCCGCCCCATCATCCCTACACCGACCTTCTTCTGTCGTCGGTGCCGGAAATGGACCCGAACTGGCTCACGACGCTGCTCGAAGAGCGCGGCGTCGACAATGTCGGAGAGTCTGCGGACGTCTAGTTCACCGGCAGCCGGCCATAGCAACAGAAAGCCCGCGGATGCCAGACGGCGTCCGCGGGCTTGATCATTTTCGGCCGAACGGTTTTGCCGCCCGCCCGGGCAATCAGGGCATCGTCATCGCCCGCCTCGCCCTCACATCGACGAGGACAGGCCACGCGCAAACGCGCGCCCGCGACCTTGCAGGCATTGCGGACGCCCAGAAACAAAAACACGCCCGCGGAGGTGGAACATCCACGGGCTGTATCGTTTTCAGTAATCGGAACAGTCTTGTCGCGATCGCCCGCAGGGCAATCAGAGCATGGTCATCGCGGTTCCCGCCATCGTGCCGACGATGGCCAGGTACACGAGAATAAGCGTCGACAGGTTGCTGCTGCGAGCGTGGTATTCGCGGATCATTTCGTCGCGTGTCAGCATGGCAGCCTCCTCTCGGGAGAACGGGATGGAACCTTCAGTTTCTGATCGGCAGGTAATCGAAAACATCTTACCTTTCAACTACCGGAACCGCCGATCTGCATGCTTTTTATGCATGTGTGATCTGCAATTTGTGCACAGCTCGCAGCCGTTCCGCCAAACCCCACCTTTTCAGGGCCTTGCGCGGCGCTAGCCTTCCGCGTCGAAACTTTCCCTGGCGGCCCGCACGGCGTCGAAATTTGCCTCCGCCCAGCCGACAAGCTGCTTGAGCGGTTTCAGCATCGAGTAACCCAACTCCGTGAGGCCGTATTCCACGCTTGGCGGCTTGGTCGGGTGCACCGTGCGATAGACATAGCCGTCGCGCTCCAGGTCGCGCAGCGTCTGGGTCAGCATCCGCTGCGAGATATCCGGCACCAGCCGGCGCAACTCGCCAAACCGGTAGGGCTTTTCGCCCAGCGCCTGCAGCAGCAGCGTGCTCCACTTGCCAAAAATGCCCTGCATCACCTGGCGAACCGGACACTTGTCGAGGGAATAGCCCTCCGGCATGGCCCGCAACTGGTCGGCAAGCGTCATCCTGGCGTCCATGGTGGTTCCTTCCGTGTAACCATCGGCGGCGAAACTGCCTTCTTTCCCCGCCGCCGAGAATGACTATGTTGCACTCACTCTCAATATGAGAGCAGCAACGCTTTCGAGATTATATAATCATTCTGCACCGAATTGGAAAGGATACAATCATGAGTGACAAACTGCTCGTCACCGGCGCCTCCGGCCAGCTTGGAAAGCTGATCCTGGGTCACCTGCTCGACACCTTCAACATCCCGGCCGAAACCATCGTCGCCGGGTCGCGCGATACCGCCAAGCTGGCCGAGTTCGCCGCCCGCGGCGTCGAGACCCGTCGTGTCGATTTCGACGACCCGGCGCTGGCCGACAGCCTCGCCGGCATCGATCGCCTTCTGATCATATCAACCGACGCTCTCGACGCCGAGGGAACGCGCCTGCGCCAGCACAAAGCCGCCGTCGAGGCCGCCACGAAGGCCGGCGTCGGCCGTATCTTCTACACCTCGATGCCGAGCGCCGACGACAACAAAATCACCTTCGGTCCCGACCACAACGGCACCGAGCAGGCAATCAAGGCCTCCGGCCTCGCCTACACCATTTTCCGCAACGGCTGGTACATGGAGAACCTGTTCATGTCCCTGCCCCAGGCGATCGCCAGCGGCCAGTGGTACAGTGCTGCCGGCGAAGGCCGGATCGCCCATATCGCCCGCGACGACATTGCCCGCGCCATCGCGGCCAGCCTTGCCGCACCGGCTTCGGACAACGTGGTCCACACATTCACCGGGGGCACGGCCTACACCACCGACGAGATCGCCGCGCAGGTCCGCGAAGTCACCGGCAAGCCGCTCGAGGTCATCCACGTCACCGACGACCAGCTCGCCCAGGGCATGGCCGCCGCCGGCGTGCCCGCCCCGTTCATCCCGACCTTCGTCTCCTTCGACACCAATACGCGCGAAGGCAAGATCGCCATGGTGACCAACGATGCCGAGCAGCTTTCCGGCAGCAAGCCGGTCTCTCTGAAGAGCTTCCTGGAAGCCAGCAAGGCGGCGCTTCTGGCCGGCTGACGGCAAAAGGGGCGCGCCTCGGGCGCGCCCCTGAACCGTTTCAGGTCTGGTCGGCGGGTTCAGCGCCCGCAGCGGCGCATCTGGTCCTGGTAGCTGCTGGCCATCGACGCAACCTTGCTCGCCGACTTCTTCATGCCGGCATTGTTGCGCCAGACGCCCTTCGCATAGCCGACATGGCCCGCATAATAGGCGAGATAGAGATTGTAGGGATCGTTGAGCGGGATCCCGAGCTTGTCGTGGCTGGTCGCATGGTACCAGCCGACGAAGTCGATGGCGTCTGAAAAATTGCTCCGCCGCGCGCCCCAGCTGTTGGTTTCGACCTTGTAGCGCTCCCACGTCCCGTCCAGCGCCTGCGAATAGCCATAGGCGCTCGACTGGCGCTTCCACGGAATGACCCCGAGCAGTTTCTTGCGCGGCGGCCGTGCCCGCGCATCGAAACCCGACTCGATGCGGATCGTCGCCATCAGCACCGAGGCCGGCACGCCGTATTTGCGCTCGGTGCGCTTGGCGGCCGAATGCCACCCGCCGAACATGCTGCTCTTCTGGTCGAAGACACTGCAGATATTGTTGATGCCGGCAGGCTTCGACGCGCAACCGGCGAGCGACAGGATCAGGACCAAAGCGACAGCACGCATGACAAACCTCATACTCCGTGCAGTCCATAACCCGTAAAATGCTAATAATTCTTATGCGGCGGCGTTAACCATAAGTGTTTGTAGGGAAATTCGCGCGGTGAGGCCGACCGGGAAAGCGGCGTCTGCGGCGCCGGCCGCGCCTGGATCACTCATGCATCCAACTCCACGAACGGGATGCCCCCTACCCCATCCACGCTGCGGTGCAATAAAAATGCTGTGCTCAGCTTTCCAGAGCGGCGACGAACCGGCGCACGGTCGCCGCCATGCCGTGGACAAGCGCATCGGCCGTCAGACCATGGCCGATCGACACTTCCGCCAGGTTCGGGATCGCCCTGGCCAGCGCCGGCAGGTTGGCCACCGTCAGGTCATGGCCGGCATTGACGCCAAGCCCGGCCGCCGCCGCCAACGCCGCCGTTTTCGCCAGCTTTTCCAGCTCTTTGGCCGCGCGTGCGGAATCGTCGTGGCAACTGCCATAGGGCCCGGTATAGAGCTCGATCCGGTCGGTGCCGGTCGCCCTGGCGGCCGCGATCTGCTCCTCGGAGGCGTCCGGATCGGCAAACAGCGACACCCGTGCGCCGCCTTTCTTCAGCCGGGCAACGATGGCGCGCAGCATGTCGAGATTGGTCACGAAATCCCAGCCGTGATCGGAGGTCGGCTGCTCGGGATCGTCGGGCACCAGCGTCACCTGCTCCGGCTGAGCCTCGCCGACCAGATTGAGAAAGTCCTGGGTCGGATAGCCCTCGATGTTGAACTCCGCCTGCGGGAAGTCGTCGTCGATCAGCGCGCGGATAGCTGGCACGTCTGAGAAACGGATATGGCGCTGGTCGGGGCGCGGATGCACCGTCAGCCCGTGCGCGCCCGATTCCAGCGCGATCCGCCCCAGCCCGGTGACAGACGGCCACGGCAGGTCGCGGCGGTTGCGCAGCATGGCGATCGCGTTGAGATTGACGGAGAGCTCGGCGGACATGGCAAACCCCTGCTTCGGAAACCGCGCAAGGAATATCGCGCCGCGCCGTGCAACGCTACCATCCAGCGCCTATATTCTTTGGGAACCGTTACCGAGGAGGCTGCCATGATTTCCGTCGAAACCCTGTCGCCCGGACTGCTGGCCATGACGGTCAAGGGGAAGATCGAGCAGTCCGACATCGATTCGGCGGTCGCGGCATTCGAAAAGGCCTATGGCGAGGCCGACCGGATTTCGGTCGTCGCCGATCTCGCCGAATTCGAGGGCATCAGCGCCGAGGCATTCATGGCCGACCTGCGTTACGGCCTGTCCCACCTCAAGGATCTCAAGCGCTTCGATCGCGTCGCCGTCGTTACCGGTCGCGACTGGATCGAGGCGCTGGTGTGGATCGAGGGCAAGCTGGTTCCCGGCGCCACGGTCCGCTGCTTCGCGCCCGACGACCGCGATGACGCGCGCCGCTTTGCCGCCGGCGAGGACGTGCCCGAACGCAAGCGCCCCTCCTTCATCCGCCGCATTCCGACCGACCGGCCTGACGCCTACGCCTTCGCCATGGGCGGCAAGTTGACCGGCGCCGAGGTCAGGACGTTCACCGCCATTCTGGCCGAGGCCTATGAGAACTTCGCCGAGATCGACCTGCTGATCCGTATCGATTCCTACGAGGGGTTCGAATTCGCCACCCTGTTCGACGGCGACACCTGGACGATGAAAGGCGCCTCGTTCAGCCATATCCGCCGCTATGCGCTGGTTGGCGCGCCGCCCTTCATCCAAAGTTCCTTCGGCCTGTTCGCCGCCTTCCTGCCCTTCGAGACGAAGATGTTCGACGCGGCGGAAGAAGACGAGGCCTGGGCCTGGATCGGGGCGAAAAAGGCGGACGAGGACTGACATGGCGTTTCGTGTCGCCGGGTCCGCAGGCAGCCGGCAGGTGCCGGTCCTCCTGATCCATTCCTGGTGGGGGCAGACCGGGTCCTTCCTGGGCTACGCCGAGGCCCTTGCATCGGAAGGATTCTTTGTCGGCGTGTCCGACCTGTTCGATGGCAAGACCGCAGATACAGAGGCCGAGGCACGGCAATTGCGGGCCGCGCCGCGAAAGCAGCCCATGTACCGCACGCTGATCGCCGATATCGAGACGCTGCGCGCGCGAAGCGGCAGTCGCCAAGTCGCGGTCGTCGGCTTTTCGATGGGTGGCCACTGGGCGGTCTGGCTGGCACAGCGCGCCGAACTTCAAGTATCCCATGCCGTGCTCTATTACGCGGCCAGGGGCGGCGACTTTTCGGCGAGCAAGGCTTCGTTCCTTGCGCATTTCGCCGAAAACGACCCCTGGGTCAGCGCCGCTGCGCGCCGGGGCATGGAACGCGCCATCGCAAAGACGACCTGTGCCTACCAGCCCCATGACTATCCGGGCACCGGCCACTGGTTCGCCGAAAGCGGCCGTGCCGGCGAATATGATTCCAGCGCGGCCGCACTGGCATTCGAGCGCACGCTCGCCCATCTGGCGGCCTGACGCCAAGCCGCGGCCGCGCGGGCTTGAGCGTGCACCGCAACTCGGGCAATCTCCCTTAAAACTTACTGGAGGGGGACATGCGGAAAATCGACGAAACCTGGATCCTTTGCGGCCTTGCCTGGCTTCTCGTGGCCATGCTTTTCGGCGGCTGGCTCGGCGCGAGCGGGCATCTCAACTTTGCCAACACACATGCACATGTCGGTCTCGTCGGATTCGTGGCATCGATGCTGTTCGGCCTGACCATGCGCCTGTTTCCGGGCATGCGAACCTCGAAAATGGCCAAGCCTCAGTTCTGGATCTATCAGATCGGCGCGGTCCTGCTCGTCGCCGGTAAGGCGCGCGTCGATGCCCGCGGCCCGGAAGATCTCGTCGCCTTCGGCTCGGTCGTCGTGTTTTTCGGCGCGGCCCTGTTCGCCTGGATGTTCATCAGGCATCGGCAGGTCCAGCCGCAACTTTAGGGCTGGCAGACCGCAAGCCCCCGCAACCCTTGCCGCTTGCGCGGCGCGGACCTACCATGCGCAGCGGAGGAGCGGCAGGACATGATCTTTGTTTCGCAGACCCCTGACGGTTCCGAAGTCCGGTGGCAGGACCGGAAGCGCCATCTGTGGCTGGCGTCGGTTGCCGCGCCCACGGTGCCCGCGATCGGGGCGGTGCTGATCTGGGCGACAGGCACGATGGCCTGGGCCTGGCTGCCGCTCGCCTTCTATTTCATCGCCGTGCCCGCCATGGACACGCTGATCGGCGAGGATCATACCAACCCGCCGGAGGCCGTGGTCGAGGAACTGTCGTCCGACGGCTATTACCGCGCCCTCCTCCATGCCGCGCTCGCCGTTCTGTGGATCGACTTCCTGGTCGTCGCCCTTGTCGCCGGCACGGCCGGGATGCCGCTGTGGGCGTTTCTGGCGCTTGCCGCCGGAACCGGCGTCGCCGGCGGCTCGGCGATCAATGTCGGGCACGAACTCGGCCACAAGCCGAACCGCATCGACCGGCTGGCGGCGCGGCTGGCCTGCGCCATGGTCGGCTATGGCCATTTCAACATCGAGCACAATCGCGGCCACCACGTCATGGTCGCCACCCCGGAGGACGCGGCGTCGGCGCGCATGGGCGAGACGATCTGGGCCTTCGTCACCCGCGAAATTCCCGGCGCTGCGGGACGCGGCTGGGCGCTGGAGCGCGAAAGGCTGGACCGGAAGGGCCTGCCTTTCTGGCATTGGCGCAACGAGCTCCTGCAGGGCTACGCCGTCTCGCTGGCGGTCGCGGCGGCGCTGGTCGCCGCCTTCGGCTGGATCATGCTGCCGTTCCTGCTGGTGCACCACGCCATGGCCTGGTTCCAGCTGTCGCTGGCCAATTATGTCGAGCATTACGGGCTGAAGCGGGAGAAGCGGTCCGACGGTCGCTATGCGCCCTGCGAGCCCCGCCATTCGTGGAACACCAACCACATCGTTTCCAACCTGATGCTGTTTCACCTGCAGCGCCATTCGGACCACCACGCCAATCCACTGCGTCCCTACCAGGCGCTGAGGAATTTCGACGACCTGCCGCGATTGCCGTCCGGCTATCCCGGCTCCTATGTGCTGGCGGTCATCCCGCCGCTTTGGTTCCGCGTCATGGACCCCAAGGTCATGGCCTGGGCCGGCGGGGATATCGCCAAGGTGAATGTCGATCCAGCCCTGGCGCGCCGCAGCCGCACCGTGCGGGCCGGCTAATCCCTACCGCACGATCGTCAGCCGCTCGGCCGCCCGCGTGATCGCCGTGTAGAGCCAGCGCGCGCGGGTATCCCGGAACGCATAGCTCTCGTCGAACAGCACGACATTGTCCCATTGCGAACCCTGCGCCTTGTGCACGGTCAGCGCATAGCCGAAGTCGAAATCGTCATAACGCTTCTTCGTCTGCCACGGAATTTCCGTCGTCGGGTCCTCGAAGGCGGCCTTGAGCAGCTTGATCTTGGCAACGCCGCGGTCGGGATCGTCCTCTTCGGGCGTAACCAGCAGGTTGATGCCGGGCTTCACGGTCTCCTTCGAAGCCGTCATCACCTTCCACAGCGAGCCGTTGAGCAGCCCCTTGGCCGGATCGTTGCGCAGGCAGACCAGCTTGTCGCCGGCCTGCGGCAGCAGCCCCTCGAAGCCTTTCAGCTCGCGCAGGCGCTGGTTGTAGCGCCGCCGGGTCCGGTTGATGCCGACCAGCACCTGGTCGGCGTCGAGCACCAGGTCCTGTGTCACCCCGTCCTTGGGAATGATCTGGGCGGTGCCGTAGTCGCCATACATCAGCTCGCGTTCCTCGCGCACGTCGAGCGCGAGCGAGATGATCGGGTTGTCGCGCGCCTGGCGGTGGATTTCCGTCAGCAGGATGTCGGGTTCGGCATCGGTGAAGAATCCGCCGCCGGAGATCGGCGGCAGCTGGCCGGGATCGCCCAGCACCAGGATCGGCGTGCCGAAACTCATCAGGTCGCGCCCGAGCGCTTCGTCGACCATCGAACATTCGTCGACGATGATCAGCTTGGCCTTGGCGACCGGGCTTTGCCGGTTGAGCGAGAAGGTCGGCGCCATCGAGGTCTTGCCGGTCGTCTCGTCCTCGACCGCCTCCTCGCCGCGCGGCCGGTAGATCAGCGAATGGATCGTCCGCGCATTGGTCGCGCCCTTGGAACGCAGCACCTGCGCCGCCTTGCCGGTGAACGCCGCGAACTGCACATCGCCATCGACGTGTTCGGCGAAATACCGCGCCAGCGTGGTCTTGCCGGTTCCTGCATAGCCAAACAGGCGAAACAGCGGTTGGCGGCCGCCTTTCAGCCAGCGCGCAACGGCCTTCAGCGCCTCGTCCTGTTGCGGTGAAAGTTTCATTGCCCTTCCCTGCCCGATTCGCTTGCCACTGGCGACCGGTTTCCGCACATTGCACGCGCGGGAGGGGTCATGCACGTTCTGGTCATCGGCGGATACGGGTTCATCGGCGAGGCGATCGTCCGCGCACTGCACGCGGCCGGACACCGGGTCACGGGCATGGGCCGCGCGGTCGCCCGCGCTGAGCGCCGCATGCCGTTCGCGCGGTGGGTCGGGGCCGACCTGCGCGACCTGCAAACGCCGGAAGACTGGCAGACGTTTTTGGCCGGCATCGATGCCGTGGTCAACGCCGCCGGCGCGCTGCAGGACGGCGGACGCGACGACCTCGCCGCCGTCCAGGCGAGGGCGATGTTCGCGCTTTACGCGGCTGCAAGCGTGGGTACCAGACCGCTGATCGTCCAGATATCGGCGAACACCGCCGGGCCGGGCGACGGCCTGCCCTTCCTCGCGACCAAGCGGGTGGCGGACGAGGCATTGAAGGCATCGGGGCTGCCGCATGTCATCCTGCGCCCGGCGCTGGTGATCGGCCGCAACGCCCATGGCGGCACCGCGCTCGTGCGCGCGCTCGCCGCGTTCCCCGGCGCCGCGCCGCTGGTCCATCCCGATGCCAGGGTGCAGACGGTTGCGCTCGACGACGTGGCGGCGGCTGTCGTCGCGGCGGTTGCGGGCCGCATCGCGCCGGACGATGACCTCGCCCTCGCCCATCCCCTCACGGTGACGTTGCGCGACCTTGTCACCCGCCACCGCGCCTGGTTCGGCCTACCGCCGGCCCGGGCGCTGGTCGCGCCGCAATGGCTCGCGGGGCTTGCCGCGCGCGCCGCCGATCTCGCGGGACGGCTCGGCTGGCGCTCGCCGCTGCGCTCCACGGCCCTTGCCATCATGGCCGGGGGCGTAACCGCGAATCGTGAATCATTGCGTGAGCTCCATGACTCACTGCGTGAAACGACTGAATCACCGCCTCAGGCAGAACAACCCATCCATTTGAAATCGCTCGATGAAACACTCGCCGCAAATCCCGCGGGCGCGCAGGATTTGTGGTTCGCCCGGCTCTACCTGCTCAAGCCGGTTCTCATCGCCGGCCTCGCCCTCTTCTGGATCGCGTCGGGGCTGGTCGCGCTGGCGGAGTTCTCCCACTCCGCCGCCTATCTCGACGCGGCCGGCCTGCGGCCCGGTTTCGAACCGGCTACCGTGTGGAGCACCAGCCTCGCCGATCTTGGCCTCGGCCTCCTCGTGCTCTGGCGCCGTTTCGCCAAACCGGCGCTGGTCGGCATGATCGCGCTGCCGGTCGCCTATCTGGCCGCCGCAAGCATACTGATGCCGGCCCTTTGGCTCGATCCGCTGGGGCCGCTGGTCAAGGTCGTGCCGTCGATCCTGCTCGCCGTCGTCGCGCTTGCCATCCTGGACGAGCGCTGATGGAAGACCTGCTTCGCTACGCCCATGTCATCGGCGCCGCCGTCCTGCTCGGCACCGGCGCCGGCATCGCCTTCTTCATGGTCATGGCCAACCGGACCCGCGACCCGAAACTCATTGCCCATGTCGCGGGCACGGTCGTCGTCGCCGACTGGCTGTTCACCGCCACCGCCGTCGTGGCGCAGCCGGTCACCGGCGTCTTCCTTGCGCGCCAGATCGGCTGGCCGCTGACCGCGCCGTGGATCCTCTGGGCGGTCGTGCTCTATCTGGTGACCGGCCTGTTCTGGCTGCCGGTCGTCTGGATCCAGAAACAGTTGCGCGACATGGCGCGGATAGCCGCTACGCAAGGCGCGCCCCTGCCCGGCCGCTACCACCGGCTTTACCGGATCTGGTTCGCCTTCGGATTTCCCGCCTTCGCCGCCGTACTGGGCATTTTCTGGCTGATGCTGACCCGGCCCGACCTGTAGCCGTCACGCGCCGCGTTCGGGATCGTTCTCCAGCAGGATCGGCTTGCCGTGCGGCGTGGCGTGGGCGGCGCGCTGCCAGGCTTGCGCCAGGCCGGTGACCGTGTCGGACGTCGTCACGCCCCGGGCGACCAGCAGTTTTTCCAGCGCACGCATCCAGTGATCGTAATAGTCGCTGCCGTCGGCGGCGGCGTCCGGCGCGTGCAACTCGCCCGAAAGCGCCTCGGCCCATTCGGTCCACGAAAACACGCCGCGTGCGTTGAGCTCGACAGCCAGCGCGAAGGCCTGCGCCTGCCACGGTTCGGCAAACACCGGCTCGTCGGCCTCCAGCGGCAGGCCGGGCGACGCCAGCGCGCCGTCAGGCGGGCTCAAGGTAAGGCTCCCAGGCATCGATCGACACGCTCAGCTTCGGGTCGCTGTCGGCGCCCCACAGGTCGCGCCCCTCGAAGCGCACCGTGTAGAGCCAGTGCGGCTGCTCGCCCAGGCCGTGCGCGTTGGCATCGGGAAAGACGTGAACCCCGCGCACCGCCTCAATGACGCCCGGCTTGCCGGTTGCGTAGGTCGGCAGCCTTGTATGGCCGGACGGGTGCGCGGTGACGGTGCGGATCCGGTCGCCCGGCGCGAACCGGGCCGGCGCGCGTTCGGTGCGATCAACCGGCCCGCCTTTCGCCAGCACGGCAGCAACACGGGCCGCCGCCAGCTTGCGCTCCGGCCTGATCCCCGGCTTGAGCGCGTGGCCGGCGGACAGTTCTTCGCGGCTTACCTCGCCATGGCGTTCCAGCAATGCCTCCAGCGCCTTGATCCAGATCTCGTAATAGCTCGAAGCGTAGTAGTCGGCAGGATGCAGGCTTTCGCGGGCGTGGCGGCTTTCGTCCAGCGTCCAGTGGCCCAGCGCGCCGGCGGCCAGCGTCACACCGAGCGCCCGCTTTTCCCACGCGGCATGAAACGGCGGCTCGTCGGTTTCCGGTGCGATCGGTCCGAACCCCATCCGCCCGCCGAGGTCTTGCGGGCCGTTCATGGCGCGGTCCCCGGCCGAAGCGCCAGCCCGGTGCCGATCATCGAGTTGCGCGTGACGAGGTCCGCCAGTTCCGCCTCGCTCATGCCCTCGCTGCCCTGCGGGCGCATCGGCACCACCAGGTAGCGCAGTTCGGCGGTGGAATCCCACACCCTAATCGCGGTCTCTTCCGGCAAGGTCACGCCGAATTCGGCCAGGACGCCGCGCGGATCGGCGACGGCCCGCGAGCGGTAGGGCGGCGACTTGTACCAGACAGGCGGCAGCCCCAGCACCGGCCACGGATAGCAGGAGCACAGCGTGCACACGACCATGTTGTGGACCTCGGGCGTGTTGAATACGGCCTGCATGTGCTCGCCCTGGCGCCCGGCGTAACCGAGCGAAACGATCGCGGCGGTGGCGTCGCGCTCGAGCCAGGCCCGGAATTCGGGGTCCGACCATGCCTTGGCGACGACCCGCGCACCGTTGCGCGGGCCGACATTCGATTCATAGGTCTCTATGATCGCATCGACCGCCGCCGGATCGATCAGGCCCTTCTCGGTCAGGATGGTTTCCAGCGCGCGCACCCGCGCCGCCATGCCGTCGAGATGGTTGTCGTGGTGATGATCGTGATCGTGGTCGCTCATGGGGAGAGCATGCCCCCGCGGCGACCGTCGATCAAGCGGCTTCTCAGCCGGCTTCGGCCATCCGTGCCACCTGGCGCGCCGCAAGCGCGGGGTGCGACGCCAGCGCGGTCACAGCCGCTTCGAGCGCCGCCTCTTCGAGTTGCTCGAGTTCCGGTTGCCGCTTCAGCCACGCACCGACGACCGGCGCGAGCGGCGCCGCCGCCTCCGCCTCCTTCAGCGCCTTGTCGAGCGCGGTCACATGCGGATCGCCGGACCCGAACTCGCGATCGTCGCCCAGTTGGCGCGCGATATTGGCGTCCTTGGTCAGCAGGGCGCGCAAATCCTCGAACACCCGCAGATGCGCGGTGGCGCCGACGGCCATGAGCCCTTCCGCGCAGGTCTCCCAAAGGTCGGGCTCGCCCATGGTGTCGTGGGCAAAGGCCCCGATCCCGTCCTTGGTTCCGCTCGAAGCGAAGAAATTGGCGCACCAGGCGAGCATTCCCGCGCGCGGCAGCTCGTCCGGGCCGTAGCCGGCATCGAACAGCAGATAGTCGAGTTCCTCGATAACGAATTCGGTCACCGCGGCCGGATCGTCGGAGGCCATCGCCTCGGGCGAAACATAGATCGCCGTCACCGGCGGAACCTCGCCGTCCGCCGTATCGGCAACCGCGGCCTCGCCCGCGTCCGGCGCAGTATCCTCGGCAATGATTTCGTTCGCCACCGGCTCGTCGGCACCCACCGGTTCCTCTGCGGCGAGGACGGCCTGCGGGGCTTCGGCCTGTGCAATTTCTTCGGCACCGGCTTCCGGCACTGCAGACTCGACGGCTTCAGGCACGACCGTGTCGGCTGGCGTGTCCTCCGGCTCCGGCGCTTCTGTTACCGCGGCCATGATACGGGCCATGGCATCGTCTTTGAGCGTTTCGGCAACCGGATCGGCCGCCTGCGGCGCGCGGCCTTCGTCGGCGGGCGGCGGAACCGCCGCGCCCGCTTCCGCCTCGACGGCGCCATCGTCCCCGGGTTCGGTGGCCTTCGGCGCATACATGGCCGGCGGGGCCTCGGCGAACCCGGCCTGGTAGTAATCTTCCGGCGAAAGCTTGGGCGGATTGAGTTCGCGCCGCGTCGGCCGCTCCAGGACGCCCTTCAGGCGCCGGTTCAGCACCGACTTGTCGACGGCGCCGTCATCGCCGACCACGACCGCTTTTGTCTTCTTCTTGAGTATTCCGCCAAGCATCACCGGCTCCTTGCACAGGGAGAGCTGAAGCGATTGTCGCGCAATAGATTGAACAGTCCGCTAACAGGGACGGTCGGAAACCGGCGAAGACAGGCTTGGTTAGTGGCCGGTTAACGCTTTCCGGCCCCTCTCACATGCCTTCCGCGCCGCGATTGAGCGCGGCCACGCCGGTACGGCAGACCTCGACCAGCCCGAGCGGCTTCATGATCGAGATGAACTGCTCGATCTTCGAAACCCGGCCAGTGATCTCGAAGATAAAATGCTCGGTATTGGCGTCGATCACGGTGGCGCGGAACGCATCGGCCAAACGCAGGGCCTCGACGCGGTGGTCGTTGGCGCCCGCGACCTTCACCAGGGCCAGTTCCCGTTCGAGTGGTTTTTCGAAACCGCGCTCGACGGCAACGGTGGTCAGGTCGACCACGCGGTGGACCGGCACGATGCGTTCGAGTTGCGCCTTGATCTGCTCGAGCACATGCGGCACGCCGCTGGTCACGATGGTGATCCGCGACAGGTGCTTTTCATGCTCGGTTTCCGAGACGGTAAGGCTCTCGATATTGTAGCCGCGGCCCGAAAACAGACCGATCACGCGGGCAAGAACGCCGGGCTCGTTATCGACAAGTACCGAAAGCGTGTGGGTGACCGGTCTTTCGGTCTCCTTGGCAATGAAATAGGCCGATCCGGTGGGCTGAAGCTGGGCGTTCATGGGTTGATCCTGTTCGTTGGACTGGCAAGGGGGGCGGCGACCGTCCGGCCGCGCGTGATGGCGATACCGCCGAGAATGAGGGCAAGCGCGATGAGCGCCCGCGGTTCGGGGATTTCCCCGAGAATGAAAAATGCCCACGCCACGCCGAACGGCGGCACGAGCAGGTTGACCTGGCCGAAAAATCCCGCGCCCTGGCGCTGCAGGATCTCGAACATGATGAGCGCGGCGATCGCGGTCGGAAACAGGGCGAGCAGGGCCATGGCGAGAACCGGGCCGGTGCCGCCGGGCTGATCGAAGGGCTGGTGGTTGGCAAGCGCCAGACCCCACACCATGACCGCCCCGGCCAGCACGATCCCCGCCGCGGCGGCGCGGCGCGGCAGGTGTAGCAGTTTTTTCGTCACGATCGCGTTGATCGCATAGCAGATCGCGGCCGCCAGAATGGCCAGTTGCGCCGCAACATCGGCGCCGAGCCCGTCCAGCACCGGCTTTCCGACCAGCACAACGAGACCGGCAAACCCGATCGTCACGCCCGCCAGCTTGCGTCCGCTTAGCGCCTCGTCTTCGGTCAGGTAATGCGCCAGCACCAGGGTCGCGATCGGCATGATGCCCATCAGGATCGCCGCCAGGCCTGCATCCACCGTCTGCTCGCCCCACGAGATCAGCGAGAACGGCAAGGCGTTGCCGAACAAGCCGGCGAGGATCAGGATCGCGATGTCGCGCGGGCTCAGCGCAAGCCGCTCGCCGGCGGCAAGCGCGACCACGAGCATCAGGACGCCGCCCACCGTCAGCCGGTAGGCGGTCAACGAAACCGGGTCGAAACCGCCGAGCGCGATCTTGATGAGCATGAAAGATCCGCCCCAGATCGCGGCCAGCGTCGCCAGCAGGGCGAAATCCACGAGACCGGGCGGCACCTTGTTCATCGCGCTGCCGCCACCGTTTCGGGCGGTGCGCCGACGGCCGGTTCGCCGGCGGCATCCAGCACCTGGCGCCGGAACACGGCAAGGTCGATATTGCCGCCGCTCAACACGAGCCCGACCTGTTTCCCGATGTTCCGTTCCCGCTCGTTGAGAGCCGCGGCGAGCGGCGCGGCACCGGCGCCCTCGGCCAGATTGTGGGTGTCGCGCCAGTAGTGCAGCACGGCTTCGGCAATGGCCTTTTCGCCGACGGTCACGACGCGCGACGCGCCCCTTGCGATGATCGCGAGCGCTTCGGCGCTCGGCACCCGGGTCGCCAGGCCGTCGGCAAAGGTGTCGGACGTGTCGGTCGAGACCGCTTGCCCGCGCTCAAAGGATAGCGCGTAGGCCGGTGCGCGCTCGGCCTGGACGCCAACGATCTCGGTTTTCAACCCGAGCAGGTCGCGCGCCATGATGCAGCCGCAGACGCCCGAGCCCATGCCGATCGGCACATAAAGCACGTCGAGATCCGGTCGCACCGACAGGAATTCCAGCGCATAGGTCGCCACGCCCAGGACCAGGTCGCGGTGGAACGACGGCACCATTTCGAGCTTGCGCGCGGCAGCCAGTTCCTGGGCGTGTTCGGCAGCTTCCTGGAAATCGTTGCCATGCTCGATCAGCTCGGCCCCGAACGCCCGCATGGCGCGGTTCTTCTCCACCGAATTGCCCCGCGGCACCACGATGGTGACCGGCACGCCGGCGCGGCGGCCGGCATGGGCGATGCTCTGGCCATGGTTCCCGCGCGTCGCCGAGATCACGCCTTCCACCGAGGGACGTTCGCGCGTCAGCCGGTCCATGTAGGTCAGGCCGCCCCTGACCTTGAAGGCGCCGATCGGCGTGTGGTTCTCGTGCTTGACCCAAACGGGCGTTCCAAGCCGTTCCCCGAGCAGCGGCCAAGCGTGCTCCGGCGTTGCGGACATGGCCGCAAGCACCGTCTCGTGCGCCGAACGCAACTCTTCCATCGTGAACATGCTCAGCCCTTTCGGCCGGTTCCGCCTACACCAGCAACTTGCCCTCGGCGTCGATCGCGTTGGCCACCGCCTCGTCAGTCGCCTCGTCGGGCAGGAGCATTTCGTTATGCGCCTTGCCGGACGGGATCATCGGGAAGCAATTGGCGAGATTGGCCACCTCGCAATCGAAAATGACCGGCTTCTTCACGTCGATCATTTCCTGGATGGCGTCGTCGAGGTCGCCGGGCTTGGAGCAACGAATGCCGTGCGCGCCGTAGGCTTCCGCCAGTTTGACGAAGTCGGGCAACGCCTCCGTGTAGGAATGCGACAGCCGATTGCCATGCAGCAACTGCTGCCACTGGCGCACCATGCCCATGTAGTGGTTGTTGAGGATGAAGATCTTGATCGGCGCCTCGTACTGCACCGCCGCCGACATTTCCTGGATCGTCATCTGCACCGAGGCATCGCCGGCGATGTCGATCACCAATGCGTCGGGGTGGGCGATCTGGATGCCCAGCGCCGCCGGCAGGCCGTAGCCCATGGTGCCCAGCCCGCCCGAAGTCATCCAGCGGTTGGGCTGCTCGAAACCGTAGAACTGGGCCGCCCACATCTGGTGCTGCCCCACCGCGGTGGCGATGTAGGTGTCGCGGTTCTTGGTCGCTTCGTAAAGCCGCTGGATGGCGTATTGCGGCATGATCACGTCAGCGTTGGGCGAATAGGCCAGGCTGTTGCGCGCACGCCAGCGCTCGATCTGTTCCCACCACGGCGCCAGTGCCTTGCGGTCGGCGCGCTCCGCCGCCCGCCACAACCGGACCATGTCTTCCAGCACCAGACCCGCGTCGCCCATGATCGGAATGTCGACGCGGACATTCTTGTTGATCGACGAGGGATCGATGTCGATGTGGATCTTCTTGGAGTTGGGCGCAAAAGCGTCGAGCCGGCCGGTAATGCGGTCGTCGAAACGCGCCCCGATGCACACCATGACGTCGCAATCATGCATCGCCATGTTGGCCTCGTAGGTTCCGTGCATGCCGAGCATGCCCAGCCACGCCTCGCCCGACGCCGGATAGGCGCCCAGCCCCATCAGGGTCGAGGTGATCGGGAAGCCGGTCAGTTCGACCAGTTCGCGCAACAGGTGACAGGCTTCCGGCCCCGCATTGACGACGCCGCCGCCCGAATAGATCACCGGTTTTTTTGCCTTTGCCATCAAGGCGATGGCCTGCTTGATCTTCTCCATGTCGCCCTGGACGACCGGACGGTAGCTCGGGCTGCTGATCTCCGATGGCGGCACATAGGTGCCCATCGCGAACTGGACGTCCTTGGGAATGTCGACGACCACCGGGCCCGGCCGGCCGGTCGTGGCAACCGTAAACGCCTGGTGCAGCACGCGCGCCAGGTCGTTGACGTCCTTCACCAGCCAGTTGTGCTTGGTGCATGGGCGGGTGATGCCGACCGTATCGCATTCCTGGAACGCGTCCGAACCGATCAGGCTGGTCGGAACCTGGCCGGTGATGCAGACCAGCGGAATGGAATCCATCAGCGCGTCCTGCAGCGCCGTCACCGCGTTGGTCGCGCCGGGTCCCGACGTCACCAGCATCACGCCGGGCTTGCCGGTCGAGCGCGCGTAGCCTTCCGCCGCATGGCCGGCGCCCTGCTCGTGGCGCACCAGGATGTGCTGGACTTCTTCCTGCTGGAAGATCTCGTCATAGATGGGAAGGACAGCGCCGCCCGGGTATCCGAACACGTGGAGCACGCCGTGGTCTTTCAGCGCCTGCACCACCATTTCCGCGCCCGTCATTTCGCGGCGCCCCGCTTCAGTTTGTCCTTGTGCCATCGGTCTTTCCGTTCGTTTCTTCGCCCCGTGCGGGGAAGCTGGTCGTTTAACTGGATTTTGGCCAATAAAAAAGGCCCTTCGAGGGGCCTGTTGTCGCGCATGGGTTGCTGTCGCCAGACGGCTACGCCGCCTTGCCCATGCGCCTTCGTACTACGAGAATGCTCTGTTTCATGGGCGGGACAATAAGCACGCGGCCGCATGCGCGTCAACACTGCAATTTATTCGTTCGAGGGAACCGGAGCTTAACCAACTGGGCCTATGATCGAGCCGATATCATTATGGATCGGACCATGCGCAAGGAACTTACGGGCGACGAAATCGGCGAACAGGCGCTGCTTGACATGGAAGATTCCGAGTTGGAAACCGTCGAGGTGGACGGCAAGATCATCCAGCGCAACCGCACCGAAGGCTACGTGATCGAGTGCGATGGAGAGCACGCGATCATCGCCGCGAAGGCCGGGCACATGGCCAAGGGCTCCAAGGACTACTGGGCCGTCGGCCAGATGATTTCGATGCGCGTGGGCGAAAACCGCCCGGTCGGATTGATCTACCGTGTCGACGCGGCGTCGAAGGAATGGCACTCCGAAGAGCAGAACACCATTCATATCTATGTCGAGCTGATCGGCGAAGTGCGGATGGAGGAGGACGGCAGCGCGGTCTTCTCCAACGGCATATCCGGCTATCCCTATATGGGCGCGATCGCCCACCGCATCCGCGCCACCGACCTGCAGGCGATCTACGTGTCGAGTCGGCAGAACTCGGTCCAGATCGGCCACCTGTCGCAGGACATGGCCATTCCGGCGCTGATCAATATCGACAACTTGTTGGCGCGCCACTTCGCGGTCGTCGGCACCACCGGCGTCGGCAAGTCGACGGCGGTGACCCTGCTGCTGCGCAAGATCGTCGAGAAGCGCCCCGACATCCGCATTCTCGTGCTCGATCCGCATTCGGAATTCTCCACCGCCTTTCCCAACGAGGCGATCGCGGTCGATGCCAACAAGCTCGACCTGCCGTTTTGGGTGTTCAAGCACGACGAGCTGGTCGACGTGATCTATCGCGGCCAGCCGCCGGTTCCCGCCGAGGTCGATGCCCTTCGCGACTATATCCCGATCGCAAAGGAACGCTTCAAGCGGTCCACCGCGGTCAGCGCCTCGCTGCTGATCAAGCGCGAGGTCACCTCGCTGACCGCCGACACGCCGGTTCCCTATCGCATGGCCGACCTGCTGGCGATTATCGAGGAGCGCATCGGCCAGCTCGAAGGCAAGGCCGAGCGTCCGCATCTCAAGGCGCTGCGCAATCGCCTGGAATCGTTGATCAACGATCCCCGGTTCCGCTTCATGTTCGGCAACCGCACGATCAGCGACTCGCTGTCCCACATCCTCAGCCACGTGTTCCGGATTCCGCAGGACGGCAAGCCGATCTGCGTGTTCGAAATGTCGAACCTGCCTTCCGAGGTCGTCAACGCGGTGACGTCGGTGCTGTGCCGCATGGCCTTCGACCTCGCCCTGTCGAGCGACGGCGCCATCCAGACGCTGGTGGTTTGCGAGGAAGCCCACCGCTACATTCCAGCCGACCGCAGCGCCGGTTTCTGGCCGACCCGCCAGGCCATCGCCCGTATCGCCAAGGAAGGCCGCAAATACGGCGTCTATCTCGGCGTTGTCACCCAGCGCCCGGGCGAACTGGACCAGACGATCCTCTCCCAGTGCAACACCGTCTTCGCGATGCGGCTCGGCAACGATCACGACCAGCAGATCATCAAGAAGGCGATCACGGGCGCGGCGCGCTCGACCGTCTCGTTCCTGTCATCGGTTGCCAACCGCGAGTGCATCGCATTCGGCGAAGCCCTGCACACGCCGATGCGCATGGTGTTCGAGACGATCGCGCAGAAAGACCTGCCGGGCGCCCATATCTACGAACAACAGGCCAGGGCCAAATCCGGAACATATGATGTCCCGCTCCTGTCGGTCATCCAGCGCATGCGCGAGGGCGGGCACGATCCGGACGAGATCGACGAGACCGGCAGCGGTTTCCTGTCCCAGGCCCCGTCCATCGAGCCCGATTCGCCGAGGGCGCCGGCGCCGGCGCCAGC